>JBCDLG010000025.1:0-35580 GCA_038745625.1 Pseudomonadota bacterium | reverse complement strand
TGAGCCCTGCCGCATTTTGAGGCCCATGAAGACAGCCACCGGCGCCATATAGGTGCCGATCTTCATCCAGTGATCTGCGAGAAACGCGGACTGCCCCACCGGCACCCACAGCATGGCCATGAAGATGAGTAGGGCGACCAATTGCCCTCCACCGCCTGAACGCGCGTCGTTCTGCATGGCATGCCATCCCTCTGTCGTACTCATTGGTATCAATGATACACACGGGATCTTGTTGGCAACAGGGCCAATCTCTCAAGAGGCGGACAATTGCAGCCAACAGGGCCCAGCCTTTGCAGTGGGCACACTCTTCGGCTACGGCAGAAGTCAAGAGCAAGGATTTCCACTGGTGCCCAAGGCCCTCCAACCAACACGTGACGCATGCCTTCGGCAGCCCCTCGCCGGTTGCCGATATGATGTGCGCTGGCGATGGCCCGGCACGCAGACCTTCTGTCGACACCGCTAGCGCGGCTTCCCTTCACTCGACCCTGACGAACGGCCCCATCATGACCAAACATTCTCAGCGCGTCTTTTCAGGCGTGCAGCCCACCGGCAATCTGCATCTTGGCAATTATCTCGGCGCGATCTCAAAATTCGTGGCGATGCAGCACACCCATGAATCGATCTTCTGCATTGTCGACCTGCACGCCATCACGGTGCCGCAGGACCCCAAAGAGCTGAAAGCGCAGACGCGCGAAATCGCGGCCGCCTATATCGCCTCCGGCGTTGATCCCGAAAAGGCGATCATCTTTCACCAATCCTCTGTCACGGCGCATGCGGAGCTTGCTTGGATCCTCTCCTGCGTCGGCCGCACCGGTTGGCTGAACCGGATGACCCAGTTCAAGGACAAGGCGGGTAAGGACAAAGAGAAAGCCTCGGTCGGGCTCTACACCTACCCGATCCTGATGGCCGCAGACATCCTCGCCTATAAGGGCACCCATGTGCCCGTTGGTGAAGACCAAAAGCAGCATCTTGAACTCGCGCGCGATATCGCGGCCAAATTTAACAATGATTTTGGTGCTGAGGATTTCTTCCCACTACCAGAGCCGATGATCCAGGGCGCCGGCACGCGTGTCATGTCCCTGCGCGACGGCACGGCGAAGATGTCAAAATCCGACCCTTCCGATCTCAGCCGCATCAACCTCACCGATGACGCGGACACGATCGCCAAGAAGTTCAAGAAGGCGAAGTCGGACCCTGATGCTCTGCCATCGGAAGAAGAGGGTCTTGAGGGCCGGCCGGAGGCGCGCAACCTCGTCAATATCTACGCCGCCCTTGCAGGGAGCGATGCGGCATCGGTGCTGTCGGAGTTTGGCGGCCAAGGTTTTGGTGCGCTGAAACCGCGGCTGGCCGAACTCGCTGTCGACAAGCTGGCACCGATATCAGATGAGATGCGCCGCTTATCGGGCGACGCGGCGCATCTCGACGCCATCCTGGTCGGGGGGACCACCAGGGCTGACGCCATTGCCGCGCCAATCCTGCGCGACGTCAAAGAGATCGTCGGGTTCCTCCCGTCGACCGCTTAACCGTTACCGTCGCGACCGCGGCCGCGACGGGACCGACCATTGCCGGGGCGAGCGTTTCTCAACTCGTCTCGGGACAGAAGATCATCACCATCGGCATCGACCTGATCGAACCGGCCCAGAGAGATCGTCTGAAACTCTTCTAAGGTGACAACGCCGTCGCCATTGGAGTCGAGCCGCTCAAAACCCTTTTGCGCGGACTGGCGCGCCTCATCACGGCTGATAAAGCCGTCACCGTCCATGTCGCGACCGAGCGGGCCACCCATCTCCGGCTCCTGCGCGGAAGCAGCCCCGGCCAAAAGCGCCGCGGTGGCCGCGCTCACAAACATCATCGTCATTCTCATCGTGTGGTCCTTTCGCCAGGCGGTCGTCGCTGTGCCCGCCGCCTGGCTCCGAAAGAACCACAAAGCTGAGCGGCAAAAAACCGGACGCGCGTCGCGAAATGTATCGAAGGGTCAAAGCCTTTGGCGGCGCGCGCTTTGACTGGGCCTTTCAGGGGACTAAGAGCGCTCGATGGACCAACGACCACCAGATCTCCCCGATCCCAGCACCAAGGGGTCGCGTCGGCGACGGCCATTGTCGAGCCTTGCGCTCGCTCTTGTTGGCGCCGCCGCCCTCACCGCGCTGTCGGCTGCTGTGACAAGCGGTCTTCTGACCACAAGGGAGGGGATCATCATCGCCGCACTTTTGGGGGTCGCCGCGCTCGTCTCTGCCTTCACGTCAGCAGGTTCGGCAGCACCCGCGGCGCTGATGGGCGAGGACCTCGAGGAGATGCGGCGACTGAAGCGCTTCGGCCTCCTCATCAACGCCCTCCCTCAACCGGTGTTGCTGCTCAACAGCGCTGATCAGGTTGAGACGTCCAACAAGGCGTGTGCGGCGGTTTTTGGTGATCACGTTGACGGCTCACCGATTGCTGGGCTCATCCGCGCGCCCCAGGCGCTCGATGTGCTGCGTGAGGTGCGCCATGCCCAGGCGCCGCGGGAAACGGAGTTCAAGCTGGCCGGAACCCCGGGGCTTGATGCTCTGTTCTACGCCGCACCGCTTGATCCTGACGCTGGCGATGATGATCGCCGCATCGTCGTGATGATCCGTGACAGGACCGAGCAGAAAAAACTCGAGCGCATGCGCACAGACTTTATCGCCAACGCTGGCCATGAGCTCCGCACACCGCTCGCCTCGATCCTGGGCTTTATCGAAACGCTCCGTGGTCACGCAAAAGACGACCCCGCCGTGCAGGATAAATTCTTGGGCATCATGTACGCCCAGACCGAGCGGATGCTGCGCCTGGTCCAAGACCTTGTGAGTTTGTCAGCGCTCGAACTCAACGAGCGGCGCCTCCCCGAAGACCTGGTCGATCTCAAAGACGTCGCCGTCGCGGTCCACGATATGATGGAGCCGGTCGCATCCTCCGCGGGCGGTCACCTCCCCGATGTTGAGGGGCCCGAGGAGATTGTCCTGACCGGCGACCGGGACCAGCTGATCCAGGTCACCCAGAACCTCACGGACAACGCACTCAAATATGGCGCGTCTGCTGACGATGGCGCAGTGCAGGTGCAGATCTCCGTCGGCCGCGGCCCCGAAACGGTGTGGCGTGACGCTGACAAAAGCGGCGATAGCCCCGAACAGATCGCCGTGCGCGCCGGGTGCCAGCCCGAGGATCTGGTGTTTGTCCGTGTGCAAGACAGCGGACAGGGAATTGAGAAGACAGACCTTCCTCGCCTCACGGAGCGGTTTTACCGGATCGATGTCGAACGCAGCCGATCGAAGGGCGGCACTGGCCTCGGACTTGCAATCGTCAAACACATAGTGGGTCGCCATCGCGGGGGAATCTTGGTCGAATCATCGCCAAATGAAGGCTCGGCCTTCACATGTTACTTCCCACCCTCTACGACGGCGGGTCCGAATGTAACGGAATAACGACAAATCATCGGCGCCGAGGACGTGAAAAAGGAGAAAACCAACGCCAAGTCCTCGAAACTCTACAAGAATTTGTCACAAAAATCAGGCAGCAGGGGCCGCCAAAGGAGAACTTTATGCCGTTTGGCATCTTAAAACAGCAGGCTGATCGCATCGAGAAACTCGATGTGGCCCTGGCCACCATGGGTGGCCTGGTGGAACAGCAGCTGACGGATGCCTTGGCCGCCTTTGAGCACCGGGACGCCGAATTGGCGCGCGAAGTGAACATGCGCGACATGGAGACAGACCGCCAAGAACGCCAGATTGAGCACTTGGTTGCGGAGCTGTTCCAGGAGCGCCGCCGCACACCCGCAGAGATCCGCCGGATGATGTCCGCTGTCCGGATCGCCTCGGAGATGGAACGGATCGGCGATCTTGCCAAGAATGTGGCGCGCCGCTCGATCATCATCGCCGAAGCTGACGACGATGGTGAGCACTCCAAACATGCTGGCGTGGGCCGCATGGGCAAGATGGCGCTGCGCCAGTTCTCAGAAGCCCTGGACGCCCTCTTCCGCCGCAATGCCGACGCCGCGCGCGCCGTGCGCAACGCCGACGACCAGGTCGATGACATCTACAACTCAGTGTTCCGTGAGCTTCTGACGCTGATGACCCGCATGCCGGAGCTCGCATCCACCGGGACCCACCTCATTTTCGTCGCCAAGAATTTCGAACGCATTGGCGACCACGCCACCAACATCGCTGAACGGGTGCATTTTGCTTTGACCGGTGAGGAGCTGCCTCATGAGCGGATCAAAACCGATGTCACCACGTCCCTCGTGGCCGCGGAGTGAGCCATGCCGAGCAAACATGTTCTTGTCGTTGAAGATGATGACGCCCTTCGAACGCTGATCGAGTACAATCTCGGTAAAGAGGGGTTTGCTGTCACCACCGCGCGCGATGGTGAAGAGGCCATGCTGAAGGTCGAAGAGGCGAAGCCCGATCTCGTCATTCTCGACTGGATGCTGCCGAATGTCTCCGGCATCGAGGTGTGTCGCCGATTGCGCGCCAGGCAGACGACCCAGTCGCTGCCCATCATCATGCTGACGGCGCGTGCTGAAGAAACCGACCGCGTGCGCGGCCTTGAGACCGGCGCGGATGATTACGTGGTGAAGCCCTTCTCGATGGAAGAGCTTGTGGCCCGCATCCGGGCTGTCCTGCGCCGTGTACGCCCGAGCCTTGTCTCCGACACTGTTTCCTGCGGCGATATTGAGGTTGATCGTACCGCCCACCGGGTACGCCGGTCTGGCCATGAGGTGCATCTGGGGCCGACGGAGTTTCGTCTGCTGGATCACCTGATGCAAAACCCCGGTCGGGTGTTCAGCCGCGAGCAGCTCTTGAACGCGGTCTGGGGATCGGACGTCTTTGTTGAGGCGCGCACCGTTGACGTGCATATCGGCCGCCTCCGGAAAGCTCTGGGTAAACATGGCGATCGCAACCCGATCCGCACCGTGCGCTCGGCAGGTTACTCGCTGGAAGGCGTTCCTGAGCAGCACGCGAGCTGACAAGGGCTGCATGCCTGGGTGTTCTAGGCCGTTGAGGCGTGTGAGCCTTGCTCGCCGCCGACACCTTTGCGCAGCACCGAGACCGTCAACAGCACACCGAGCAGCGTCCCGGCGAAGATCAGGATGCCGATCACGTCGATCCGGCCAATCATAAAGGTCGCAAAAAGAGCGCCGAGGTCTGCGCATCCGACGACCAACGCGGTGGCAATGAGAGCAACCCGGCTTTGGCGGAACCCAATCAGGCCCGCGCCGATCAAAGCCACGACACCGAACCAAAAGAGGTTGAAGCCGTGTTGGCCAAAGGTCACCGATATCGCCGCAACCTCGCGCGGATGATCACGCATCAGCGTTTGGGGATCAGTTTCCGGGAACAGGAACTTGATCGACGACAGATCCCCAGCAAGCGCACTCTGGATCATCAACAGCCCAGGAACGATGTGGGGGACCGACCACGCGAACCATAAGACTGCGATGATGATGGTTTGTGTGCGCGTGCTCATCGGTCCGTATGCCCTCAAACGAAAGTGAGGCGTTACAACAAAGGTCCGGACCAGCACAATTGCCCCGCGCAATGTCCGATGCACATCAGATGTGCAGGCCGAGCGGACATCCTGCGAGATGGAATGAGAGCCTAGCGCACCCAGAAGCTGGGGACAAACAGCACCAGGACGGTGAAGAGCTCCAGCCGGCCAAGCAGCATCGCAACCGACAAAATCCATTTTGCGCCCATTGGCAGGCTCGCATAATTTCCCGACGGCCCGACGACCTCGCCTAGCCCGGGGCCCACATTGGCGATGGCGGAACCCGCCGCAGAGAGCGCTGTGACGGAGTCGAGTTCAAACAGCGAGAGGCCCACAGCGACCGTCGCGAACACTGTAAAATAGATGAAGAAAAACGTCAGCACCGAGCGGAACACGCTCTCATCAAGCGGCCTGCCATTGTAGCGCGCGACGGTGACCCGGTGGGGATGGGACAGTTTTTGTGTGTAGACCGACAACGCAGCGATCGCGACTTGGAGGCGAAACACTTTGAGCCCGCAGGAGGTGCTGCCGGCGCACCCGCCCAGGAACATCACACAGAAAAAGACCCCAAGAGCAAACGGGCCCCAAGCGTTGTAATCGGTGCTCGCATAGCCCGTGCCGGTCATGATCGAGACAATGTTGAAGGACGACAGCCGCAACGCCTCAACAATGTTGAAATCGAGAGCAACGACGACACGGATCGTCATGAGGCTGATAAAGAAGACCACAAGCCCCAAGAAAAAGCGCACCTGACTGTCTTCCAAGATCGCCCCCTTCCCCCGCAACACCAAGAGGTAAAGTCCAAAAGGAAGCGAGCCAGCGATCATGAAGACGACGGCCACGATATCGATGGGGCCACGGACCATCTCGCTGTCCATGAAATAGCCAAAGGATGCATCCTTGGTCGAAAACCCGCCCGTTGCGACCGTGGTCATCGCGTGGTTGAGGGCATCAAACGCCCCCATGCCGAAAAACCAATAGGCGAAGAAGCACATCGCCGTCATCGCCACATAGAGACCGAACACGGCAGCCGCCAAGTCATCCGCACCGGGAAGGATTTTGTCAGACTTGTCCGAGCTCTCGAGCCGGAAGAGCTGCATGCCCCCGATCGAGAGGAAGGGCAGCACCGCGATCGCCATGATGACCACGCCGATGCCGCCGAACCATTGCAGCATGGAACGCCACAATAAAAACCCCGCGGGCTGATCATCAAGGCCAGTGACCACCGTCGCGCCCGTGGTTGTGAGGGCGGACATCGATTCAAAAAAAGCGTCGGTCACGCTCATGCTGCCCGGGCCAATCCCCATCGGCACCGCCGCGCCGATGACCAGCGCCAACCAGCTCGCCGTTGTGATCAGAAAGCCCTGGCGGGTCGAAATCCGCTCCACCTTACCCCGGCAAGCGAGCGCAAGGCCGCCGCCGACCACCATGAGCATGATCGCCGAGGCGACAAAGGCATGAGCGCTGGCCCGGGCCGCCTCGCTGCCATCCAGCACATTGGCCAGGACAGGCAGCACCATGGAGGCGCCAAGCACCGCCACGAACGTGCCAATGACCAAAAGAACGGGACGGAAATCAGCCATCAGCCCGTCCGGTTAGGCGCAATCGCGGCGGCGCGAAAGCACCCTTGGGCCTCGATCAAAAGGTGATGTGGTTCGTCGGATTGACGCTGCGGCCGTTCTGCCTGATCTCAAAATGCAGATGATAGCCCGACGCCCGGCCTGACTTGCCGACACGGCCGATGCGCTGACCACGCTTCACGTTCCGGCCTTTGCGCGTGTTGTAGCCCGCGAGATGCGCGTAATAGGTGTGCTGACCACCGCCATGGTCGATGATGATAAGCCGGCCAAAGCCCTTTTTCCGCCCGCGAAAAATGACCTTGCCCGCTTTCGCTGCGCGCACCTCTGTGCCCCGCGGCGCGGCGAGGTCGACGCCGTGGTGGAAGCCCCCGCTCCTTGGGCCGTAGCTCGACGTGACCTTCCCGCTGGGCACGGGATCAACAAAGACATTGGGCGGCTTGGAGGCGCAGGCTGCGACAAACAGCAGAAAGGCCAAGGCCATCCATGGGGTGCGGAGCGACGAAAAACGGTTCATCAGTCAGTGGTCCCTAGGCAAGCAACGCGATCGCAACACTACCTGTCCAGAAGTTGGTGGGCAGTGAACGAAATCACATGATAGCGGCAGTCCTATGACAATTCTTGAACTCCTGATCCTCGCGCTCATCCAAGGCATCACGGAGTTCATCCCGGTGTCGTCATCGGCGCATCTCATCCTCCCCTCGGCGTTGATTGATGGCTTTGAGGATCAAGGCGCGATGATCGACGTGGCCGCGCATGTCGGCACCCTCGCCGCGGTGATGCTCTATTTCCGCAAGGATGTCGGCGAGATGGTCGTCGGCCTTAAGGACTTCGCCGAACAGCGGCCGAGCGCCGAACGGCAACTGTTCGAGGTGCTGGTCATCGCGACGATCCCGATCCTGGTGGTCGGCGCCGCGATCGCCTTTTTCGATGTCGCGGATGTTCTGCGAAATCCTGTGATCATTGGCCTCGCCAGCATCGTTTTCGGGCTGGTGCTCTATGTCGCAGACAAACGGCCCGAGCTTGTGACCGGCAATGTCACCTCGTCGCGTCAGGCCCTGGTGATTGGCCTTGCGCAGTGCCTCGCCTTGATCCCCGGCACCTCGCGCTCAGGGATCACCATCACGGCCAGCCGCTATCTGGGCTACACCCGCAAAGAAGCCGCGCGGTTCTCCATGCTGCTGGCGATCCCGACGATCTCTGCTTTTGGCCTTTATGCGTTTCTCGATTTGATGAGCGCCGACCAAAAAGGCGATTTGGCCGCAGGTCTTGTGATCGCGGTCCTCTCTTTCATTGCAGCATTGATAACAATTTCTGTCTTCCTGAAGGCCACCGAGCGCTTTTCTTTTGCGCCTTTCGTCATATATCGCGTTCTTCTGGGCTTGGCCGTTCTCGTGCTTGTCATCTGACAACCATTGCCGACTGTCATCGTAGTGTTATCTTAGCACTCAAGGGCCAGATTTTGTGTTCTAGTGGGTTTTGGTGGTGGGCCTTCGGGGGCCCCTTAAGGAATTGTTCACCGGCTCGGGAAACCATTGAAGTGGTTCTGTTCTCAGACAGGACCTCCGCTTCATTGGGACCCTTTTGGTCGGAGGGAGGTCGATGATGACGATGGCTGATACGGAAATCCCAACCGGACGTGATTGCTATGTCCGCGAGGTCCTAGCCCGTGACGTCCGCGACGATATTGAACGCGAACTCGACGCGAAATACGCCTTTGACGATGACAGCGTACTCTATGCGCTGTGCGACGCTGATGGTGAGCGCATTGCTCTGATGAGTGATCGCGAGATCGCGTTTGCCGCAGCTCGGCAACACGAAATGGTGCCGCACAGCGTGCACTGAGTTCGGCGTCCGCCCAGCTGATACCGTTTCCGCGCCGACGCGGCCGATCACCTTGTGTTGAAAAAACCGGGCACCTCGGGGACGATGGTCTCAGGCGCCTCGACAGGGCGCGAGGCTAAGCGGCCTCAGCATCACTTTGCGAGACGAGCGCCGCGTAGGCAGCGTCGACATTGGTCGCGCCGCGCAACGACTCAAGCACACCGGGCGTTTTCAGCGTCCGCGCCACGCGCGACAACGCCTTCAGGTGATTGGCGTTGTCGGCATCAGGCGCCAGCAGCAGGAAGACCAGATCCACCGGGTCGCCATCGACGGAATCAAACCCGATCTTGTCGCGCAGCCGGACAAACAGGCCCGACAGCTGGTCGACCTCCACGCGCGCATGCGGGATTGCGATACCGCCGCCCAAGCCCGTGGTGCCGAGGCTCTCCCTGTCCATCAGCTTGTCGTGGACGAGGCCCGCGTCGAGACCGAAATCCTTCGCCGCCAATTTGCCGAGGGTTTCGAGAATGGAGCGTTTGCAACTCGCTGCGATATCCAAGTGGATGTGTTCGGGCTCGATGATCCCACGCAAGCTCTTTGCCATGCCGACACGTCAAACGCCGCAAAAGCAGCGCCCTTTCTTCAAAATCCCGCGGTCCGCAGGCCGGTTTGCACCAACCCGCTCAGGCGTCCCCTGCGAAAGGCGCGCCAACCCCGGTATCCCTGCCCAAGGCATGTGGCCCTAGGCCTGCTGAGAGGAAAGGTCGAGATGTCTTAAATTAAGCTTTGGACGAGGCTTCGATCCAACCGATGTTGCCGTCGTCCCGGCGGTGCACGACGCTAAGCGTGCCATTGCCTGCGTTTCGGAACACAACGACCGGTGCTTCGGTGAGATCGAGCTGCATCACCGCGTCCGTGACGGTCATTTGTCGCACCGATGTTTCGGCCTCGGCGATCACCAATGGCGCCGCGTCAGCCTCTTCACCGGTGTCTTGCGGTCCCCCGTCATCGCCGGGCGCCTGAATGACATAGCTGTTCGCCATTTCGGCGGGCAGCGGCGTGCGATCCTTCGAATGGTGGTCTTTCAGGCGGCGCTTGTACCGCCGGACGCGCTTTTCAAGCTTTTCCATGGCGTCGTCGAAGGCGCCATACGCGTCCTGCGCCTTGCCTGTCGCCGAGAGGAAAACCCCAGAAGCCAAGTGCACCGTGGCTTCGGTCGACAATAAGGAGCCCTCTTTGCCGAAATTGACGATCGCCTCGGCACCGCGCTCGAAATACTTATGAACCCGGGCATTCATCGTGTCATGGACGTGCGTCTGGAGGGCCTCCCCAAGATCGATACCTTTGCCAGTCACTTGCACGTCCATAGAACCTCCTCGCTGTTGTTCAGCGTATATATCGGGGGAGGGTCGTAGCGCAGCTGAGCTTTGGCTTCTACAGGGCCCGGCGCGCCGCGCGTTTCCGCTCCACCGATGATGGGATGTCGAGGCTTTGTCGATACTTAGCGATCGTCCGCCGCGCAATGGCGATATCCACCTTGGCGAGCTCTTCCACCAGTTGATCGTCAGAGAGCGGCGAGGTCGGCTCCTCATTGCCGATCAACTCCTTGATCAGATGGCGGACACTTTCAGCAGAATACTCCTGGCCACCATCCGATGACGGAATAGCGGCGGTGAAGAAGTACTTCATCTCAAAGACACCGCGCGGTGTGTGCATGTATTTGTTCGTGGTCACACGGCTGACCGTGCTCTCATGCATCTCAATCGCCTCAGCCACCGTTTTGAGGTTCAGTGGCCGCAGGTGGCGGATACCGTGCGCGAAGAACGCGTCCTGATAGCTGACAATCGCCGTCGAGACCTTGAGGATCGTCCGTGCCCGTTGATCCAGTGACCGCACCAGCCAGTTCGCATCCGCGATCTGGGTTTGCAGGAATGACTTGCTGTCGTCGCTCTGCTTTTCCGCAGAAAGCTCCGTGTAGTATGTTTCGTTGGCGATCACGCGCGGCAAGGTCTCACTGTTAAGCTCGACCTTCCATCCGCCATCGGCGCTTTCAGCAACATAGACGTCCGGCACGACGACCTGCACGGGGTCGGAGCCATAGACGAGGCCTGGCTTGGGGTTGAGCCGCTTGATCGCGGCCACGGCATGACGCAGCTCTGCATCATCCATACCGGTTAGGCGCTTCAGCTCCGGGATCTTGTGACTGCCGAGCAGCGTGAGGTTATCAAGGAAGGCCTGCATTTGGCCTGAGAGCTCACCCTGGTCTTCAAGCTGAATGCTCAAACACTCCGCAAGCGAACGAGCACCGACACCGGCGGGCTCAAAACTCTGGATGATACGCAGCACGGCCTCAACATCGCTTTCGGGGCAGCCAAGCCGCGTCGCCACTGTGTCCAACGGCGTCTGCAAATAGCCGCTGTCCTCGATCAAATCGATCAGGTAGCGACCGATGCCGAGCTGGATCTGGTCACGTGTACTGATGAGAAGCTGTTCTTCGAGGACCTCGCGCAGAGTCAATGCCTCGCTGACATTCGCGGCGGCATCAAAGTCCTCACCCCCGCCAAGCTGGCTTGCCGACTCGCGGATCCGCTCTTTGGGCGCAGGCGGACCATCATCGCTACCATCAACGGGACGCTCTGGGAGCGCATCAGCCTCCCCCTCGGAGGACGCGACCTCGGGCGTCGCCGTCGGCGCTTCACCTTCGCTCGTCTCACCGCGCTCAAGGAACGGGTTCTCTAGGAGCTTCTCCTCGACATAGGCGGCGAGTTCGAGATTGGAGAGCTGCAGCAGCTTGATCGCTTGCTGCAGTTGCGGCGTCATCGTCAGCTGCTGGCTTTGCCGTGCCTCAAGCCGGCCGGTCATGCTCATGCGCTAAGGTCCCATCCAACGTCCGCGGGCGGCCGTGATCGGCACCCCCATCCCGCAAGGTCAGACGTTACGGACCATACGTTTCCCCTAAGTATACACGGCGGACGTCTTCGTTAGTGACCACACCTTCTGCGCTACCTTCGAAGAGAACCTCGCCTTGGTGAATAACGCTGGCGCGATCGATAATATCCAATGTATCCCGGACGTTATGGTCGGTGATGAGGACGCCAAGGCCGCGATCTTTAAGCTGCGAGACCAGCTCCTTGATATCGGCGATGGCAAGCGGGTCGATGCCCGCAAAGGGCTCATCGAGCAGCATGAAATCGGGGCTGGTGGCCAGCGCCCGCGCAATCTCGAGGCGGCGCCGCTCCCCGCCCGAGAGCGCTGTCGCCATCGAGCCGCGCACATGGGTGATGGAGAACTCTTCGAGCAGCTCCTCGACGACTTCGCGCCGCTTATGCCGATCCGGCCAGGCGAGCTCCGCCACGGCCTCGATGTTCTGCTCCACCGTGAGACCGCGGAAGATGGACGCTTCCTGCGGCAGGTAACCAAGGCCAAGCCGCGCGCGCTGATACATCGGCAGTGCGGTGACATCATAGCCATCAATGGTGATCGAGCCGCCATCGGCCGGAACGAGGCCCATCACCATGTAAAAGCACGTCGTTTTGCCCGCGCCGTTAGGGCCAAGAAGGCCGACCACCTCGCCCCGGTTCACCCGGAAATTGACATGGTTGACCACCCGGCGGCGGCGATAGGATTTTTGGAGGTTCTCCGCCACCAGGCCGAGATTTTGGTTCGGCACCTTGGTGGCCTGGTCGGCGTTGGCTGCGACGCTGCCTTCCATCAGCTGGCGTCCTGCCCCGCAAAGAGGCCGCGCACGCGACCCCCTGGCTCCGTCGACATCACCATGGCGCCGGTGAGGGTGTTGTAGGTGAGCTTATCAGCGGTGGCGACCTGCGGCCCCTGGAGCACCACGACATTGCCGGTGACCGTGAGGACACTGCGGGCAGCCTCGAAGAACGCGTAGTCGCCGGCAAGGGCATCGCCCTGGACATTGGCGTAGCGGACACTGCCCGTGGCTTCGATGCTTTCGATCTCGCCAGTCTCAGCGGAGAGCTTGATCACCATCTCATCGGCCGTGAGCACAACACCCGGCTGCGAGACCCGCACATCGCCTTCGCCAATCCATGTGAGCCCGGCGTCCATGCGCTCGACCCGCGCTGCGTCAATCTCGGATGGCTGTTCGGAGTCAAACCCAACGCCGACCTGGGCCCAGGCATGGCCCCAGCAAAGCGCCAGCACCAAGATAAGACGGACAGCGTCCACCGGTCGTTACTCCTTTATCCCCGCCGATACCCTGGGCTCGAGGCGAATCTTGACGTCCCCTTCGAGCACCAACCGATCCTCGGTTTGGTACACTGTCGCTCTATCAGCACGCACGGTTCCTGTCTCGCCCTCGCCATTCACCTCCGACGATGAGGTCACGATTTGGCTGTCGAGATCCACCTCCGCCGCATCGGTGGTGAGGATGAACACATCGCCGCCCTCGCTGTGCTGCTCAAGTTCCACGTCGCGGGTGAGATCCATCCGCCGGGCGGCGCGGTCATAGATCCCGTCCTGCGCGCGGACGAGCACCGTGTCGCCCGCCTGGCTCAAACGGCGGGCCTCGGGCTTATCGAGGCCAATGAGATCAGGGTCCGCCGCCGCGCGGGTCGCTGCGGTCGCGGCCACCTCAAACGGTTGGCCCTGGAGATCCTCGCCATAATAGCGGGGCCTTGCGAGGCTCGCCTGGCCGTCTGTGACGTCAAAGGTCGAGAACTGCAGCAGAAAGGCGCGGTCGACCCGCGGGGGGGTGGCGCTGAGCGCAAAGGTCATGAAGAGCCCCATCGCCAGGGCCGGAACGGCCAACCGCAAATTGCGAACAACCGCGCTGTGCCGCGTCACCCGCTCAGCCGCGCCGAAGGCAGCCTCCTCAGATGACGGACGGACCATGGGCTTGCGCACGAAGGCTCCTGTTTGTTGGTGTTATAATGCCCTATTCGAGCACAGTGGCACGTGTAACAAGACGATAAAAGACGTGATCTATGGCCAGCGCGTTAAATTCTGCGTCAACTGTGCGCAAAGATGTCCGTATCCGGCCAGCCCATCAGATCCAGCGATGCCCGTTGAGGCAAAAACTCAAAACATTTCATAGCAATGCCCGCCCTCCCCTCGCGCGCTAAGCGATCGTCGAGCCAAACCTTAGCATCGTGCAAGTGGAGGACATCGGAGGCCGCATAGCTCTTCTGCGCGTCGGACAACGTCGCCGCGCCCCAGTCTGAGGACTGCTGCTGCTTCGAAACATCGACCCCAAGCGATTCTCTCAAGAGGTCCTTCAGCCCATGCCGGTCGGTGTAGGTCCGGGTCAGCTTGGAGGCGATTTTGGTGCAGTAAAGCGGCGTCGTCTCGGTGCCGAGCCACTTGCTGAACATCGCGATGTCGAAGCGGGCAAAGTGGAAAATCTTGGTGACGCTCGGATCGCTCAGCAGCGCACAAAGTCGCGGCGCCTCAAAGCTGGAGCGGTCAACCTGCACGAGGTGCGCATCGCCGTGGCCAAGGCTCAGCTGAACGACACACAGCGCATCGCGATGGGGGTTGAGGCCGAGGGTCTCGCTGTCGACAGCGACGCAACCGTCGCGCGCATCGCTCCAGTCAAAGTCCTCTGGCAGGTCGCCCTTATGCAGCTTAATGGACATCCGCCCTCCACAACAAAGCCGAAGCCCATTCACCCTCAGCCCGCTGGGGTCAAGTGGGGCTCAATCATCGAACGCATATCGACCCGGGCGCCAAGGCGGGTGGCGAGCAAGTAGGTGCCGCCGAACTTGCGGTGGAGGAACACCATCACCGGGCTCGGCACATGGGCAAAATCATCATCGCGCAGGCTCATCCCGAGCTCGCGCATCCGGATCGCAAGATCGGAATCGGTGAAGTCGTAGGGCCCTTCATGCACGATCGGCTCCATCGACAAGGTGAAAAGCTCCGCAAGCGTCTCTTCATGCTTGGGCCCTGCGTTCTCACCGACGAGGCCCATTAGGCTTGCCGCCTCCCGGACCGCTTCCCAGTCATCGTCAAAGCCCGCTTTGATCAGCTTGCGATAGCCTGCCGTGATCTCGTCAGGCACAACACGCGTTGCACCAAAGTCGAGAAGAACAATCCGTTTGCTGTCGGTTTGGTAGAAATAGTTGGCGAAGTTGGGATCGGTCTGCATCAAGCCGAACTCGAACACCTCCCGCACCACCAGCTGCATCAAGAGCGAGACCACGCGGTCCCGTTCCTCCTGCGGCGCCTCAGCGAGACTTTCGATCGGCTGTCCGCGCACCAAAGACATTGCCAGCGTGTCTTTGGTGGTGAAGGCATCGTGGACCTGGGGCAACACGAAGTCGTCACTGCCGCCTAAAAGCTCACCGAAACGCTTGAGATACTTTGCCTCACGCTCATAATCCGCCTCCTGATGGAGTTGCACCTTGGCCTCCTCAAGGAGCGGTTTGACGTCGACCCCTTTGGGCACCAGGCCCGAGACGTTGAGGATCGACATCACGTTGTCGATGTCGCTGTCGATGCTCTCCCGCACACCTGGGTACTGGATCTTGATCGCGAGCTCTTCGCCGTCTTTCGTCTGGGCACGGTGGACCTGGCCAATCGACGCGGCCGCCATGGGCCTGACATCGAACCGGCCGAAGCGCCGGAGCCAACCAGGGCCCCAAGCCTGATCAAGCACCTGGCGCAATTGCTTCGCAGGCATCATATCACCTGCGCTGCGCAGGCGCGCAAAGACCTCCGTGAACTCTTTCGGGATCGCTTGGTCGTCGGCCATCGAGAGCAGCTGGCCGATTTTCATCGCCGCACCGCGCAAGCGGGAGAGCTGATCAGCCACCTTGGCGGCGTTTTTGGGCGTGAGGAGCAGATCCTCCATCGATGGCCGCTCGCCCTTGGCCATGCGGCGTGCGCCATCGACAAGCACATTGCCCGCGATCGAAGTGGTCATCCCGCCGAACCGGGCCATCCTGCCCAAACGCCCGCTGGGAACCGCGGTGCCGCGAAAGTTGCCGTCGTCGTCAGCCATAGACCGTCCGCTGTTTCTCCCAGGTAGTTAGGTGCCGCTATGGCCTCGCCCAATGCGTCAGAAGCGCATTGCTCGCGCCGCGGACCATAGGGTAAGGCCAACAGCGTAGCTTTCTTCTGCACACCGATCTGTAGACCCGGTCGCGGTCACAGCGGCATGAACCGATCCAAGCGGCGACGATTGCATATCGTAATCGGCTGAGAAGGATTTTATGGCCTTCCGTCAGGAACGATATGCGAGAGACTGAGACTCTATGACCACCAGGGACCAAGCGACCTCTGCCAACCCGCCGCTGTCGCGGCGCGAGCGGAAGAAGCGAGAAACTCGCCGCCGGATCCTCGACGCTGCCTTCTCGCTCATGAAGGCACGCGGCTATGAGAACGTGAAAATCGAAGACATTGCGCGGCACGCCGATATCGCCAACGCGACGTTCTTCCTGCATTTTCCCAACAAATCCGCGCTGGTCGCCGCTTTCAACGAAGACGTGTCCGAGAAGGTCCTCGCCCGGCTGACCGAGTTTGAGCTCCCCCCCATCGAACAACTCGAGCTTTTGCGCGCCATCGTGATGGACGAATGGAACGAGCACGCCGACCTCTTGCGCCACCTTGTGTCCGACGCCCTGGCCCAGGGCGCAGAGGACATCGATGGGTCAGCAGCCAGCATTGTCGAAATCGCTGAGGCCATCATGCGGAAGGGCCAGGATGACCGCTCGTTCTCTGGCGATTTTGACGCGGACATCGCCGCCCACTGCCTGGTCGCCTGCTGGCGCGCCGCCGTCCATCAATGGGCGCTTACCGGGGATGCCGCACGCGCCCAAAGGGCGAATCGGCAAGCCCTCGACCTCATTTTGAGCGGTCTTCTTCCTCGCTAGATAGCACCCAAAACACTGATATCGTTATATCTTTGCCGGGCAACCGATCGGCACTGCATAAACTTTGTTGCGCCGCAAAAAATTAGTAGACTCAACTCTATTTTTAGATATGATGCCAATATAACGACGGCTCAGAATCCGTCGGCACATCTCGCGGAGGAAGACATGGCAAGGAAGCTAAGGGACGTCATCAGAGATTGGTCACCCGAACAACTGACCGGGTTGGACGCAATGTTTTTGAACGCGGAGTCGCCGCGCACGCCGATGCATATCGGGGCCTGCGCGATCTATGATCCGTCGACGTCGCCTGAAGGCTTTGTCCGCTTCAAAGACATTCTGAAGTTTGTGGAAGGCCGCACGGAACGAGCGAAAACCTTCACGCAAAAGCTCAAGCACCTGCCGCTGGACATCGATTACCCCTATTGGATCGAAGACACGAACTTCGACATCGAGTTCCACATCCGCCACATCGCGCTGCCCGCGCCAGGTGACTGGCGCCAGCTCTGCATCCAGGTCGCGCGCCTGCACGCACGGCAGCTCGATCTTGCCAAGCCGATGTGGGAGTTCACGGTCGTTGAAGGCCTCGACAACATCCCGAATATTCCAAAAGGTTCGTATGCCATCGTTTCGAAAGTGCACCACTGCGCGATCGACGGTGCATCGGGCGTCGATATCTCCGAAGCCATCCACACGCTGACCCCAGAGGTTCATGATGAGGAGCGCGCTGCCGACAAGCGCATGCGCCGCCGCGACATCGGCCTGCCGGAAATGCTGGCACGGACCAATTTCAACTATTCGACCCGCCCCTTCCGCGCGATGAACGTCTCTCGCCGCTTGGTGCCTGGCGCGCTCAAATGGGCCTCGGGCATCACCCGCGGCGAGTTCAATATGCTGGGTGCGAATGTTCCGCGGACACGCTTTAACGGCCAAGTCTCACCGCACCGAGTCTTTGAGTCGGTCACTTTTGACCTCAAAGACATCAAAAAGATCCGCCAGCGCGTGGAAGGCGCCACGGTCAACGATGCGATCCTCGCCGTCGTCGGCGGCGGCATGCGCCGCTACCTCAAGGCCAAGGACGAGCTGCCACCGGAAAGCTTGATTGCGATGGCGCCGCTCTCGGTCCGCTCAAAAAACGAGAAAAATTCGATGGGCAACCAGGTCTCAGCCATGGCGATCCCTGTCGGTACGCATATCAACGACCCCATCAAACGCCTGCACTTCACCCATGAAGAAGCCGGTCGGTCGAAGGCGATGTCCAATGCTGTTGGCGCGCGGGAGATGTCCGAAGCCGCCAAGCTCTCGCCAGCCATGATCTCTGGCATCTCGACGCGCCTCTATTCGCGCCTTGGCCTCGCCAATCGGTTGAGCCCGATGTTCAACATGGTGGTCACGAATGTTCCGGGTCCGCAGGTTCCGCTCTACATGGCGGGCGCGCAGATGGTGAAGTCCTTTGGCATCGGCCCGGTGATGGACTCGATGGGCCTCTTCCAAGCTGTCACCAGCTATTGCGGCGAGGTTTCGATCACCATCACCGCCTGCCGCGACATGATGCCGGATCCATCCTTCTACGCTGCGTGTCTGCAGGAATCCTTCGACGAGCTGCTCGAGGCCGCAACGGCGCAGCAGCCCAAGCGTGAGGACGAGGCGACAGTGATTGATATTGAGCCCGTGAAAGCCTCGACAGGCTTTGACGACCTCACCGCGATCAACGGCGTCGGCAAGACGCTCGCGAAGAAGCTGCACGATGCGGGCCTACGGAGCTTTGCCGATATCGCTGGCCTCTCTATGGAGCAGGCCACGCGTCTTGATGCTGAACTCAAACTGCGCGGCCGGATCATGCGCGACCAATGGATCGCTCAAGCCGCCGCGCTGGTCAGCGGTGAGCGGTCACCGCAATCGCCCAACCCCGAAACCTCGTCGTCGGTACACTGATAGGGAATCCTGATCATGCCTCAGCTGACAGCGAACAACATCAAGATCGAGGTCGACGATCACGGCGATCCGTCAAACCCTGCGGTCCTGCTGGTGATGGGGCTCGCGGCGCAGATGACCCTCTGGCCGCCAGCTTTTATCGAGCACCTCGTTGGGCAAGGCTACCGGGTCATCGCGTTCGACAACCGCGATGTTGGCCTGTCGGAGAAGCTGCACACGAAGCGGGCGATCAAGCCGCAATATATGGCGATCGCCAGCCTGTTGGGTCTTAAGCGTCTTGCGCCCTATCGGCTCAATGATATGGCGCTCGACGCGGTGGGCGTTCTTGATGCGCTGGACATCGAACAAGCGCATGTCGTCGGCGTGTCGATGGGCGGGATGATCTCACAAATCGTTGCTGCCGAGCACGGCCACCGCGTGAAAAGCCTCACTGCTTGGATGAGCTCGACCAACAATCCCAAACTCCCCAAGGCTGATCCCTCGATCACCAAGGCCGTTTTGAACGCCCGCACGAGCGCGCAAAACCAAAACGAACTTGTTGATCAGACCGCCGAGCTTTGGAAGCTGATCGGCACCAAGGACAGCGGCACCGACCCTGAGGTGCTGCGCGAGCGCGTCGCCGCGTCACTTGAGCGGTGCAACTACCCCGCTGGCATTCGCCGCCAGATCGCCGCCATCATGGCCACCGGCGATTTGCGCGAATGGACGAACAAAATCTCTGCACCGACTTTGGTGATCCACGGATCCGCCGATCCGCTGGTGCCGCACCAGGCCGGGCAAGACATTGCCGCCAATATTAACGGCGCGCGTTTCGAACTTTTGGAAGGGATGGGACATGATGTGCCGCCATCCCACCTGCCCCGTATCAACGATCTCATCACGGATCATCTCCGTACTGTTGAGCAAAAAGCCGCGTCTAGCCAAGCGGCATAACCCCTGAAACCCCCGAAAAAGGAGTCAAACCATGGCTGAAACGAAAAAAACCAACAAGAAAACCGCTGCACCGAAAAAAGGCGCTGCGAAAAAAGCATCCCCTAAAGCTGAAGCTGTGACGGAAGAAGCCGTGGAGTCGATCTTCGCACGCATCCAAGCTGGCTTCAAAGAAGCTGGTGCAGCCCTCGGCGATTCGAACGCGATCATGGGTGACAAGCGCCGTGAAGTTCTGCTCACGATGCTCGAAAACGCTCAAGAAAACGCCGACGCGACCTTCGACGCGCTGCGCGAAGCCATGGATGCTGAATCCTTCACCGATTCACTCCGTATCCAGCGCGACGCCCTGCGTGAAGGCATTGAGCGCAACGTTGCTCAGGTCCGCAACGTCACCTCACTGACGGCTGAAGGCAGCCGCGAAACCATTGCTCCCGTGACAGAGTATCTCAGCAATCTCCGCGAAAAAGTCCGCGGAACAGCGAACGCCTAAACCACTCAACCTCCTCCCGGAGTGGTCAGGTAACTACCGGCGCTGGGCAACCAGCGCCGGTCTTTTTCTCCAAGAAAAAGGGCCCTCGCCTTTCCGGCGAGGGCCCTTTTTTGTTCCGTCATTGGCGTGCGCGTTAGTGGTAGCCGTGCCCACTTGTCGGGAAAGCCGCGCGGCGCCAGACAGAGGCCCGGCGATCAAAAGGCGACCATTCGTTTTCCGGCAGCGCCAGCCTGTCCGCGATCGCGAAATAGACGATCGGGTTAACGCCCAGGCCGCAATGGCTGGCATAGACCTCAATATTGTCCGTGTTTGGCGCCTTCGGCTCAATGCAGCCGCGCCAATTGACGATGCCGTCCGTCTTGGTGAAAATCGACGTTGAGGGAACATCGGTAGGCGGATGAGCCAGGCGCTCCATCATCTCCTGCATATAGGGCGGCAGCGGCGTCCGGCCCGCCACTTGGTTGTAAATCCACGAAATTGTCGAGGCTTCGACCTTCCCTGAGATAGGGCTGCCGAGGGTGATCACCTGGCGGATCTGATCCGGGTTTTGCTTTGCAAGCTCGCGCGCCATCACGCCGCCGAGACTCCAACCAACAAGCGACACCTTACGGCCGGACTGGCGATAAACCGTGTTCACCTTGTCAGCGAGCAACTCAAAGTTGCCGCCAGCCGAACCGGGGCCGAAATTGCGGCCCAGCTCCCAGCCCGAGGTCTCATACCCCTTGCTGGAGATAAAACGGCGCAGGAAACCCGTGGCGCGGTCACTGGTCAAAAAGCCGGGGCAAACGACAACGGCATGACCATCGCCCGAGGGCGCCGCGCGGAGCGGAACTTCGGCAACTGGGAGGAGCGACATCTCGCTCAGGGCACGCCCGGCCTCCATAAAGGCCAGGGGAAACGACGGCCGACCGAGGTCGGTGATGGTCTCGGACATGAAACACCTAACAATTGCAGTTGTTGGTGCTGAATCTAGAGTCAGTAGATGGGAATGAAAAGCGCTGAATCAAAATAAAAGCGCGCTGCAGCGCAACATACTTAATGGATTGTTGCACTGCAGAATAAAGTAATAAGTTGTTAACGACACGGCTCAACCGCAGTCGTTACACCGCGGAATCAAGGCCATACGCCGCCAATTGAGCGTGAATTCTATCCACGTTGCAGGACAAGATCACGATGTCGTGGGTCTCGCCGTCGCGATCCATCACCTGATCCTTAAGGAGGGCCTCGCCCTGGAAGCCAAGCTCCTCGAAAATCGTGACAGCGCCCTGCTGATCCACCGTCATCTGGGCCGAGAGCTTTTTGAGATCCTTTTGCAACGCGATCACAAAACACTCTTGAATAAGGATCCGCCCAAGGCCTTTCGCCCGCAGGGTTTTGCCAACAAGGACGCGCATCTCGCCAAAATGAGGGGACCACGAGAGCGGGTCCTGGAAAAGCGCCGCACAGCCCACAATCTCATCACCATCCATCGCGAGAACGGTCGTAATGTGTCCCTTCTCATTGGCCCGCACCCAGGCCGCCACGACTTTGGCGTTGGTGATATCTCGGGGCATGTAGAGCATGTCATGCGGCGGCAGGCTCTGCGCAAAGGCGAGCATGTCCGCTTCATCAGCAGACGTCATCAGACGTAAGGTCAAGATGTGCTCTTCGCAGGTGATCGAAGTCGGATAGCGCGTTTGTTCGTTGGTCATTATACCGA
The DNA here is from genome assembly GCA_038745625.1 of Pseudomonadota bacterium. GTDB lineage: Bacteria > Pseudomonadota > Alphaproteobacteria > Caulobacterales > Parvularculaceae > Parvularcula. The sequence continues at coordinate 13,788 of JBCDLG010000025.1, read as the reverse complement.
TTTTCTCGTCGTTATACTGATCTTACCGAAAGCCAGTCGTCAAGCTTGGGCCAGAGACGCCGCACCGCATTGGGCCCGGCGACCAAACTAATGTGGCCGCCTTTGAGGACAAGCTCTTCTTTGTCTTCTGAGCCAACGAGCTGCACAAGTGGTTCACTCGCTGCGCGCTGGATGATGTGATCATGCTCCGCCACGGCGTGGAGCAGCGGCACCGTGATGTTGGAAAGCTTGGCGTTTTTGCCGCCGACCATCAGCTCTCCCGTGTAGAGCTTGTTGCCGCGCATCAGATCTTTTGTGACGTCTTTAAAGTACTGCCCGGTCAGCGGCAGCGCCTCATTCGCCCAGCGATCGAACTTGCGATAGGACTCAACAAACTGATCATTCCACAGATTGTCCCACAAATCGATCCGGCCGGTGATCTTGCTCGTGGGGCGAAGCATGTCGAAGGACGACATGATAAGATCGGCGGGGACATTGCCCACCATGTCGACCATGCGATCGACATCAAGAACGTTCTTGTCCGACCAGGCGTTGAACAGGCCCATCTCGTGCCAGTTGATTGGCGTTGTGAAGCAGACAAGATTCTTGAGCGGACCTTCCGGGTGCGTTGCTGCGTAGATCGTCGAAAGAACCCCGCCCATGCAATAGCCGATGACCGAGACGTCGTCCTCGCCGGTCGTCGCCCGCACCTGTTCGATACAGGATGGAATGAAATCCTGGGTGTAGTCGTCAAGCCCCAGGCCCTTTTCCTCCGGACGCGGCGCATCCCAGTCGATCATGAAGACGTCATAGCCGCTTTTGACCAGGAACTCGACGAGGCTGCCGCCCGGCGCAATGTCCATGACATAGCCGCGATTGGTGGTCGCCATCACCAGCAAGATCGGTACACGGTAGAGCTCATCAGCCTGCGCATGATAATGATAGAGCTTGAGCGTGCCGCGCTTATAGATCGTCTCTTTCGGCGTCAGGCCCACCGGCGGCGCGGTGGAGGCGAAATACTCCACCCCCTTGATGTTCCGCTGAATGGTCCGATTGATCAGCTTGCTCATCCGTTTGGAGAGCGCCTCGCGTGTTTCACCGTCTTTAGACATGGCCATCGCCACCCCAGTCGCGTCGTGATGACGTCATTTCGCGTCCTTGCCCCTTTTCGGGCTCGGCTTTTTGGTGCGCGGAGGACGCGCGGTGCGCTGCGCCGAGGCTTCCGGCGCCATGCGCTGTAGCATGGCCTCAATCCGCACCAGCCGTTCGTCCATCGTCATCACCCGCTCAGCCAGCGCCGTCATATCTTCCCTACTCGGCATATTAAACAACGCAAGTTGCCTTGCCATGTGGCTGTTCATGCCCTTGCGAACGCGCATTTGCACGCTCGACGCCGCGTTGGCTGTTTTGGAGAACTCCTCGGTCTCCATCAGCGCTGTACTAATAGACTCAACTCTAGCTTCGAGCTTAGCAATCGCATCGCGAATGCCGTTGCCCGTGTCGTCTGCGCCTCGACTGGTGATGGTCAGCCTCCCAATTTATGTTTTGCTGCATTCTCATCGCACAGACCAAGCTTGGCAAGAGATCGCGTATTATTCGTTCACGCTTCCCATTTCGGTCATTCGCTGTGTAGAGTCCTTGCAAAAAAGGCGTTGGGGAGGCGTTCTATGACTTCATCACTGGGTTTTCCTGCCGGTGACGTTGGAGGCGAAGACAGTCCTTTGTCGATTGATATCAATCAGACTCTCGCAATCACCGCGATTGCGAAGGGCGGCGCTTTGATGCGCGCAAGCGCTGGCCCCCAACCGTCGGACGCCATCGCGCAACATAAGAACGGGCCAGCAGCATGAGCGATACGCTAGAGAAGAAGACAACCGCAAAGGCGCCTGAGAACCTGATCCCGCAGCCCACCGGTAAGCCGGTTGTCGGCAACGCCTTCACCCTCGACACCGAGGCGCCGCTGCAAAGCATGATGGCTTTGACGCGGCAGCACGGCCCGATCTTTCAGCTCGACATCTTCGGCAAGCCGATGGTCATCGTCTCCGGCGCTGATCTCGCCCGCGAGCTTTTTGACGAAAAGCGGTTCGACAAAGCGGTGCGTGGTGCACTGCGGAAAGTCCGTGTGATCGGCGGCGACGCCCTTTTCACCGGCTACACCCAAGAGCCCAACTGGTCGAAAGCGCACAACATCCTGCTGCCCACCTTCGGCCAAAAGGCGATGGTGAACTACCTGCCGATGATGATCGACGTTGCCGATCAGTTGGTCAAAAAATGGGAGCGCTTGAACGCCGATGACGAGATCGATGTCGTCCATGATATGACCGCCGTGGCGCTCGACACGGTCGGCATTTGCGGCTTCGACTACCGCTTTAACTCCTTTTATCGGCAGGATTTTCACCCCTTTATCGATGCGTTGGGCAGGACGCTTGAAACATCGATGACCCAGCGGGGCCTGCCGTTTGAGCATCTGGTGCTCCGCAAACGGCTTGAGCAGCTCGCCGATGACGTTGCGTATATGAACAACCTCGTCGACGACATTATCCGTGAGCGGAAACGCGGTGGCGACAAGTCACAAAATGACCTTCTGAACTACATGCTCGCAGGCGTCGATAAAGCGACCGGTGAGAGCCTGTCTGATGAGAACATCCGTTATCAGATCAATACGTTCTTAATCGCAGGGCATGAGACGACCTCCGGCCTCATGGCCTTCACGCTCCACTTCCTCCTGAACCATCCCGATGTTCTGGAGAAGGCGTATGCGGAGGTTGACCAGGTACTCGGCAAGGACATAGCGGTGGCGCCGACCTATGCCCAGGTGAATAAGCTTGAGTATATTCGGATGATCTTGTTCGAATCGCTTCGCCTGTGGCCAACCGCGCCAGCCTTTGGTCTTTATCCTTATAAGGATGAGGTGATCGGCGGTAAGTATCCTCTTAAGAAGAATTCTTTTGTCACCATGCTGACGCTCATGCTGCATCGGGACAAATCAGTGTGGGGCGATAACGCCGAGGCGTTTGATCCAGAAAACTTTAGCAAAGAGGCGGAGCGGGAACGCCCCGCCTGGGCCTACAAACCCTTTGGCAACGGCCAGCGGGCTTGCATCGGGCGACAATTCGCGATCCAGGAAGCAATCCTGGTGATCGCCATGATCCTGCAGCGGTTCCAGTTGATCGACCACACGAATTACGAGCTCAAGATCAAAGAAACGATGTCGATCAAGCCGGACAATTTCAAGATGAAAGTCCGTCTGCGGCCTGATTTGACCCGCAGCGCGCTGGTGCCTGTGGGGGTAACGGAGGAAGCCTCCAGCGACGTGCCCGACAATGCGCAGCGCCCCAAGCACGGCACCAAACTCTACATTCTCTTTGGCTCCAATCTCGGCACGACCGAGGCGTTCGCCCGCGATATCGCGCAGTCGGGAGAGCTCAATGGGTTTGATACCGTGCTCGCACCGCTCGATGATTATGCGGGCCGTCTACCGACCGACGGAACAGTCATCGTCGCCACCGCCTCTTACAATGGCGCCGCGCCCGACAATGCTGTGCGTTTTGTGGAGTGGCTCGGCACGGCCAAGCCTGGAGAGTTGGACGGTGTTCAGTACACCGTCTTTGGTTGCGGCAACCGCGACTGGGCCGCGACCTATCAGGATGTGCCGCGGTTGATCGACGAGCGCCTTGAAGAGCTAGGCGCGAAACGCCTGGTGGGGCGCGGCGAAGCCGATGCGCGCGAAGACCTTGATGGTCAGTTCCATGAATGGTTCGATCCGCTTTGGTCGTCGGTTGGCAAAGCACTGAACCTCGACATCGATTTCGGCGAGAAGATCCAGGCGCAGCCGCTCTACGAGGTCGAAACAGCCGAAAGCGTGACAGCCAATCCCGTCGCCAATCAAGCGGGCGCGATGCCGATGCGCATCGTTGAGAATCGCGAGCTGCAAAATCACGATGCGGATAACAGGTCGCCGCGCTCCACCCGCCATGTCGAGGTCGAGCTGCCAGAGGGCGTCTCCTATGAGCCAGGCGACCACCTCTGCGTGGTGCCGGTCAATCATTCCGATCTCGTCCACCGGCTGCTGGAGCGGTTTGGCTTTAACGAGGACTCCCACGTCCGCATCAACGTGACCGGCGGTCGCCGGAGCCCCTTCCCCAACAACTCGACCTTCAGCGTCAAGAGATTAGCGGATGTCTTTGGCGAGCTTCAGGCCGTGGCCAGCCGTAAAGATGTCGGTGTTTTGGCAACCCACACACGCTGTCCGGACACGAAGCGAAAGCTTGAGGCGCTGGCCGCGCCCGCGTCGGGCGACAAAGACCTCTATCGCTCTGAGGTGTTCCTCAAGCGGAAGTCTATTTCGGACTTGCTGGAGGAGTTCCCCGCGTGCGAGCTGCCCTTCGCGGTGTTCCTCGAGATCACCCAGTGGATGTCGCCGCGCTATTATTCAATCTCATCCTCGCCGAGCGCCAATTCGCGGACCTGCACAATCACCGTGGGCGTGGTTGAAGGGCCAGCACGCTCCGGACACGGTACATATCGCGGCGTGTGCTCACACTATCTCGCCAATGCCAGGCCGGGAGACGTCATCCAAGCGGTGGTGAAGCCGCCATCGGCCAAGTTCCGCCTGCCCGAGGATCCCAAGACGCCCGTGATCATGATCGGACCGGGAACGGGTCTTGCGCCTTTCCGCGGCTTTATCCAGGAGCGCCGGGCCTTGAAAGACAAAGGCGCAAGTTTGGGCGATGCGATGCTGTTCTTCGGCTGCCGTCGGCCCGACGAAGACTTCATCTATGCCGATGAGCTCAAAGCTGCCCATGTCGACGGCCTCATTGATTTGCACACCGCTTTCTCGCGCGAGGGGCCTGAGCGGATCTATGTCCAGGACGTCATCCGTCGCCAGGGCAACGCGGTTTGGAAGCTGATCGAAGACGGCGCCATCATCTATGTCTGCGGCGATGGGGCCGCCATGGAGCCGGAGGTCAAGCGCGCCCTTGCCACCCTCTATGCGCAACACCACGACGTCGAATTCGAGGTCGCCAGTGAGTGGATGGAAACGATGACCAAGGAGGGCCGCTACGTCCTCGATGTTTGGGCGGGTAGCTAATGTTCGCCTACGGATAGGTGGCGGGTAACTTCGCCTCAAGCCAGGCACTGATTGCAGCATGGAGCGCCTCTGGCTTCTCCTGGGCGACCCAATGCCCGGCTTCAATGGTCTCCTCCGAGAGATCGGCGCAAGACTCGCGCATCGGCGCGACCAGCGCCGGGTTGGCTGTGGCGCAGATCGGATCATAGGTCGCGTGGACAAAGAGAACAGGCATCTGGAGCATCCATGAGGCCTTTGCTTTTTCTGCATACGCCGCATTCGCCGCGAGGTTCATGTACCAGCTATCCGGCCCCGTGAAACCGTTCCGTGCCAGAGAGTCGGCATAGATTTGCGCTTCGTCCTCAGACAAAACGCGCGTGTCGAGGGGGAAGCGCGGCGGCGGCGCACCGTTGGGCCCGAACCAGCCGCCCCTCGCCCGTGTCGAAGCAGTGAAAGACGGCATCGTCGTCACGGATGGCTCTCCAGCGCGGAAAAGTGCGTGTACCGTGCTTTGCGGGTCCGCATCAAAGGCTTTGGTCGCAAGGTCAAAGCTCTCTTGATAGAATGCGATATAGTCCCATTGACCATTCGGGAACTGATCTGCGGGGTGGAGCGTCCGATCCACCGTGCTGACGAGGTTCTCGAGTGTGAGCCCCGCGGGCAGATAGGGCACGCAAACACCAACCATGCCGTGACACCGCTCAGGATGGTGCTGCGCGATCGACCACATCACCGGCGCGCCCAAATCATGGCCGACCCACACCGCTTTCTCCGCCCCAAGATGGTCGAGCAAAGCGATCATATCCCGGACGAGTTCTTCGATGCTGTAGTCATCCTTGTTCGGGTGGACGGTCGAGCGGCCATAGCCGCGCATATCCGGCGCCACGGCGCGGATACCCTGCGCGCCGAGCGCCAGCAGCTGCTTGCTCCAGGTGATCGAAAGCTCCGGCCAACCATGGCAGAAGATCACAAGAGGGCCATCGTCCGGTCCGCATGCAAGGTAGAACGTCTCATGCCGCTGCGTCTTTAGGACGTGCTCGGATATCTCTGCTGCCATCGGCCTCTCCCGTCGGTCGCGCGTACCGGCACCACAAGAGGAATTGCGAAGCAGCGCAAGTGATCAAGGCAGCCGCGTCTGCGCGCTGGTGCGCATAGCTGTAGCCAGCGCCGCAAAAACCGCGCAAACTTGGACGTTGAAAGCCGTCAGGGGAACAAGGCCTTGGCCAAAAGGGAGAAACTTCGCCCCGAGCTCACTGGTGTGCCGGAGACCATGCTCTGGCCGCTGTGGAACCGCGCCGCTGAATCGCGGCGGCTCGACGGGATCCTCCGTGATCCGCTCTCTGTCGATTTGGTGCGCCGCATCAATTACCGCTTCTTTCTAAAGTTCGGCGTACCAACGCCGTACCTGGCCGTCCGCGCACGGTTTTCAGATGAGCTGATCAAGCGCTACATTGCCAAGAACCCGAAAAATCCCGTCGTCATCGCTTTGGGCGAGGGGCTTGAGACCCAGTTTTGGCGTATCGGCGATGACAAAGTTCGTTGGATCAGCGTCGACCTGCCCGAGGCGATTGATGTGCGCCGGAAGCTCTTGCCCGAAAGCGATCAGCAGACCCTGGTCGCCTGCTCCGCCCTCGACTCGGATTGGATGGACGCGGTCCCGGAAGGATCGACGCCTTTCATCAGCGCCGCTGGCCTTTTGATGTACCTGCAAGAGGATGAGGTGCGGCAGCTCTTGACGATGATCATCGGCAGATTTCCGGATGCGGAGCTATTCTTCGATGCTATTCCGCGCTCGTTCTCAAGGCTATCGAGGAACGGGGTTTACGTCACCCGCAACTATCGGGCGCCGCGTATGCCTTGGGGAGTCTCGATCCGTGATCTGCCGCGCTTTGCACGGTCGATCCCCGGCTGGCGGGTCGCGCTTTCAAAGACCTACGGCGAAGCCTTTCCCGTCCGCACACCGATTTCTTCGTCGATCTCAAGGCTCCCCGCCACCCGCGGTCGCATATCCCCGAGCCTCAATCTCTTAAAAGGCATGGGCAGCGCCAAGTGATGCGGCGGCGTTGCGGTGTCTATGCGCCGCTCGCTTGTTGGCTGTCGCGGAACGCCTTCGGTGTGAGGCCGGTTTCTCGTTTGAACGCCTTGTAGAAGGTCGAGCGGGAGTTGAAGCCGACGTCCAACGCGATCATGAGGACAGATTTCTCGCCTGCCCGTATCAGCGGTTTGGCTGCGTCGACCCGCCAACGGGCGACATAATCGAAGAATGTCGTACCAAGACGTTCGTTGAGGGTTTGGGAGACAAGGTTCTGCGGCGCGCCAACATGGATCGATAGTTTCTGCAAAGACAGATTTGCTTCCAGATAGACATGATCGACCCGCATGGCGGCCTCGATGCGCTCAGCGATTTGCTCGGCCCGCTCTGAGCTAAGTGCCGAGCGCGCATATTTGTCCTCAGGCAGTGTTTCGGACGCGGCGTCCGCCGGCGCATCGGGTTCGTCTTGCGGGTGCGGCTCCGGCGCCAATGCATACGCCATCAGAAAGAGCAGCACCGCCGCGGCCAGCGCGAAAACGAGTTCTTCGGGAAAGAGAAGACCAGGCCCGAAATTATCCGCCATCAGAGAGACAGCAGCGGCTGCCCACAGCGCGACCAGCATCGCCAAGAGGCCGTCGATCCAGCGCAACTCATACTGCTCGGTGTTGGAGTAAAGCGCTTTCAGCCGCTGACGATGGGCCCTCAACTCTCGGATGGTCGCGATCAGGTAAGCGAGAGACGACAAGCACCACAGGAGGATCAATCCGAAGGTCACGAGAGCCAACGCGCTCGGCAAAATGCCCGGCGGCAGCTCTCCGTCCACAAACATGGCGCGCTTGGCGTCGCCGGCGAGGGACCAATAGCCAAGCGTTGTGATCAGGCCCGCGGCTGGCAGGATCACGTCCCGCCTCGTGACCAACGCCATATCCTCTCCGCGCGTCCGCGCCTTGGCGTAGAGGTGGATCACCGCGGGCAGCGCCAACACCATCGGCAACACGGCTGGCATGTGGAACACATAAAGAGGCCGCGCAAACGCGATCACGAGCGGGACGCTGGCGATGCCCAGGAACAGGGCGAAGGTCATCATCAGATAGAGGCGGGCCCATGGACTGCCTGCGCTGCGCGCAGCAGCGACCGCGCCAGCCAAGGCCACACCCGCCACGATCGCGGAAAGAGCTATCATACCGTCGGACTGCACCAGCGATGGTCTAGGGTCGCGGGCACCGCCCAATCAATCCGGCGCCGCCTCTCTTCCGCCGGTGACGTGTCCGCGCCGTCCCGAACGGACGACATTCCCGCAGCCCTCTCCAACAAATGCCGCGATGGGCGAACCTTCCTTCCTTGGCGATGCGCATTTCTGGGTCGGATGCGTTTGTGTCGTGTCAGGCCTCGCTGCCTTTGCGGCGAGAAAGGGCACGCGCGTGCACCGCGCGGCCGGGCAGCTCTTCGTCATCACCATGGCGCTTCTGACAGCGAGCGGTCTTTGGTTGAGCATCGCGCGGGACATTCTCTTTACGGTGTTTCTCTCAGCGCTCGCCTTTCATGCCTTCGTAAGCGGTTGGGGCGCGGCGATCGGCAACCGGCTGCTGGGCCAAACCATCGAACGGGCCGCGCCCTTCGTCTCGGCGCTGATCGCGATCGGGGCTTTTTATGGCGGGTTATGCGCGGCGGCGACGCCCGAGGGACTGCTCAATGGGCTGCCCCCAGCCGCCTTCTATGCTGCGGCAGGGATAAGCGGGTTGATGTGTGTTCTCGATACGTTGTTTGTCTTGAAACGACCCCGGTCCGGACAGCGCCGATTGACACGGCACCTTTGGCGCATGGGATTTTCGTTTTTCCTCGCCACCGGGATCTTCTTCTTCGGTAACAACCATGTGCTGCCCGCCGCCCTGCGAACGCCTCTCTTCTTATCAGCGCCCGTCCTCGCCGTGATCATCTGGACAGCCCTCTACGCCCTGCGCACGCGTTTCGGCCTATTCGAGAAAAATCTGTCCGCCCCTGTCGGCGGACACACATGAGTGCGCCTGGCGCATTAGCTGGGGCATCGCACGCTGCGCTTGGCAGCGTAGAAAGGGTTTATACGTGGTGTTTCAACGGATCAGCGGCCTCTCCGCCATCGCCGCAGGCGCGACCTATGTCATCGGCTTTTGGGTCTACTTCTCGATCCTCGGTCCTGCGCAATATGGGAGCCCTGCTGTTCCCGCGACGCAGCATGTTCAGTTTCTGGTCGACAATCAGGACCTTATGAGCGCTTGGAATTTGGTGATCTACGTTCTGAACGCTGTCTTGATGGTGTTCATCGTGGTCGGGCTGCACCAGCGCATCGGGAAGAGGGATGAGGCTCTGGCTCAGACAGCGTCCGCGTTTGGGATCATCTGGGCGGGTCTCATCCTCGCAGCGGGCATGGTGGAGACGATCAGCCTGACCCACATCGTGCGACTGGCCAATGAGGATATCGACGCGGCCGCCGCCTTATGGCGCTCACTGGTCGTGGTTGGCGCAGCGCTCGGCGGCGGCAATGAGATCACTGGCGGCATGTGGATCATGCTCTTGAGCATCGCGGGCTTTCGAACCCGGAGGATCCCGATCGCCGTCAATGCGATTGGCTTTGGCGTCGGCGCGGCGGGCGTGGCGTCAACCATTCCTGCGCTCTCAGACGCCACAATGATCTTCGGGCTTGGTTTCATCGTCTGGTTTTTCGCCATCGGCCTCACACTGTTGTTCTCGACACGAACAGTCTGAAGGCGTTATGGTGGCTGACCCGAGGAGCCAGCCGTCGGGACCATTCCCGAACGCGCTCAATGACAGGTCGCGACTCGTATAACAGATGCGATCAACGCCGAAGTTATCCGTCCAAGCAATTGGCTGCATTGAGATATGCCATATGCCTCGAACGAAGCTCGCCTGCACATCCGGAGAGATTGATTAGAAATAGCAGAATCGCGATTGACAATCATTCTCATAAATGACACCCCGCGCGCCGCGATAGCGTTTGGAGAGTGCGGTGCAACTCAAGTTTTTGTGGGTCATGGGTGCGAGCGCGGCGGCGCTTTCGGCGGCGGCGATAGCGCAGGATGATACGGCGCAGGCAGAGCAAGCCGAGGACACCGTTATTGTTCAGGCGGCACGTCGCCCCCTCCCCGTGGAAGACCTGCCTAGCAAGATCCGGATTATCGATCGGGGCACCATCGATCAGCAGATTGGCTTTTCGACCAACCTGGTTGATATCATTGGTCAACGTGTACCGAGCTTCTCGCCAAGTCGGCAAAAGCTCTCCGGCGCAGGAGAGAGCTTCCGCGGACGGGAACCGCTCTACCTGATCGACGGCGTTCCTCAGTCCAACCCGCTTCGCAACGGTTCACGGGACGGCTTCACCATCGACCCGGCTGTGATCGAGAGCATCGAGATCCTGTTTGGCGCCAACGCGATCCAGGGTGTGGGGGCCACCGGCGGTGTGATCAACTTTGTCACCCTGTCGCCGCAAGAAGGCGCTGATTGGGAGTTCAGGACCGAGGCAGCCATCACGGCCAGCAATGATTTCGACGGCGACGGTACGGGCTACCGCGGCTCTTTGACGGCCCTTAAGGACTTTGGCGCACTTGATCTCGTGACCAGCGTCGCCGTGGAGGAGCGCGGCGCCTTCTATGATGCAGACGGCAACCGCATTGGTGTCGACGGCACGCAAGGCGACATCCAAGACAGTCTGACAACCAACTTCTTTGTCAAGACCGGTTGGGATATCGATCCGGACACGCGCCTTCAGTTCACGGCGAACATCTATGAACTCGAAGGCGACGGTGACTATGTACAAGTCGTGGGTGATCGTGACACCGGTGTGCCGGCGACGTCGGTTCGCGGCGACCCAGAAGGCGACGCGCCCACCAACACGGTCAACACCTTCTCTTTGGACCTGACGCGGCAGAATCTACTCGGCGGTGATTTGGTGCTGCAAGGCTTTTACCGAGAGTTTGAAGCGATCTTCGGTGGCGGCACCTTTGGCGGCTTCTTCAACACCGGCAATGAAGCACCGGGCGAGCTGACATTTGATCAGTCAGCTAACAATTCCAACAAGACAGGGTTCAAAGGCACCTACACCCACAGCGAGCTTGGCGTTGAAGGGCTCACCGTGACAGGCGGGCTCGACTGGATTCGCGACAAGACTTTCCAAGAGCTGATCCAGACGGGTCGTTTATGGGTGCCTGAAACAGTCTTTGAGAGCCTCGCGCCTTTCATCCAGTTCGACCAACAATTGCTCGATGAACGCATCTTGCTCTCCGCAGGGCTTCGCCATGAAATCGCGAGCCTCGATGTGGACGACTATACGACCATTTTCTCTTCAGGCTCGACCTTCGTCTCTGGCGGCAGCCCAGACTTTGAAGAAACCCTCTTCAACGTCGGCGGTAGCTTTGAGGTGGTCGAAGGCCTTCGGCTTTATGGTTCCTATGCGGAAGGCTTTACGATGCCCGATGTCGGGCGGGTGCTGCGCGCTGTGAACACCCCCGGGCAAGATGTCGATACGTTGTTGAACGTCGAGCCCATCATTGCTGACAATACGGAGATTGGCGCATCATTTGAGCGCGGCGGCCTGTCTGCAAACATCGCATATTTCTGGTCTGAATCAGACTTTGGTCAGCGGCTCTTCGCGAACGCTCAGAACATCTTCGAAGTCCGTCGCGAACCGACGGAGATCGAGGGTATCGAAGTCTCAGCAGAGTATCAGTTTGACGGCCCCTATCTCATTGGTGCCAGCTATGCAGCTCTAGAGGGCCAGTCCGATCAGGATGATGATGGCCGCATTGACGAAGATCTTGGTGCAGAGAATATATCGCCTGACAGGCTTAATCTCTACGGTAGCGCAGAGTTCCTCGATCACTGGTCCGTGTTTGTGCAGCTCAATCACTTCTTCGACCGGGAGTTCAACGACCCGACAGACGTCACAGATTTTGACGGATACACCCTCGTGGACGCCAATGTCGGTTATGATCTCGGCACGGGTGGGCGCGTGGAGCTATCTGCACAGAACCTCTTCAACGAAGACTACATCACCTACATTAGCCAAGCATCCTCAAGTGCTGCCTCTCGCAACGATCAGTTCTTTGCAGGACGGGGACGTACACTGACGCTTCGCTGGACGGCCAGCTTCTAGGCGTCCATGCGCCGCCGCCAGATCTTTCAAATGGCAAGGATGGTTCACGCCTATGCGGGGATCGTCCTTGCTCTCGTTTTGATGGTGATCGGGTTATCGGGCACGTTGTTGGTTTTCAGAGAGGACTACGTCCGCGCGATGTTGCCTGAAGCCCGGCAACCCGTTGATCTCTCCCCCTCCTCGCTTGGCGACGTCTTGCGACGTGCTGATGAGACATTTGGTGAGGTTGGCATTCGTGCACTGACCTTCGCGAAAACCGATTTCGGCGTGCACACGGTCTATCTTGCGAATGGCGGCTCTGCCTATCTGTCCAGCGACGGCCAGGTTGTTGATCAGTGGACAAAGAATGGTCGACTTGAAGACTGGCTTCTTGATCTCCATCACAGGCTTCTGGTCGGCCGAACCGGCCGCTGGATCGCGGGGCTCACCGGGCTGGCCGCGGTGGTCTTTGTGCTGGCAGGCATCATCGCCTATTGGCCGGCACGGCGCGGGTTTCGCCGCGGGCTGACGCTGCAAGGGACCAGTCGTCCGGAGCTTCTGTCTCTTCACCGCAACAGCGGGATCGTCGCGGCGCCTGTCATTATGGTCGCCATACTGACCGGTGTTGTGATGAGTTTCCCTTCAACGAGCCGCGCCCTCGTCGATCAGCTCGGGGGTCATGTTCAGCAAGAACCGCTGCCCGATATCGGAGAGTATGACGATATTCAGTGGGCCGAGGGGATCGATAGCGCGTATCAAGCCTTCCCCGGCGCGGCACCTAGGATTGCCATCTGGCCCCGCAACGGAGGCGCAGCGTCTCTTCGCATGCGGCAAACAGTAGAGTGGCACCCCAATGGACGGACAGTGGTGACGTTTCATCCCGGCACTGGCCAGCTGTTGCGCACAGAGAATGCTCTTGCACTGGCGCCCGGACGCCAAGCCTACAACGCGGTCTACCCCATCCACGCCGCCTATGTCGGCGGCAGGGTCTATGACCTCGTTATGGCTCTCACGGGCCTCAGCATGTTCGGCCTTGGGGCCATCGGGACCGTGACGTTTGTTCGCCAGCGCTTGCCGTAAGCCGGATCAATCACCAATTCAGATGCCTGAAGAGAGAATGGCGATGCTCTACGGGATGCTCCAACTGACCGTGTAGGTGTTGCCCGTGACCATCTCGAACTGGGCTTCGATACCCGTCGCCGTCGCAAGTTCGGCCGGCGATAGTTTGAGATAGCGCGTCTGAACCCGCGTCTGCATGGGCATTCTTTTGGTTGTCCATCCGTCGTCAGATCCCAACTCCACCTCGTCGTTCAGTAGACGGATGGAAAAGGATTTCGTATTCAGGCGCCCTTGTTCCGAGGAGAGTGATACTCTTGCCTGCCCCGTCGGCGCGCCACCGGGATCGGCTGTCAACCTGATGTTTGCGCGGACGGGCCCATCCTGTTGGACCCCGAGGGTGAGCTCATGACGTTCGGCAAAGGGATCGTGAAAACTAGCGGCATAGATCCCGCCGCCCGCCGTGAGACCGACCGCAACCAAAGCCAGGGCGTTCTTGACCATTGGCCGCGGCGATGTTCTCAG
>JBCDLG010000024.1:0-36569 GCA_038745625.1 Pseudomonadota bacterium | reverse complement strand
GCATGGGGTTCGAGGCGGCCCGCAGTTCGTCCGCACCTGCTCCTGGCCCACTCTCCTCCACGCTGGTGCTCATGCAAGCGTATTAATGAGATATTATCACAATCGACCTATCCGTGTGGTGATGCGGGTTTCGATCGGTGGGTTGTGCGGGATGCGGACGGTGTTTATCGCCATGGTGAGCGCCCTTGGCTGGGTTCTCGCGCTTGGGGCTGCCCAGGCTGCCATTCTGTTGATCGATGATTTCGAGGATGGCTTCGAAGGCATCTATAGCACGGGCGATACGGCAAATAACGCCGGCTTTGGCGTCTACGGTATTGGTGCCGGGGCATGCGATAGCTTCACTGCAGGTACCGCATCGGGTTCCGCCTTCTGTGCACGGGATATCAAGGATCAAGCGAGTGGCGAGGTTTTTGTGAACCTCAACTATCCCGCCGTCGACTTCACCGGCTACTCGGCGTTGCGCTTTGATTTGGCTGCGGGGGAGCCGGGCGAGAACAGTTTTGAATCAGGCGACCATTTCTTTATCAAGGTCGGGGGGGTTAAGATTTTTGAATTGAATGGCGATGATCTGAACACGATCGGATCCGCGTTCACCACCTTGACGGTTAGCCTTGCTGGGGTGTCCGGCGTGGATAACCTCCGCTTTCAGTTCAGCAATTCGGAAAGTGCCGAGCGTTTTGGCCTCGACAATGTCACCCTGGTGACGGAAACGCCGGTGGCTGCATCCCTGATCTTGATGCTGACGGGACTTGGTATGTTTGCGGGCTTGCGTCCTAAACGGCGAGTGCGTCGACCAGGCCCTTGAAGAAAGCCGGGCCCTTATCTTCCGGTCCCATCGCGCGTTCGGGGTGGGGCATCAGGCCCAGGGTTCGTTTGTCTTCGGACAAAATGCCAGCGATCTGGCGGGCTGAGCCATTGATCCGGTCGACATAGCGGAAGGCGACGCGGTCTTCGCCTTCAAGACGGTCGAGCTCTTCGTCCGACGCCTGATAGTTCCCGTCATGATGGGCGACCGGGAAGCGGGTGTAGCTGCCGGCGTCATAGCCGCTCGTGAACGGCGAGGCGGTGCTGCCCACCCGCAACGTGGCGGGGCGGCTCACAAAGTGCTGGTCCGCATTGGGCATCAGCGCACCGGGCAGGAGCCCTGCTTCACACAGGATCTGGAAACCGTTGCAAATGCCAAGGGTCGGCCCGCCCGCTTTCGCGCGAGCGATCACCGGTTCCATGATATGCGACCGCGCCGCGATCGCGCCGGGGCGCAGATAGTCCCCATGGGCAAACCCGCCTGGCAGCACAACGAGGTCGAGGCCCTCAGGCAGCTCCCGGTCGGCATGCCAGAGCATGAGAGGCTCTTGCCCCGTCACCTGGCGCAGGGCGACCTGCGCGTCGCGATCAGAGTTTGAGGCGGGAAAGACGATGACTGCGGTCTTCATCGGCTGGCCACTAGCCCCGCTTGGCCCCGCGCGAAAGCCCCGCTCTCGGCCAATGGGCACAAAAAAAGGACGCCGCGGCGTCCTTCATGGCGATCAAGCGGCATGCGCCCTTATTACTTGATCTTGCCTTCTTTGAACTCAACGTGCTTGCGCGCGACGGGGTCATATTTCCGGACGACCATCTTCTCGGTCATGGTCCGGGTGTTCTTTTTCGTCACGTAGAAAAAGCCTGTGCCTGCAGTCGAGTTGAGGCGGATTTTGACGGTTGTCGGTTTGGCCACGGGTCACCCAAGGGTCTGTAAGAAAATCGAAGCGCGGGGTCTAAAGGCTCTGGCGGCGCTGTCAAGGAGAGAAGAGGCCAATGCCGAGTGAGACGACCACAACAGTCCGCGCGCTTGCTGAGACGGACCGGTTGGCCTGGGATCCGCTCTGGCAGGGCTATCTTGCGTTCTATGAGACGAGCCTGCCTGCGCACCAGACCGAGCTCACCTGGTCGCGGCTCATGGACCCGGCGGAAGCGGTCTTTGGTCTTGTGGCCGAGGTCGAGGGGCAGGTGAGAGGGATCGCGCATGCGTTGCCGCACAGCTCGACCTGGGCGCGGGTTGGCTATCTTTATCTCGAAGATCTGTTCGTCGCCCCTGAGGCAAGGGGGCTCGGGCTCGGGCGCCAATTGATCGAGGCCCTCTACGCGATCGCCGATGAGCGCGAGATCGAGCGCGTCTACTGGGCGACCAAGCATGATAACCCGGCCCGGCGCCTCTATGATAAGCTGGCGACGGAAAGCGGCTTTGTGCAGTACCGCGCGGCCCGCCTTCTTTGAGGGGTGGTCGGATTGCTCCAGTATCCCCCTAATAATGAAACTGGTTCGCAAGTGCATTGATAAGGACTCGCATTCAATTTGCGACCGAATTTCAAAGTCATACGCAAAGATAGCTGACTTTTACTGTTGAGTTCTTGGAACAGCTTTGGTAACGCCCTCGTGAGATTGAGTGACTGAGGAGTTCCCATGTCGATGCATTGCCAAACCTGCGCCTTCTTCAACGACTCCGACAGCGAGTGCCGCCGTTATGCGCCGCAGCCTGCTGCCGGCGAAAAGAAAGCATCTTGGCCAACGGTTGCTGCGACCGATTGGTGCGGCGAATTCAAAGCGGACGACGAGCAGGTCAAGAAGGCCTCGTAAGCTTTGATTTAAAAGAAATGTGGAAAAAGGCTGGCCTCGGGGCCAGCTTTTTTGTGTTTGATCGTTCGCAATGTTTTTGCGATTAACTCGCAACAAGGGTTGAGCTGCAGATGAAAGTGATTATCATAATCTCATGCTCACCCAAGACGACCTCCTCTTCCTGCATCACTTCCGCGCCCTGACATCCAGCCATGACGCTGAACGGCAAGCCAGCAAAGACGCATTGGCGTTTGAGCCGGGCCGGGCTGCTGGCCGAGTGGCGAGTTGGTCGTTGGAACGCAGCGGAGAGTTTCTTCGCCGTTTTGGCCGCAGGCCACTGGTTCTGAGTGCTCGGATTGTTCCATCGGCGCTTGAGACACGGCTGGTTGAGGTGGTCCGGGCGCTGAAGGCCCATGACCGGTCTCGCGCGGCGCAGGCCGCACTCTGGCTGGTGCCGGAGCGCCATGTTGCGGGCCTTTTGGACCGGCTGGCGCCGCTGATCATTTTTTATCCGTCGGATGTCGTCGCCGCGGAGCGCCAGGCCGCCAACGCGTAGGCGCCAAGAGCGATCGCGATTCCAAAGGCGAGCCCCTGGGGCCCGAAGAGCTGCCTGATAGCGCCAGCGAAAAGCGGCCCCAAAACAGCACCGCCCGCATAGGCGAAGACGAAGGCCGTGTTGGCGGCGGCCAGCGCGGTGCCCTTGAACGTATTGCCGATGACCACGAGCCCAGCGGTGTAGAGCCCGCCCACCATGCCGCCCCAAACGAAAAGCACCGCATAAAGAGCGATCACGTCTTGTTGAACGACCGGGACGAAGAGGGCAAAGCTGGCACCGAGAACCGCGCACCACGTGACCACTTTGCGCGGCGGAAACTGATCAGCCAGCTGACCGATCGGCAACTGGGCTGCGAGGATCCCCAGGCCGTAGACCGTCAGCGACTGGGCGCCGACGCCCACGCCGTGGCCAATCTCCATCGCCAGCACCGGCAAGAAGATGAGCATCGCGCCTTCCACCGCGGCAAACATCGCAGAGGCCGTGAAAAGGACCGGGTCGCGGGCGAGCATGGTGAAGATGCTCCCTGAGTCTTCGTCCGCCACGACGGGTGCTCGCACGAAAAAGAGTGGGATCGCTGCCGAGGAGAACACCAAGGCCCCCGCGAGGAAGGGCAGAAAGCCCTCATAGCCCGTGATGTTGAGAAGAAGGGGCCCGAGCGCGAAGCCCAGCGCGAGGCAGGTTGCGTAGACGCCGATGATTTTGCCGCGCAGCCGATCCGGGGCGATCCCGTTCACCCAAATTTCGGAGGCGGCGAACAACCCGGCGCCTCCGACGGAGAAGATGAAGCGCAACGGATACCACCAGATAATCCGGTCGCCTGCCCAGAAAACGAGCATGTAGGGCACCACCATGATGATGAGGCAGGCGATGATGAACGCCTTGAGCCCGATCTTGGCGATCACCTTCGGATAATAGGGCGCGCAGATGAGGGCGGAGATCGCCGCGAACGCGGTGTTGAGCCCGATCGTCACATCGGACGCGCCGTAGCTTTCGAGCAAAAACGAGAACAGCGGCAGCGAATGCCCAAAACCGGCTCCGGCAACGGAAATCGCCATGATCGAAGCTGCGAGGCTCAGCCAAGGGAGCTTTTCAGCCTGATCACGATTTGTTGATCGCACGCCGCTGTCAGCTGACATGGGACAAAGCCGGTTGGGGAAGGCGAGAAAGCGGGCGCAGGATCAGAAACAAGCTCACCTCGGCCCTATGAAAGCGTTGCGGCACCCGAGCAAGAACTCGGACGCCGCAACTGGGAGGAAGGAGGTGGTCTTGAAGGAGGAAAGTCGCTGGTTAGGCGACGACCACAACCTCGTTCACTTTCGAACGCGTCATGCGGCATTCGATCATTTTGTCATCGCCGCCCACGACAACGGCTTCCAGCGTTAGGACGCGGCTGCGGTTGCCTTGGTCATCAACGAAACGCAGCGTAAAAGCTTCGCTACCGATGAGGCCAGCGTCATCGATGGCGGCGCGACAGTTGTTGATGTCGTCGTTGATGCCAGCGTTGGCGATACCAAGGGTTGCAGCAAGGGCGGCGGCAGAAAGAGCAATCTTAACAGTGTTCAACACGGGATGACTCCAGTTTTGTGCGACGCACAAGAACTAGACATTCAGAACCATCAATTCAAATATGAAAATCGCAAATATGTTATAGGTGTGATCTATGAGCAGAGCGCGACTCGAAGACCTAGATCTGAATTTGATTCTGACGTTGCACTGGTTGCTGACCGAGCAATCCGTGACCCGGGCGGCGGCCCGGCTTGAAGTCTCCCAGCCCACGGTCAGCCACGCCCTTGGTCGGCTCCGCTCATTGCTCGGCGATCCGCTGTTGATCAAGTCCGGTCGGACAATGTTGCCGACAAAAAAGGCGGAGGCGCTGCAGCCTCGGGTTGCGGAGGCGATCGACCGGATGCGCGACGTGCTCCTAGCGGAGGATAGTTTCGATCCAACGAGCCAGACCGGTCGGTTCCGTATCGCCGTGACCGACGGCATTGGCCTTGCCGTGGTGCGGGCATGGAAGAACGCGGTGCTGCCTGACGCCCCGACCATGCAGCTCGATATCATTCAACCCGCTGTTCCCCATGCCCAGGACCTGATCGCGGGCAAGATCGACGCTGTGATCTTGCCAGAGCCCCGGGTCCTTAACCTGCCGCCGGGCATCGATATCGATGAGTTCGTCCGGAAGCCACTTTATTCAGAGCATTACGTCACAGCCGTGCGCAAAGGTCATCCGTTCACAAAGGGCATGACGCTTGAGCAGTACATCGAGTCTGATCACATCCTGATCAACCCTGAAGGCCTGGCCACGGGCGTTGTCGATGCACAGCTGGAAGCCATGGGGCGTACCCGGCATATTGCTTATCGCGCTGAGACTTTCTTGCTGGCCTTGCAAATCCTTCAGCAGACCGACTGTGTGTTGACCGGGCCGATCACGGTGCTGGGCTTCGCTGAGGCGAATATCGAGTTGATCCCGGCGCCAGTGCCGCTCGGCGGGTTTGAGCTCTTTATGGGTTGGCACCCCAACTGGACCCACGATCCGCAACACCGCTGGGTGCGTGATCGTCTGATTACCGAGATTGGGGCACTCTGCGCTACCCGCCAACTTCCGACCGCCGAGCTTGAGCCGGTAACGGCCTAGCGCGCGCACTGGGTCGTGGCTTCACGGTTCGCGTCGCCCTGCGGCCAATGTTAGCAGCAGCGCCAGCAGGGCAGGGCCGCCCTGGACCAAAACGATCGTCGGTTTCGCCGTGATGGCGCCAAACACGCCGGCGACCATGACGCAGAGCAAGAAGAAGATCACAACGTCTCGCTTCCCCGCGAACAGGCCCCAGAGCAGGCCAGTGGCGAGAAACCCGTTATAGAGGCCCTGGTTGGCGGCGAGGGGCGCTGATATTGCTGATTCCTCCGGGGTCATCCCAAACGTCTCTCGGCCGATAGGGTGATCCCAGAAAAACATTTCCAGCACCAAAAACCCAAAATGCTGGGCAGCGACGAACAGAACGGCGATGGCGGCGAGAAACCTCATGGGTGAAACGCTAGCCTGTCCGTGATGCGCTCACAATTGCTGAGCTGCCGTTCAGGGTCTGGGGAGGATGTATCAAAGCGTAATCTGGCTTGCGGCATGGGCCTGCCTCTGGTTGACTACAACTATAGTCACCGGGGTCTGAGAGTATCATGCGTTGGATATCAAGGGGTTTTTTTGCTCTAACCAGTCTCGTCTTGCTGGGATGTGCGGGGGCACCTGATCAGCCCCAGGCCGATCAAGGGGCTGCCCGCGGGCCGTCAGCTGTCCCGCCGGATACGGTGCCGTCGCTCCGGTCAGTGGGCACCCGCGGTTTTTTCTCGCTCGATGGTCCGTTTGCTGTGTTTGATCCGGCGCATCCATCGGTGGAGATCTGGGTGCCCGAGGGCATCACCAATCCGCCGTTGATGATCTACGCCCATGGTGGTGCAGGGTTTCGGGAAGACGATGCCGCGCGCGTGGCGATGTTCCGTCGCTACGGCTTTGCGACCCTGTCTTTCGATTCCTACGAGATGAACGGGTTTGACGATTGGGCGTTTGTGACCCGCCGTGTCACCAACAAAGGCAAGCAAAACATGATCTGGAACGTCTTCCGGGGAGCGCTGGCCTATGCGTCGTCTAGAGATGATTGGGACAGTGACAACATCATCCTCTATGGCGGATCCAATGGCGGTCGGGTCGTTCTCTATGCCGGTTCCGAAGCCGCCGATATTGCGGGTGTCCGGGGGATTGTGTCCGAGGCGCCTGCGGGCACAGGTTTTACCCTAGGTGACTATGATATCTCGACCATCATTCCCTTCGGCGCCCTCGACACCTGGGCGGGAACATCGGATACGGACTTTGTTTGGAAAAGGACCTATCCCAACTCGCCGGTCTCGGTGGAGGACTGGGTGTTGGATCAGCAGGCGAAGGATCGGCCCGTCGAGTTCATCTTCTACGAAAATGCTGGGCACCTCTTTTTTGAGGGCCCGCTTGAGCTTGTCACGGTTCGAAGGGGCGAGCGCGTCGCCTTCACGGCGTATCAGGGGGCTGCCGACGGCGTGCTTGAGGCGTATGAGGCCGACGTCATCACCTTCGCTCTTTCCGTCCTCGATCAACAATGAGCCGATGGCCACCGCTGTCACGGTGGCCATCGGCCATGGGGGCAGAGAAAGGAGCGCGCTGGTTAGGCGGCTTCACCGTCGCTGGTGATCACCCGCGGCTTGGAGCCTTGCGTGTCGCCTGCGCCGATGGAGATCTTCCGGGGCTTCATGGCCTCAGGGATCTCACGCTCGAGCGCGATGTGCAGAAGACCGTTTTTCAGCTCAGCGCCGCGCACTTTGAGGTGCTGGGCGAGATGGAAGCGGCGCTCAAAACTCCGACCGGCGATCCCTTGGTGGAGGAATTTCCGGGTGGTGTCCTCAGAGTTGCGGCTGCCGGTGATCCGCAAGCTGCGGTCGGTCACCTCGATGTCGAGTTCGTCTTCGGTGAACCCGGCGACAGCGATGGTGATGCTGTACTGGTTCTCGTCGACCTCTTCGATGTTGTAAGGGGGGTATCCGCCTGTTTCGGCTTTGCTGAGACCGTCAAAAAGCTCGTTGAGCATGCGGTCAAAGCCAACGCTGGTGCGGTAAAGGGGGGTCATGTCGTAGGTTCTCATGTCATTCTCCACTGAGCAAAGACAAACGCGCCAAAGCGGCACGACAGGGCCCATTATGGCGCCCCGTTCCAGAGAGATTGGGCCGGGATTTAGCAGGTTCAAGGGGGGACGGTTTCGCTCTCTTGCTGGCGCGGCGATAACCGGTAGGGAGGGGGCGACGATGCTATGGAGGTCGATGATGACCCACCGTTTCCTTCTCTCCTTGTTGTTGATCAGCGCGGCGGCGTGCTCAGAGCCAGCGGTCGAGACCGCGTCTGAGCCCGAGGCCGCCGCACCGGAAGCGCCAGCGGACGAGATGGCCGCCAACGTCGCGGTCCCCGAGGTTGATCCCGCTGAAGCGGCGCTCGCTGCGGCCGTTGCTTCTGATCTGCGCTCGGCTGACAACAAAGCGCGCGATGAATTCCGCAACCCCGCTGAGACCATCGCCTTTTTCGGCGTTGAGCCTGGCGACACAGTGGTGGAGATTTGGCCCGGCGGTGGTTGGTACACAGAGATATTGGCGCCTTATGTGACTGCGGGCGGCGGCACCTACTATGCGGCGCATTTCCACCCCGACGGGCCTTTCGGTCAGTCAAGCCTTGCTCGGTTCACAGAGAATTTCGTCGGCGCGCCAGAGGTTTACGGCCCGATTGAGCTCACCGGCCTCTCGGCAGAGAATGTCGACATCGCGCCAGCAGGCTCGGCCGACTATGTCCTCACCTTCCGCAATGTGCACAATTTCCAAATGGGCGAGTGGGCACCCGCCGCCTTTGCTGCGTTTTATGAGGCGCTGAAGCCTGGCGGTGTCCTTGGTGTTGTGGATCACCGTCTTCCCGAACAGGCGGACGATGCGGCTGAGCAACGCTCCGGCTACGTCAAGGTTTCGACCGTGAGGCGCTTAGCCGAAGAAGCGGGCTTCGTTTTCGATGGCGAGTCCGAGGTCAACGCGAACCCCAATGACGACGCGGATCATCCCTTCGGTGTGTGGACGCTGCGCCCAAGCAGCCGTACCGCCGACCGCAACGGCGAGGCACCGGAAGGTTTTGACCCGGAAGAGTACCTTGCGATCGGCGAAAGCGATCGGATGACGCTCCGTTTCAAGAAGCCTGAAGCTGAACCGACGGAAGCGCTGCTTGAGTAGGGCTGCAGATAATCTTCTCGACCCTGCGAAGAGCGCTTTCCTGGCGCCGTTCGCAGGGGTCTTGCGCGTGGAGTGTACCGATGACGGATCATCGCTCTGGGTCGATGGTCGCGGTGATGCGATCATGGTGAGCGACAAGGCGCCGCCAGAGGTTGGTGGGCGGTTCTGCCTTTGGCGCAGCGACCGCTCGACCCTATCGCTGATCCTATCGGGTCAGCGGCAATTTGAGACGGCCTACACGTCGGGCCGCGTGAAAATATCGGGCGACATGGCCGTGATGTCGCGCATTGAGCTCAAGGGGGCGGAATGACAAACGCGCGTTTTGTTCATGTGGACAGTGTTCCAATGCCAGAAGGCACGCATGCGGAATGGATCGACAGTCGCGACGGCGCCAAGATCCGCCTGCTGCATTTCGGCGGATCAGGCGAGCGCGGCAAGGCGCTCGTCATCCCTGGCTGGGCTGAGCCTGCGGAGAAATATGGCGAGGTGGCGCTTGATCTTATTGATCGCGGCTTCGACGTCAGCTGTATCGATCCGCGCGGGCAGGGCCTCAGCCAAAGGCTGACCGACGATGATGGTCGCGGGCGGATCGATGATTTCACCAAGCATGTGGATGACGTCGATGCTGTTGTTGATCATCTGCAGGCGGAGCGCCTGACTATTGTCACCCATTCGATGGGCGGGCTGATTGGCCTCTCATGGCTTGCAAGGGGCGGCAAAGCCGAGGCGGCGATGCTGTCGGCACCCGCGACACGGCTATACAAATCACCGGTGATGCGCGGCTTGATCGGCGGTGTGTGCGGGACGTTGATCGCCCTTGGGATGGGTGATCAACCGGCGCGCGCGGCCAACAATGCGATGACGTTTGAGGGCAACACGCTGACATCGGATGCTGGCCGTCACGCTTTCTTGCGCGATCTTCTAATTGCGGACGAAGAGCTCGCGCTGCCGCGGCCCACTTTTCACTTTGTCGACGCGTTTCAAAAGGCCCAGGCTGCCTTGCAAAAGCCAGGCGTGATCGAAGGCATCGATGTACCGATCTTGATCGTCAGTGCCCGGGAAGACAGCTGGGTCGATGCCACCCACCATGACGTGCTTGCGGCGCATCATCCTGGTAAGTTCGAGCTGGTGAAGGTGGAGGGCGCTCTTCACGAGCTGTTCATGGAACAAGATCAGTACCGCGACCAGTTCTGGGACGCATTTGACCGTTTCGCTGACCGCTATGTTCCGAAGACCTCGGCGGTTTCCGAAGACGGCTCTGCCAACGTATAGCCGCCGCCGTTTTCCTCGGTGATGCGCCCTTCGAGCACCAGGTCCAGAAGGGCCATCGCGACCACAGCGGCCGGCGCCTTGGCTTCGGCGATGAGGGCGTCGCGGTGGATCGGCGTGTAGCTGAGGAGGTTGAGGAGCTGCTCCTTCAACCCTTGCGGTGCCTCATCTGTTGCCTCGTCATCGATGTGCCAATCGAGGCCCTCGGGCTCGAACAAACTGCTCCGGGTGTTGGCGAGCTCCGTAACGACATCCTGGGCATCGCGAAGCAGGATCGCGCCGCGCCGCAGCAGCTGATTGGTCCCGGCGCAGCGCGGATCCATCGGAGATCCGGGCACGGCGAAGACATCGCGGCCCTGCTCGGAGGCAAGCCGCGCGGTGATCAGTGTCCCTGACCGCTCCGCCGCTTCGACCACGACCACGCCAAGGCTAAGTCCGGAGACGATACGGTTGCGTTTGGGAAAGTCCCTTGCCCGGGCGACCATGCCAAGCGGCTGCTCGGAGAGCACGGCGCCTTGCCGGACGATATCGGCGTAGAGGCGGGTATGCTCCGGCGGATAGACGTTGTCCGCCCCGCCGGCGAGCACGGCGACCGTCCCTGTCTCAAGCGCGCCCTCGTGCGCCGCTCCGTCCATGCCGCGGGCGAGACCCGAGACCACAACATAGCCTTCATCGCCCAGATCGCGGGCGAGCGAGCGGGCGAAGCTACGCCCGGCGGCTGAGGCGTTCCTCGCCCCCACGATCGCGATCATCGGCTTGGTGATCAGGCCCCGATCCCCGCGCAGGGTGAGGATCGGCGGCGGGTCGGCGATCGCGGCCAGCGGTTCAGGATAGGCCGCTTCCCCAAAGGTGATGAGCTGACCATCACTTTTTTTGATAGCGGCGCGCTCTTGCGCCGCGATGTCTGCTGGCAGCAAGCCAATGGTACGGCCTTTGGCGCGCACCTCGCCGTCAACGATCGCGCCAATGGCGGCCTCCGCAGAGCCAAACCGTTGAAGAAGTTGGCGATATGTCAGTGGCCCGACGCCGCGCGAGCGCGCTAGCCTCAGGCGGCACAGCCGTTCGTTGTGGTCGATTTCACCTTGCACGTCGGCAACAGTGGCCGAACAAAGTGGCCCGGTCCACTGCCAAGGGCTTGGCAACGCTCTTGCGTTATCTTGTTCAACACGTAGCGTTTTTCCGCGGCGCGTTACGCCGTCCGCGGCTGGGGAAGCGGTGTCATGGAGTTTGAAACGCAAGCGGTCTTGGAGCGCGGGTTGGTCACGCCCGCTGCGATGGCTGCTGCGGATCAGCGGACGATTGATGCAGGCACACCGCGCGGCAAGCTGATCGCGCGGGCGGCGCGCGCCGTCTTCCGCGTCCTGCGTGCGCAGTTCACCCGGCGTCCGGTCGCCGTTCTGTGTGGGCCTGGTCAGAATGGCGAGGACGGCTGGATGCTGGCGGCGTTGCTGGCCGAGGCGGGCTGGCCGCTTGAGATCATCGACCTTGGCGGCGGACTCGATGCCGAGCATGCGGCCCCTGACGGGCTCACCGCCTATATTCGGCCATCAGGGGTATTCGATCCCGCGCCATCTGGCCTGGTGATCGATGCCGTTCTCGGCGCAGGCCTCGCCCGCCCGGTGAGCGGCGAAAACGCCCGCGTCATCGAGAAGCTCAATGCGTCGAAGGCCCAGGTGCTGGCGATTGACCTGCCGAGCGGCATTGACGGCGCTACGGGCGAGATCAGGGGGACAGCGGTTCGTGCCGACGTCACCGTGACGTTTCACCGGCTAAAGCCCGGCCATCTCTTAGGCGCGGGTGCCGAGCACTCAGGCCGGGTGTTCCTATGCGATATCGGTATTGATCCTCAAGCAGATGATATGGGTGCGATCTGGAATGCCCCTTGTCTGTGGAGGGATGATCTCTGCACGACGGTGCGCGAGACCCACAAATATCAGCGCGGCCATGTCTGCGTTATAGGAGGGCCGGGCCTTAAGGGCGGTGCGGGGCGTCTGTCTGCCAGGGCGGCCAGCGTTTCGGGCGCGGGGGCGGTGACGTTCCTCTCGCCACTCAGCGGCGCGGAGTTCGCTGCGGCCAGCTTTGATGCCGTGATGGTCAAACCACTGAGTGAAGGTGAGGCGCTTGAAGCCTTCTTAAGCGACCGGGTCGGAGCCGTCGTCCTGGGACCAGGCATGGGGCATGCGGACAAAGCAGCTGAAGTCGTTGAGACGGTGCTCAAAAGCAAACGGCCTTGTGTTCTCGATGCCGATGCGCTGACCCTATATGAGGGGCGTGCGGAGGAATTTTTTGAGATGCTCCACGGCTCTTGTGTGTTGACGCCGCATGAGGGCGAGTTCTCCCGCCTCTTCCCCGATCTTAAAGGGGATAAGCGCATCCGGACGGAGAAGGCAGCTGAGCTTTCCGGCGCCGCCGTGCTTTTGAAAGGGCCAACCACGGTCATTTCTAAAACCGGTGAGCCGACGGTGATGAGCAATCATGGCACGCCAGCGCTCGCCACAGCGGGTTCTGGCGACGTGCTCGCCGGCCTCATCGGCGGGTTCCTCGCCAAGGGCCTGACGCCCGTGAAGGCCGCAGCAGCAGGGGCCTGGGTCCATGCCGATGCAGCGCGCGGGGCGGGGCCGGGGCTCAACGCTGATCAGCTCCCTCAACGGATCGTTTCGGTGCTCGAGGCGCTCGGCCCTTAGCGCTTGTCCACGATGGTCTCGAAGCTGCCGAAGATCATCCGGCTCATATCGAACAGGTCGCCGTGACCTTGCATGGCGGGATCCTCCATCACTTTCGGCCATCCGGCATCACGCGCGTCTTTTGAAGGCCAGAGGATGGTGGAGACGACGATGGTCTCATTCTCCTGGCGCTGAACAGCTTTGTGAAAATCTGTCCGTTCACCCTTGGGGATCGTGTCTCCCCAATTCTCCGTCACCGCGATGGCGCCATGGGCCATAAAAGCGGCCGCGGCCTCACCTGCCTCTTGGATGTATCGGTCCTTATTGGCTGTCGGCACCGCGGACACCGCCACTTCGAGATAGCTCACACATCCTCCTTCGCAGCAGGGCTCAGAGGCGCAACAGGCGACGGCTTGCGCGCATTGGCAAGCGCAAGACGCAGCGCCTCGACACGCGCGCGCGTTCCGTCTAGCACGCGCCCTCCGTGCGGATGTGGCGGAATTGGTAGACGCGCCAGATTTAGGTTCTGGTGTCTTATGGCGTGGGAGTTCGAGTCTCCCCATCCGCACCATATCATACTCCTTGTTCTGAAGGTTGTTTAAGACCTTGAATGGAAATAAAAATTGCCGTTCAAGCGATCCCTAGTGATGACTTCCAGCATCGCCTGGCGGCACGATGTTCTTAACAACTGTGCTGCCGCGTCGCGGCGCTTCTAGGTCTTCGCGAGGTCATAGAGTGACAGCAGGCCGGTCGCTTGCCTGCTACGCGCCGGCGCCTGGCCTCTTCATTGCCATCAGCCAGCCGACCACCGTCATGGTGCCGAACCAAGCAAGGAACGCGCTGGTTTGGCCGGCGACCAGCAGAACCGCAGCGGGTGAGAAGACGATGACCCATGCCAGGCGAGGTTTGCGCGGTAGACTGACGATAGATTTTTGCTTGAAGACGCGTGCGCGCTTGGGGTCAGTCAGGAGCAAGTACGCGATCGCGGCGGCGCTCAGAAGCGTGGCGCAGATATAGATCGTTGCGGTGATCATTCGGCGGGTTGCATCAATGGCTGTTTGGCGGGACGCGGCGCAACGGCTCTTTCAAACGTGATGCCCAACATCATGGCAAGGCAACCCAGGCCACACACCAACATCAACAGGTCCATCGTGATGATGATGACGCTCCCTTGGCTGATAAGCTGAGGCCACCACAGCCCCTCCGCGAGCGTCACTCGGAGGATGGGCAGCAGAACCAGGCCAGCAGCGAGGACGCCCTGGTAAGACCGTGACAATTGTGTCCGTTCACGGATGGTGAGACCCATGATGATGGAGGCGATGGATGCCGCGATGAAGCCTACCGCAGTCCAATAGGCGGGGTTAGGGCCAGGATAGCTCGCGAAGAAAGCGAACGCCGCACCCAAAAGGCCAAGAGGTGTTCCGTACCCAACAATTGGGATAGCACGCGACATCGAACGCCACACGGCGCTTTCATGCCGACGCTGGGTCCACAGCTGCAGGCCGGTCAAGGTCACGTAGCATGTGGCAAGACCCAGAGCGACCCAGATGGCTTTCGACATAAGACCCGCAAAATTCCCAAAATGGAGAGGCCCCACCCACGCGAAGACGGCGCTGCCAAGCGACGGCTTCTCTCCAAAAAGCGGTTTGACACCCTCATACGCACCGGTGGCCGCATTGTAGACGTGGTTGGAGCCCTGGATCTTGCCCTCGGCGGGACCGTGGAAGACGGTCAGTTTCGCGTCGGCCCTGCCCCAGTTGGAAATCGTCAAGAATTGCGGCGTTGAACCAACGCGCTCCTTCGACTCGGCGAGCATCGCATCGAGATCATAGATCGGAGCAGGGCGTTCATCCTCAATCGCGGGCGTACCGCGCACGGCTTCAAAGGCTTTGACCTGATCGCCGCCAAAAGCAGCCATCGCGACGATCGGCAGACCGATCGTGCCAGCGAAACTGAAAAACGCTCCCGTGAATGCGAGAATAAAGCTGAACGGCAAGCTCCAGCTGCCTGCGAGGATGTGCCTGTCGCGCCGGTTAAGGAGAAGACCTGAGAGGCGAGGCGCCACGAAAAGATCTTTGATCAGATGCTTATGCAGAATGATGCCGGAAATCGCGGCCGACAGCATAACGAAGCCCAAAATGCCGGTCGCGAACAAACCCCAAGGATTGGGCGCATGCAGACGGACGTGGAGATCCACAATAAACCGGTCGAGGGCGCTTCGGTGGTCGGGCGCAAAGTCGCTGCGGGTTCCTTCCTCTCGCTGAAGGATCTCCAGCGATACGGGGTCGAGGACATAGCGCACGCCTTTCTCGACGAAACTCCCCTCATTGGTCGTTTCATGACCATGGGGGAAGAGGAACACCGAACCGGCTGCATTTTGGAAGAGGCTCACCTCCTCGTGGTAGGCGGGGTCAAGCGGATCGACCAGCTCCACGATGCGGTCGTGCAGGGGGTGCTCAAGGACGTTGTGATGGCCATGACCTCCGCCCGACCAAAGCCCAATTTCATGAGATAAGACCGCGACCGATCCCGTCAGCACAACGACATAGAGGAAAAGCCCCAAGATCACGGCAGACCATCCGTGGACAGCAAGGAGCCTCTTCGATTGCGCTTTGTTGGCGATGCTCATGGCTGGTGGCCCTTCATTCGTCTAGGTCTGATTGAACATTTGGGCGATCATCAAGACACTGATCAATCCGGTCGCAAGAAAGATGGCGCTTGCTCGCCACAGCTTCTCGGCCATCACCGCGAATGTAAAAGGGATGGCCCAATAGGCGGGGAACAGGAAGATCGCAAAGACCAGATGGTCAATGTTTGATGCGCCCTTGGGAAACCAAAAAGGCGTTGCTGCCATCAAAAGAATGGCCAGCACAAACGCTGCCGGGCCCGCTAGGACCCACCTTGCAATCAGTCGCCCGTTCCACGTCATCATTGCAACTCCTTCTTAGACGCCTTTGCACCAACGAGGACCCGCCGATCAATAGCTCACCCGCAGCTCGATACCCCAAAGGCGCGGGTCGTTGACGTTGAAAAAAGCGCCCGGTTCGTTGAACTCGGCGATACCGGTGCCTGAGTTGACAGTCGACAGTCCGCGCCGCTGCGAGAACCGTTCGTTGAGCAAGTTGTCTGCGAAAACAGACAACTCAAAGAGCTCATGCCGATACCCCACGCGCCCATTCACCAAGGTGTAGGATTCGTTCTTGTTGATTTCGAGATTGGTCACGTCGGAGAATTGCTCGCCGGAATAGGCCGCTGTCGCGTTCACGAAGAACCCGGTTGGGTTTTGATAGGTGAAGCCGCCCGAGATGTTAAATGTCGGGGCGTTGTTGAACTCGTTGCCATCAAGGTTCTCAAACTCGGTCCCTGACCCCACAGCAAAGGGGAAGTCGATAAACTCTGTGTGCAGCAGACCGATCGATGCGAAGACATCGAGATCGTCATTGACCTTTTTGTCGATCTCCACTTCCAGGCCGTAGAGCTCGGAAGATCCCACGTTCAGCGTATCGACCTCGAGAACACCGCCGCCAGGCCCTGTGATGCTGACCTGCTGATCCGTCCAGTCCGTGTAGAACAGGTTTGCGTTCACCGTGAGGTCATAGGCGGGCCATTGGGAACGCCAAGCGAGTTCGTAGTTGGTGACAAATTCGGGATCGAACGTGCGCACCTCCGCGACAGAGGTGTCGGCGAAGATATACGATCCGCCAGCCCTATATCCTCGCGACACGTTGAACGACAGGGACCGCAAATCATCGAAGCTATGGATGATTGATCCCCGTGGCAGAAACGCGTCGTAGGAGGCACTGCTTGGGTCTTGGTCACTCACCGGGAACAAGAGCTCGCAGGGCGTTCCGCCGAAAAACGGGACGCCGGGAAGAACGGTGCATCCCGCTGGCTCAACCACAGATGAGCCCTGTTGGCCATTATTGGCAAAGTCCTCCTGGTCGTAGCGCGCGCCAAAATTGACCGACCACCGATCACTGATCTCGTAGGAGATTTCACCGAAAACCGCTGTGTTTTCGGTTTCGATATCCGAAACCAGGGTCGCAGTGAGAACAGCGTCTGGTACGGTTAAAGGGAAGGGGAATATGCTCAGCGGCGAGATGAAAATAATGTCGTCGGTGCTTGTGGCGTCGAAGTAGTAACCGCCGATCCAACCCGTTAAGCGATCATAGTCGAATGTTGCACGCAATTCTGCAGTGTAGGTTTCATCACTCGCTTCATTGAAACTGCCCGGTCCGAAATCGGTATTGCGCTCTGTTTCCTCATAGGTGCCCAGCGCGAAGATCGTCCAATTCTCATTGAGCTCATAATTGATATCCGCTGTGTACCGAATGGACTCGCTGTCTTCGAACCGCGTGCGTGTGCCAAAGGTTCCGCGGCCAAACGGATCGAACGCACCGAACGTCGGGTCATTGGCGGGGACGGGTGAGGTCACTTGCCCAAACTCACCGAACTCGGTGTCGGCAAAGGACGTGATCAACTCGACGCGGAGGCCGTCAATGGCTTCGGGCTCAATCAACAGCTTGGCACGCAGCGTGGTGGCTTCCTCGAACCGCGTGTTGTTGCCGGTATCAGCGTTGACGATATCGAAGTCGACCTCCCGGTAGTCCGCAGCCAAACGGAAGGCGACTTGATCTTCGATGAGAGGACCAGTGACAAAGCCTGAATATTGCTGCTGCTCTTCATTCCCAGCGCGGGCGCGGACGGACCCGCCCCATTCATACTCTGGGTCGGCGGTGTTGATGATGATGGCGCCGCCCAACGCGTTGCGGCCTTGCGTGGTGGACTGAGGACCACGGAGGATTTCGACCTGCGCCACATCCCAAAGGTTGTTGGCGCCTTGGTTTGCGTTGAAAGAGTTGGGGGACCCGTCGACATAGACGTTGGCGGTGAACGCTTGGCCAGCGAAACCGATGCCTTCGAGTGTCACACCGCGGATCGAGGCTGTGTTCAGTGAGTTCGAGCCGCCGCCCGCAACGTTCGGGGTCCGCAGCAAAAGATCATCAATGTTGATGATGGCCTGCTCCTCGATGGCCTCGCCGGTGATCACGGTGATGGACGCCTGGGTGTCTTGAATTCCAAGGCCCTGCTTGGTGCCAGTCACGATGATTGTGTCTGGCAGAGCCGGTTCAGCAGTGTCCATGGTCCTCTGTGCAATGACGTATGCCCCGTTAGGCAGTGCCTGTGTGGTCAACTCGGTTCCTTGAAGCGCGATGCGCAAAGCCTCGTCGGCGGATCGGGCGCCCCTGATGGCTGGCGATGTCTTGCCGCCAACGAGGTCATCAGAAGCGATGATGCCCACCCCGAACCCTTCATTGATGGCTCGGAGCGTATCGCCGAGCGGGCTGGCGGGGAGGGTAAGGTTTCTGCCACTGGGTTCAGCCAAGGCGTCCTGCGCCATCGATTCTGGCCCGGCGGCCATCACCGCCAGGGTCGAGACAAATCCCACAATCGCTTCTTTTCCGTGTCGTTTGCCGACAAACCTGGCCATGAACCCGCCCACCAATGCGCATTTTGCGAATGCCAATCATTCGCCCTACACACCTAGGATGCTTGGGATCGCGGAATCGACGTATCGAAGCTTAAAAAAATACAGCGCATTCGAGATTTCTAAGCGGGATCAATTACCGCCGGACGAGGCGGCCCGGATGCGAATGATCTCTGGTTCGCTTTGATCCACCACCACGGGGTGAATGAGGGCGAGCGATGAGAGCATGCCGTCAATGTCGCTGGCACTGAAAGCTCCCTGAATTTTAAGCGCTCCGATGCGCTCTTCGTCGCCGTCGATGATGACACGCCGCTCAGAGTATCGGTTGGCATCAGCGACGAGATGCCAAAGCGGATCGCCGTCATAGACCAGCCGGTCAGAGCGCCACGCCCCGACAGCTGCGATGCTGATCTCTTTAATGTCGTCGAGGCCGGCCCCTTGCGAGGCCGCGATCTGCTGTCCGGCGGCAAGGCTCTGCCGCGTCATCATCGATGTTGCTTTGTCGTTGAGAAAGATCGGATAGCTGACTTCGACATCGCCCTCGGCGACGGACACGCGCACCGCATCATCGATCCGTTTCACAGCAAAGGCGGTCCCGGTCACCATCACCTTCATCGCGGCAGCATCGACCAAACACGGCCGCGCCTCGTCGCTCTCGATGTCAAGGAACACGGCGCCCTCAACCAGCTCCAAACTGCGCGATGAGCCAGAGTAGGTGACCGTGGCCTTGCTGGCGGCGCCAAGGGTCAATGTGCTGCCGTCACTCAACGCGACGGTCTTCGTCTCACCTCGATCGGATGCATAATTGGTGACGGACGCGTTCTCTGCTTCGGCCATTGTTTGGGGTTGCTTCGGTAACGTCAGCAGCAACCCGCCTGCAAAGACGGTAGCGACAGCGATCGATGCGAAGACAATGCGGTTCCCGCGCTCCGCAGGTGGTGCCGACAGAGCACCGACACGCTGCGACCAGCGTTCTCTCCATGATGGCTGATGTAGCCGCTCGTCAAAGTCGCTCGGAGCAACATCGCCGAGGGCACTCCAGACGGTCTCTGCACGACCGAACATGTCCTCGTGCCGGGGATCGGCAGCAAGCCACGCTTGAAACGCGCGGCGGTCCGCGTCCGTGGCTCCGGGGTTCTCCATAAGCACCCGCCATTCATGGGCAGAACGGACAATATCGATCAATTCATCATCGGTGGTTGGTGCCATCGGAGTCTACCGATCCTCCGTGTTCAGAAGCATCAGATCCAGGTCAGCGGCGGCCCTTGCGATGTGTTGCGCCGCTGTGGATCGGCTAATCCCAAGGCGACGCCCAACCTCAGCGATTGAGAGCCCCTCCACTCGGTGCAGCATCAGTGCACGGCGTCGCTTTTCCGGCATTTGAAGCATCAATGCGTTGACCGCTTTCAACTGTTCCTTCGCTTCTATGATGCTTTCGGGGGTCGAAACGTCGCCTTTGAGCGGAAAGTAAATCTGCTCGACCTCATAATCATAACGTGACCGGACAGTATCTGAGCGTTTTGCTGCGAGAACGATGTTCCTCGCCGTTCGCCAGACAAACGCCTTGAGGTTCGCAATGGAACGCAGGTTTCCGCGTTCAATGACTTGGGCGAACGCCTGCTGCGCGACGTCTTCTGGATCAGGGGGACCATCGCCGAACATCTTGCGCAGCGATGCTGTTAGGGTTGGAGCATAAGCCCCATAAAGCGCAGTGATGTCCTCGGGCGCTTCTGACGGCGGGGCCACCTCAGGGTTCGGCGTTTGAGCGCCTATCGCATCCTGGGGCGACGCACCTGCGGGTTGTGATCTGTTGGCCATAGCGCCTGCCGGATCTCCTGGCGTTTGCATACCGGGACAGACAGACAATCACCAACGACGCATGCGAGCCCTGGAGATACCCCGAATTGATGGCCAGCGCGATCCCCCACAGTTTCGGCCATGGCTCGCCTGCCCCAGGGGTGTCATCGCCCTTGTTGCATTGGGGAGACCTCGCGTCTTAGCTGGCTGTGTTGAGTGCCCGGTGTTGAGGGGCGGCGACTGGCGGGGACGTCGCCGAGAGGGGATGCCTGTCAAAAGCAAGTCTGACCATGGCGCCGAGCGGATCCTGTCGCGGGCTGAGGCGGGGGCACCCCGCGCCAACGACGATACGCGGAAACGGGAACTGGTCGCTCTCTACCAGCAACGCGCGCCGAAACTGACGGCCACGCTTCGCAAGATGTTCGGCAACGGACCGCCAGATCCCGAAGATGTGGTCCAGCAAGCCTTCCAAAAGATCCTTGAGCGCGGTGACTGCAGCGATATTGAGGACCTCAACGCCTTTCTTTGGCGCACCGCGCGGAACATCTGCCTCAAAGGTCGGCGCCATGAAGATGTGCGGGCGAAATTCGACTTCGAAATCGAGCATCTTTTTTTTCCGCAGCGGGGGGACGATTCATCACCCGAAGGGGTCTTAAGTACGAAAGAGGAGTTGCACGCGATCAACGAGGCGTTGCGGGCTATGCCGGACACGCGGCGCCGTGCCTTTGTCCTCAACAAAGTTGAGGGACTGACGGTGACGGACGTTGCCAAACGTCTGCGTATCGGCCGCAGTCCCGCAACGCGGCACATATCGCGCGCGATGCGCGATATCGAACTTCACCTGATGCGCAAGCGCGGGGGAGAGGGATAATGGTGCGTACAGTGACAGATGAGGAGCAGCTCTGCATTCTCGCCCATGAATGGCGTGAACGGATTGAAAGCGACAACGTCACGGCCGCTGACAAAGCAGCCTTCGAGCGGTGGCTCGATGCTGATCTGCTCCATGTGCAAGCCTGGGAGCGCAGCCAAACCCTGATTGCTGCCTACAATCAGCTAACGGCCGAAGATATTGATGCTGATCTTTTGGATGAAGCGAGTCGTATCGATGGGTGGGCGTTTTGGGATGGGCTTGGCCGAGCCCTCCGGTCGCGCACGGCATTCCTTGCCGCATCTGCAGCGGCTCTTGTGCTCGTCGCTGTGCCTGCTGCTCTCACCGTTCTCCCCCTTGGGCCAGGATCAGAGGCAGCGCTTGTTCGGGTCTCGACCACCTATTCAACAGGTGTCGGAGAGACCCGGTCTTATGATTTGGTTGATGGATCTCATATAACGATCGGTCCACAGACGATAATCGATGTTGATCTGACCGAAACGTCCCGCTTGGTTGATATGCATACGGGCGCGGCGGTTTTCGAGGTGGCGAAAGACCCTGACCGGCGCTTCTCGGTCACGGCTGGAGACCTCACCGCCGCAGCGCTCGGCACCGTGTTTGAAGTCCGCAACAATGGCGGTGTCCAGCGTGTCGCGGTGTCCGAGGGCGCTGTCCAGGTCAGCTACCCGATCCAAAGCGGCGAACGCACAAGCGGCATGCGGACAGGCGAACGGCTTGATGCGGGCGAGCAAGTTGCTGCGACCTTGGAAGGGGGGCTGCGCGAGGTGAAAGATGTCGCGCTGTCGAATGTCGGCGCATGGCGCGACGCGCGACTTGTCTATGATGGCGGAACGATCGCTGAACTGGTCGCGGATGCCAACCGGTATACGGATCGGGCAATTGTGCTCGACGAAACACTGGCTGACCTGGGCGGAGAGACGATCACCGCGTCTTTTGACGCGGCCGACCGCGAGGGCATGCTGGAGACGCTGGCCTATGTCTTCCCCTTGCGCGTTGACCGATCTGATCCCGACGAACTCGTTTTGCGCCGCGAGGAAGCTGGTCCCGACGGTGGCCGTTAAAAAAATCTGAAGAAAAGCTATCCGGAGGGGGTCACGTCCCGGGCCTCAGGGGTCATCAGTCTGTACCTGCGAATGAAGCGCGTTTGCAGATGAGTGATCCAAAGGGGCGTCCAGATATGGCGATCATCGCGAAACATCGAGCATTTCGAGCCGGGCTGTTGTCCGCTGC
This sequence comes from Pseudomonadota bacterium, assembly GCA_038745625.1. GTDB lineage: Bacteria > Pseudomonadota > Alphaproteobacteria > Caulobacterales > Parvularculaceae > Parvularcula. The sequence continues at coordinate 14,307 of JBCDLG010000024.1, read as the reverse complement.
CGCATGGGTCGGCGCGGCCGCCATAGCCGAGCCTGCGATCGCCCAAGAGACGCAGACCTCCCAGGCAGAGCGAGTGATCGACCTTCCCGCCGGACCACTTGGGCCCTCAATCCTCGCCTTGTCAGACGCTTTCGGGATCCAGGTCTTGGCGCCGAACACTCTGGTGGCGGGGAAGCGATCGGGACCGGTGAGCGGCTCTCTCGCGGTCGATGAGGCGCTTGATCAGCTGCTGGCGACCACAGATTTGAAAGCGACTAGGATACCCAATGGTAATTACGTCATCGAAGCGGACCGCTCCGAGCGCCAAGGCAATGCTGGGCCGTTTCTACCGCTCGTCAGTGACGAGATCATCGTTACAGGAACAAAGAGCAATCTGACGCTGCAAGAGACGAGCACTTCGGTATCGGTGTTCACACGGGAAGCGATTGAAGAACAGGTCCTGATCGATATCGAAGACATCTTGTTGCGTGCGCCCAACGTCTCAACGAGCGGCATCGGCACCCTCAATGCGCTTTCAATCCGCGGGGTCTCCCTCGGCGGGGTTGGGGGGTCGGGCACGGGCGCCACGGTCAACGTCTATGTTGACGGCGCACCCAACTCCTTCACCTCCAACCAGAGCGCTGCGAACCTCTGGGATGTGGCCCAGGTGGAGGTGCTACGAGGTCCTCAGTCCACGGTTCAAGGACGCAATGCATTGGGCGGCGCGGTCATCGTTAGGACCGCTGATCCCGAATACGACTTTGGGGTCGATGCCCGGGTGAGGGCCGGCAACGAAGAACAACGGCAGTATTCTGGAGCCGTCACCGGCCCGATCGTGGACAACCAGCTCGCTTTTCGTCTCGCTGCCGACTATCGAGAGATCGACTTCGGTGTCCTCAACACCACCGACGGGAGTAGCCGGTCGCGGTTCCAAGAAGCGCTGACCTTGCGCGGCAAGCTTCTCTTTGAACCTGAAGCCATTGATGGCCTGCGGGTGAAGCTCACTGGCAGCTACGTCGACACAGAGTTTGGAGACTTCAACACGGTTTTCGCTTCTGATCCTGTGGCAACGGTGACCGACAATGTGCCGTCATTCATACCCGGCGTCTTTGATGATTTTGATATCTTCGGTACAGAGACGTCTGGCCAAGGCGGAATCGCGCGCTTTGAGGCCAATGAGGTCTGGCGAACAATTGTCGACGTCGAATATGCGGTGTCTGACAATTGGACCATCAACGCGTTGGGCAGCTTCGAGGACGTTGAACGAGAGACGACCTTTGGTGTCGCCGACAGCTTAACCGACGGCGAGACATATCAGGCAGAGCTTCGTGCGAACTTCGACTATGGTCGTCTTTCGGGGTGGGTCGGTGCCTACTATTTCGAAGAAGAAACCGTCAGTCAGGCGATCATCACGGGATCGCCAGAAGATTTCTTTATACCGACAAGCCCGCGCGGCGGGATCGTTCAAACCAACTCCACGTCGACGACCACGACAGAGAACTATGCCTTTTTTGGCGACCTAACCTATGCACTGAATGAGCGCTGGGAGGTGAATGTCGGTGCGCGTCTCGACTTTGAAGACTTTAGCGATACCGGTCAGGTCGGAACGGTGACGCAAGACCCGCCTGACTGTATCATTGATCCCAACGTGCCTTTGCCCTTTGCCGGCCTTCCGTGTGCAGCGATTTTCCCTGTGCAGAACTCCGATCCGATCAGCGCCGATTTCAGCGCCTTCCTGCCGCGTGGGTCGATCACGTACAATTTCGACGAAGATCGTTCCTTGGCGTTTATCGTCGCCCGCGGCTACCGCGCAGGCGGGGCGTTCATCCGCAACGTCGTCAGTGACACTGGCCAGATCACCGGTTTCAGCCAGGAACAGTTTGACCCGGAATACTTGACCAATTTCGAGCTGGCGTTTCGTTCTCTTTGGTTGGATGAGAGGCTAAGGGTCAACGCCAACGTCTTTTACTCCGACTGGGAGGACCAGCAGGTCACCGTGGTTGGTCCATCAGGGTTCTTTGACGATTTCGATATCGAGAATGCGGGCCAGTCGACCCTCTATGGCGCGGAGTTCGATATTGCCATGCGGGTCACTCCGGACCTTGATCTTTTCGCAAGCCTGGGGCTTGTCGAGACGGAGTTTGATGATTTTCCGTTCGTTCGGTCCGTGTCTCCCGATGGTGACCCGCAATTCGCCAACCTCGACGGCAATGCCTTCAACAGCGCCCCCAACGTGACCGCCGCCGTCGGCTTTGCCTATGAACACCCGAGCGGCTTTTTCCTGACCAGCAATGCCGCCTATACCGGTCGGCAGTACTCTGATGTTGAGAACTTTGACATCGAGAAGGCCGACGACTTCGTTCTTGTGAATGGCCGCTTCGGATATCGCCATGAGTTCTTCGACATCTCGCTTTTCGCCAACAACCTCTTCGATGACCGGTTTGTCACCTCACAGAACATCGTCAACGTCAATACGAACACAGGGGTGGTTGATCCGATCGGCAATCCGCGTTTCGTCGTCAACGATCCAAGGCTCTGGGGTATCGAGATGCGGGTCAGCTTTTAGGCTGCAACGACAAAAGGGAACCAACTGCCCAATTGCACAAAGTGGCGGCCTCCGGCCGGGCGCTACCGGCGCTAAGGACGGTTGAGGCTTCTCGTGGTTGTGAGCACGGCCCTTCCGCCTTTTCCGAATTCTGCTTTGGTGCATCCCGAGCTGTGCCTGACTGTTGATCCCATGGGCAGGGCGCGGGACACCATGCGGAGGAGGCAGCACCATGAAGGTCGTCGATCTTTCCAAACCGATTCAATACAACCGAGACGACCCACGCTTCATGCGGGTGCGCATCAAGCACAAACCGCACTGGATAGCCCGTTGGTTGGTTCGGGCGCTGGGCTTGCCGTTCAAGCTGATGCCCAAAGACTTTGTGGGTTGGGCGGATGATACGATTACCCATATGGGGGTTCACAGCACCACCCATATCGATGCGCCCTGGCACTATGGCCCCAAAAGCGGCGAGCCGGGGCAGGAAACCGATGCTCTGACTGTGGAGCATATTCCTTTAGACAAGTGCATCGGGCCAGGCGTCATGATCGATATGACGAGTAAGGAGGAGGGCGATGTTATCACTGCGCAAGATCTCCAAACTGAACTCGCTCGTACCGGAGCGACGATCACCGATGGTACCATCGTTTTGATCCGGACGGGCCGTGATCAATTCATGGGCACGAAAGAGTACTGGAAACGCGGTACGGGTATGGGGGCTGACGCTACGAGCTGGCTTATTGATCAAGGTTCAATCGTGATGGGCATTGACCAATGGGGCTGGGACGTGCCGTTCCATCATCAGATCGATCAGTCAAAGAAAGGTCAGCGCGACGATCTTTTTTGGGAGGGGCACAGGCTTGGTCAGCGTAAGCCCTATTGGCAGATGGAACAGCTGGTCAACCTCGGCGCGCTGCCATCGCACGGCTTTCAAGTCTGCGTGTTTCCGCTGAAGCTCGTCGGTGCGTCCGCGGCCCCCGCTCGCGTCGTGGCTCTTTTTGACGAAGAGGCAGCATAGCGTGAGCCTCAAGGTGGAGCGCGCCTGATCGAATGAACGGGGAGACGGTGGGTGGGTTTTTTCGTTCTCGGTGCCTTGCTGATCGCGGGCCTATTCGCGTGGGCGGTGCGGCGGGGCTGGATCCCCGTTTCGTGGGTTTGGCTGTTCGTGATTGGGGGTCTGCTGGGGTGCACATGGGAGATCGGCTTCACCGTTTTCGAGATGGCCTATGAGATCCTTCCCGGCGGCGCCCCTCGTCCGGATCGTGATGGCTTTTCCTATGAGGGCAGCATCGCGATGGGGCTCTTGGTGCTGCTCGTCTTTTGCACGTGGGATGCGGGGATCTTCATCGCAGGGCCGATCATTGCGCGGAGGGTCTTGCGCCGCGCCCTTTTTGCCCGCTTCAGCTGGGCCGAGCTCGGCGTTCTGCTTGCTTGGGGTCAGGTCCAGAGTTTCGCTGTGGAGATGGCGGCGATTGTTGGCGGTTGGTGGGCGTACGCGCCAACCCGGTTCAACCCCGAACTCTTCCCTTTCCTCAAAGCGTCGATCACCCTTTGGCCACAGCTTGTCTGGACGCTGGCCTATCTTGTCTTTTATGCAGTGGCGCTGGTGCTGGCTAAGCCGAGAGTTCCGTGAAGGAGATCGTTATGCTGACCATCGATATCGTGTCGGATGTGGTGTGCCCATGGTGCTACGTCGCTTTCAAACAGTTGGAACGGGCGCTGGGTGAACGCCAGCTTGATGCGACGATCGCCTGGGAGCCTTTTGAGCTTAACCCGTGGATGCCGCCTGAAGGGCAAGAGATTCGCGAGCATCTTGAGATGAAATATGGCCCCGGCGCGAGCAGTGGCGGCGGGCAGCGTATGCGCGCGCTGGGCGAGGAGCTTGGCATCACCTTCAATCGCCCCGAGGGCATGCGCATCTACAACACGCTCAAGGCCCATCAGCTTCTTCACTGGGCGGATGGTTTTGGCAAGCAGCACGCCCTCAAGATGGCGCTGTTTCAGACCTATTTCGCCGATAACCGCGATGTCAGCGATGTCGATGTGCTGGTGGAGCAAGCCGCTGGCGTCGGGCTGGATCCCGTGGAGGCTCGGCGGGTTGCTTTAGACGGTTCGGCAGGAGAGGCTGTGCGTGAGCGGACGGAAGCCTTTGCAAGGCGCGGTATCATGGTCGTCCCCACCATGATCTTTGCGGGCAAACGCGTCGTGTCAGGCGCGCAAGGCGCAGACGGCTACGGACGGTTGCTCGACAGACTTATGGCAGCACCGCCTGTTTAAACGCGATGGGGAAGGGGACGATCCTGTTCTGCGCGTCATGGCCGATATCGGCGGGCCCCAGATACGGAACACCGTGGCGGTCGCACCAATAGCGAACAATCTCTTCGGCGTCGTGGCCAAAGGCAATGTCATTCTCCGGCACGTCAGAAATCCGGCCGCAGCGGACGCCGCGTAGGCGGTCAAGCCGTCCGCTGGAGAACGCCGTCATCAGATGGCGATCGACCGCATAGAGATGTTCGCCCACCTCCTCGATCATCAGTACGGAACCATCAAGCGATGGCAGATGATCGGTCGCGGCAAGGGAGGCGAGAATGGTGAGATTGAACGCATAGGCGCGTTCGCCGCTTACGAGCGAGGGCTCAACAACGTTCTCGTCTTTGACGGTGAGCCAACGCAGCACGCGCGCCAGCGCGTCCTCACCGCCAGGGCGAAGTCCGTCGCTGACCAGCGGGCCGTGCACGGACTGGCCCACGCCCATATCGGCGAGCGCTGCGAGGAGATACCCCGTGTCGCTGTAGCCGATATAGATTTTGCGTGCGGCAGGTGCCCTCAGGGCCGGGAGCACCAGCGGAAGAAGCCGGCCCGCGCCATATCCTCCCCGTGCGAACCAAACAGCATCAATGTCCGGGTCGTTCGCGACGTCGATAAACGCTGCGGCGCGGGTCTCATCGTTGCCCGCGAAATGCCCGTGCTCGAGAAAGCACTGCTCATGGATCGTGACGGAGACCCCCCGCAGATCCGGGTGCTGTTGTTGCATCTCCGCGAGGCGATCAGCGGCTGCGCGCGGCAGTCTGCGGCTCGGCGCGATGACAGCGATCCTCACGCGATGGCTCCCTGCTGAAGATCACCCAGAAGGCTTCGCGCGAAGTCGGATAGGCTATCATCCCGGGCGCCCATCACCACCACCGCGTCGCCCGATCGGGCTTCATCTGCCAGAGATCGGAAAGCCTCCCGGTTTTCCGCATAATGAGCGTTCAGCGAGCGATCCGTCAGCGTCTCAACAAGGCGCTGAGCGTCATCAGTCTTTTCCACCGTGCCGCCAAAGTAGACGGGCTCGGTCACAAGAAGGGTATCGGCGGGACGCAGCGCCTCGGCAAAGGCATCCTCGTAAAGCGGCCGGAAGGAATGAAGCGGGCCATAGCCATGGGGCTGATAGATGAGAAACAGTCCCGGGAAATGCTCCGTCAGCGTTTTGATTGAAGCGCCGATCTTGTCGGGGTTGTGGGCAAAGTCGTCGATCACCGTGACGCCGCGATGCTCGCCCACCTGTTCAAGCCGCCGCGCCGTGCCCGCGAAGCTTTCCAGGCTTGCCGTTCCTTCGCCGAGGGGCACGCCAAAGATCTCGGATGCAGCCAGAGCGGCCAAGGCGTTGCTAACATTGAACTGACCGATGAGAGGAAGGCGGAGGGAGGCTCGTTCCCCGCCGCGCCGCGTGACCCGGGCGGTCAGGAAACGGCCATCACGCCCGAGGTCTTCTGCCAGGAGATCAGCCTCCGGATGGTCGCCGAGGCTGAAACCCGTCACTTTCTGTTGCGGCAGTCGTGCCGCGATCGCAGCGACAGGCTGGCTGTCGATACCGAGAACGGTATGGCCACTTCGCTCCGCATAGCCCCCGAACAAGACCTCGAGCTCGTCCATGCTTTTGTGGTCTTCAGAGATGTTGGTGATGACGCCCACGGAGGGGTTATAACGCGCAATCGAGCCATCGCTCTCGTCAACCTCTGCAACGAAGAGATCGCTCGCGCCCTTGCGCCAGCCTTGCGATGCGCCGAGCATGACCGCGCCATTGACCACGGAAGGGTCGCGGCCGGTCTCCGCCAAGATATGGGCGAGCATGCCGGTGGTTGTTGACTTGCCGCTGGTGCCCGCCACCCCGCAGCTGCGCGGCGCGGCATTGGTCAGCTCCGAGAGCAGCTCGGCACGGATCATGTGCCGCGCGCCGACCCTATGGGCTGCGGCGACGTCGGGGATTGTGGGCTCAACAGCGGATGATGTCACAAGGATTTGCTCCGCCGCGTGAAGACCGGAGCCGTCCTGCGGCGAAAGGCTGATGCCCATGCCGCGCAGGCGTTCGGCAATCTCAGGAAAGCGCCCCTGGTCAAAGGACCGGTCCGAGCCTGCCACCTCATGCCCGCTGGCGCGCAGAAACTCGGCCAGCGGGCGCATGCCGCTACCGCCAATGCCGCAGAAAAAGTAGTTTTGTGCGTTCATAATCGCCAGTGTCCGACGCGCATCTTACCGCAACGTTCAAGGATGCTCAGCTGCGTTCTGATGATATGAACGTTTTCTCAGATCTCGCCGGTGTGACAGGGGTTTCAGCGCTTCGCAGCGCCTTGACGCGATGACCGAGCGAGTGATCAAGGCCTCGCGAACGGGCCGCCATTCCCTTCGGGGGTTGATCTTGTGGTGTTCGGTCTCACCGCATGAGGGCGCTCTGTTGTGGCGATGATTTTATATCCTACACGGACACAATGTGTGTCCACGAGCTGTTGTGGAGCCCTTGGACGACAGCCTGAGCCGCTTTCACCAGCATCTCGCAAATGTCGATCATCGATCTCGACGTGGAGACTTTCTGAGATGCTCGCTCCATCAGGGAAGCCGCCAATAGGGATGGTGCCGCATGCCGGACTCGAACCAGCGACCTCCTCATTACGAATGAGATGCTCTACCACCTGAGCTAATGCGGCCAGAGGCGCGGGCTAGCGCAGGGAGCGCGGGCCCGCAAGCCGTTCCCCAATGATTGCGGCGAAAGGTGAAAACCGCGTTGCTGCTGGCCCTCGCTTTGCCCGATGGCGCGTTAGCCGCGAAGGCTTGCGCCCAGTTTTTCGGCCGCGGCGATGATCTTGGCTGACACCGCTTCGATCTCCTCTTCGGTCAGGGTCTTGGCGGTCGGCTGCAGCACCACTTCCACCCCGAGGGAGCGCTGCCCCTCCGGCACGCCTTGACCAACATAGACATCGAACAGGCGGACATCGTGGATCAGCGCTTTGTCCGCCCCCGCCACCGCCTTGAGGAGATCGCCGGCTGGCGCATCGGCGCTGTAGAGGAAGGCAAAGTCGCGATGCACGGGCATGAGATCAGCTGCTTCCAGCGCTGATCTCGATGCTGAGCGGTTCTTCGGGGCGGGGATCGCGTCGAGTTCGACCTCAAACATTGCCGCGCGGCCGGGGAGACCAAAAGCCTTCATGACCCGGGGATGGACCTCACCGAAACGCGCCAGGACCACCTTCGGACCGAGCGTCAAGCGCCCCCCTCGGCCGGGATGATAGCCGCGTGCCGCCTCGGCCGAGACCATGAGCCGACCAGCTGGCGCACCGGCGGCTTCGAGGGCGGCGAGGGCTGCGGATTTGGCGTCAAAGACGCCCGGCTCACCATGGCTGCCGCGCCAGTCCCGCGCCCCTTGGCCCCAGAGGGTCCCCGCGGCGACGGTGCGCTGGCCCGTGGGCGTATCATTTGTATACGCACCGCCAACCTCGAAGAGACGCACACTTTCCGCGCCGCGCGCTGCGTTGCGCGAGGTTGCCATGAGCAGTCCGGGCAAAGGCCCTGGGCGCATCACAGAGAGATCAGAGGAAATCGGATTCAGGAGTTTGAGCTCCTCCGCTTGGTCAGCGAAGAGCTTGGCCGCGTCTTCGTCCGTAAACGCCCATGTCACAGCCTCGAGGAAACCGGCTGAGGCGAGAACGTCCTGGACGGCTTCCATCCGGCTCTCGCTGAGTGCGGGATTGCGCCGCGGCGCATCGGTGAGCGGCGGTAGGACGAGGGTCGGCAGATTATCCAGGCCGTGGATCCTCGCCACCTCCTCGGCAATGTCGGCGGTTCCTTCGATATCAGGCCTGAATGTCGGTGCCGTGACGGTCCAGGTCCCGCCGCGATGCACCTCGAAACCGAGCGCTGTAAGGATCGTCTCCTGCTGACCTTCTGGCACATCCATGCCGGTGAGGCGGAGCGTCTCGCTGGGTTTGTATGCGACCTTATGCTCTTTGATGGGCGGCTCACCCGCGACGCGGATCGTGCTCGGCTCGCCGCCGCAAGCCTCAAGGATCAAGGCAGCCGCGCGCTCGAGGCTTTCTTCAATGCTAGCGGGGTCAATGCCGCGTTCGTTGCGGTAGCGGGCGTCTGAGGTGATGCTCAGCTGCCGGCCGGTTTTGGCGATGGTGAGCGGGTCGAAATAGGCACTCTCAATCAGGACATCCGTGGTCGCTTCATCGCACCCGGTGCTGACGCCGCCCATGATGCCGCCAAGGCCGAGAACGCCGCTATCGTCGGCGATCACGCACATGGCCTCATCGACCGTGTACTCTTTATCATTGAGCGCCATGAAGCTTTCGCCAGCCACGCCCATCCGAGCACGGACGGGGCCTTGTAGCTTCTTGATGTCATAGACATGCAGCGGACGCGCGACGTCATAGGAGAGGAAGTTGGTGACATCGACCAGCATGTTGATGGGGCGCAACCCGATGGCGGTGAGGCGATCCTGCAGCCATTTGGGCGAGGGGCCGTTCGTCACACCGCGGATGACCCGCGAGCCGAAGGCCGGGCAAGCGGCCGGTGCTTCGGTCGTGACCGAGATCGGTTGCTCGAACGCGCCTTCGATGCTTGGCACCTCAAGCGGCTTGAGCGTGCCCAGGCCCGCGGCGGCAAGATCGCGGGCGATCGCGCGTACGCCATTCGTATCCGGACGGTTCGGGGTGACTTCGAAATCGATCACCGGGTCAAGGGGGCCAACGACATCGATCAGCGGCGTGCCGACGGCTGCATTCGGGTCAAGTTCCATGATGCCGTCATGGTCGTCGCCGAGCTCGAGCTCGCGGCTTGAACACATCATGCCGAGGCTCTCAACGCCGCGAATCTTTGCTCTCGACAGCGTCACGTCGATCCCAGCGATATAGGCGCCAACAGGCGCGTAGGCGACCTTGATACCTTCGCGCGCATTGGGGGCACCACAGACGATCTGCTTCTCGCCGTCCTTGGTATCGACCTTGCATACGCGTAGGCGATCAGCGTCGGGATGCGGCTCGGCATGGGTGACATGGCCGACCGTGATGGCCGCGATCGCGTCGGCGGGGTTGATGACCTCTTCGACCTCAAGGCCAACCTTGATCATCGTCTCAACGATGTCGTCGAGCGATGCGTCGGTCTCCAGGTGATCCTTCAGCCAGCTGATGGTGAACTTCATTGGGGTGTCTCCGCAGGGAGGGGTGTCGGGCGCCCGTCTTGATCAAGGGCGACAAAGGTGAAATCGGCCTCGGTGACCTTCTCCATTTCGAAGGTCCCGCGGCGCTCGACCCACGCCTCGACCTTGACCGTGACGGAGGTCCGTCCCTCACGGACGATTTTGCAATAGCAGTTGAAAATGTCGCCCACTTGCACGGGGCGGACGAAGTGCATGGAATCCACAGCGACGGTGGCCACCCTGCCGCACGCGCGACGAACGGCAAGAACAGACGAGCCGAGGTCCATCTGGCTCATCACCCAACCGCCGAAGACATCGCCAGCGGAGTTCAGGTCCTTTGGCATCGGCATGACCCGGACGGTCAGCTCGCCCTGAGGTGCTGGAGTGTTTTCTGTCGTCATCACGTGTTGTCTTCGGTTCGAAGGAAGCTGGTCCACAGCGCTTCAATGGGATCGCCTTGGCCTTCGCACTCGTCCGTGCGGGTCGGCTTTTCAGTGAGCCCGATCTCACGCTTCCAACATTGATCAAAGACTGAGCAATAGCATGTCGTCACATCGAGCGCCTCCATGCGCTCAGATGCATCCTCGCGGAGGAAGCTTTCAAACCGCGCCACATTGTCGGGTGTTGCGGGCCAGTGCATCAGAAGGATGTCTTTGGACTCGCCCGGCTGAAAAAATCCGGTGGCTGACGACCAGTTCAGATCCACATCCTGCCGGAGATCGTCGGGGAACAAAGGACCGTAGAAGGACTCCCAGTCGGTGACGGGTTGACCGCCCACGCTCATGGACACGTCCTCAACGAACGCCACACCGTGGCCGCTGTTTCGGAGGGCAAGTGCGATCGAGAGGGTGTCTTGACTGGTCTTTGTCGTGATCATCGTCTCGATAATCGGGCGAAAGCTCGCTTCCTGGCTTTTTCTCAGTAAGCGCGCTTCTGACCATGAGACCCACACCGCCGCCACACTGGTAACGAGGGCCGCGATCGCGATCACCGAATTGGCGTTGATGGATCTCATGTCAAACAGCCTCCGGAGCAAAACCGTAGTGATCGAGCCAGCGCGTGTCGGCTGCGAAGAAGCTTCTGAGGTCGGGGATGCCGTATTTGAGCATGGCGAGGCGGTCGACGCCCATGCCAAAGGCGAAGCCTTGATACTCATCCGGGTCCAGACCGCAGGCCTTCAGCACGTTGGGGTGCACCATGCCGCAGCCAAGGATCTCCATCCAATCGGCGCCCTGGCCGATCTTGATGCCGCCGCCGACACGTTCATAGCCGACATCCATTTCCGCTGAAGGTTCCGTGAACGGAAAGAAGTGTGGCCTGAAGCGGGTCGTGAGCGTGTCGACCTCGAAAAACGCGCGGCAGAACGCTTCCAGCGTCCCTTTCAGGTGCCCCATGTGGGTCTCCCGGTCGATCACCAGGCCTTCGACTTGGTGGAACATCGGGGTGTGGGTCTGATCGCTGTCACAGCGGAAGGTCCGGCCCGGCGCGATGATCCGGATCGGCGGCTTCTCAGTCATCATCGTCCGCACTTGGACAGGGGAGGTGTGCGTGCGCAGCACCATCCGCTCGCCATTCTCCTTGGGCGGAAAGAAGAACGTGTCGTGCATCTCCCGGGCGGGGTGCTCTGGCGGGAAGTTGAGGGCGGTGAAGTTGTGAAAGTCGTCCTCGATATCGGGACCTTGCCGGACCTCGAACCCCATGGCGGCGAAAATCTCGGCGACCTCACGGAAAGTCTTGGTGAGGGGGTGGAGCTTGCCTTTGGGCGCGGGCGCGGCGGGCAGGCTGATATCGAGCCGCTCCGCCTCCAGCCGCGTGGTCAGCGCTGCGTCTTCCAGCACCTCTTTGCGGGCAGCAATCGCCTCACCAATGCGCGCTTTAAGGCCGTTGAGCGCGGGGCCAGCGACCTGGCGCTCCTCGGGCGACATTTTGCCCAGGGTCTTCATCCGGTCAGAGATCACGCCCTTTTTGCCAAGGGCGGCGACGCGAATGTCCTCCAGCGCCCGCTCGTCGGCAGCGGCGCCAATCTGCGAGGTCAGGTCGGTCTCTAGGGTTTTGATATCGTCGTCGAGGCTCATGCGGCGGGATCCCATGCGTTCGCGGGCGTGTGCCAGTGCGCAGCGGTTTGATCAACCAGGCCAGTCGCTGGGAATTTTCAGGGTTGTTCTCACGAAATCTTTCAACCTTTGGGGGCAGTCATAGAGAAAGACCTGGATGACGCCCATGCAGCAAAAAAAGATCGACCCGCAGATCCTCTGGCGACGCTACCTTGTGGCGCTCGCCCTTATCGCTGGGTTCGTGACCACGAGCCACGTGGTCTCGATGATGGCCCTTGCGGGGGATGAAGAGTCCTCGGCCGCAATCAACATCAGTGGTCGTCAGCGCATGTTGAGCCAGCGCGTCTTGGCCCTGTCGGAGCGAGAATATCTCGATCCAACGGATGAGGCCGCCACGCTGGCGCTTGATAACACGGTCGCGCTGTTCGTCCGTTCTCATCAGGCGCTGATGCAGGGCGGTGATCTTGGGCTGTCGCGCAAAAGGGCTGAGGGGCGGCGGTGGATTTACGAGACGGAGCACAACGGCGTCACACTGAACGAAGAGGTGGAGACCTTTGTCGAAGAGCTCGCGGTGATGCGCGGGCAGATCCCCGGCGACATCGAGCTCGCGCGGGCGCATCTTCACGATCTGGTGCTGACGGACGGGTTCTTGGCTGCCCTCGACAATGCGGTGCACGAGCTTGAGCTACAGGCCAACGCCGAAGTGGCACAGCTGCGCCGGTTGAGCTTATTTGGGCTGTTGGCAGCGTTGCTCATTTTGTTTTTTGAGGCGCGATTCATCTTTTGGCCATCGCAGCGCGCCATCGCCGATGCCTTTGATGATCTCATGGTATCGCTTGATAGGGCAGAGGCTGCGGAAGACAAAGCTGGACGTGTACTGAGTGCGCGCACCACGTTTTTTGCCAATATGAGCGAGGACCTTCAGACTCCACTGAAAATTCTGCGCGGCTATGTCGATCAGGTGCTGCGAACGGATCTTCCGCAAGCCGCAGCGCGGCAGCTTAGCCTGGTGCAGCGGGCGTCCGAGCAAATGGAGCAGATTGTCAACGACGTGGTGGATGTTCGCCTGCTCGAGGAAGGCCTCATCGAGATCGAGGAGCAGCCTGTGGCGTTGTCGCCGTTCATCGACGAGGTGCTTGCAACCTATCAGTCCCGCATCGAGCGGAAAGGCGTTGTGCTCAAAAAGGACGTGTCCGATCGTTTGCCAGAATGGGTGTCGGTCGATCCCAAGCGTTTCGGTCAGATCCTCGATAACCTCTTGAGCAACGCCGCAAAATTCACCCATGAGGGCGAGATCACCGTCCGAGCGACCTATTTTCGCGATGGCAAATGGGCGCTTGAGGTGACCGATACCGGCGAGGGGATTTCATTCCACAATCAGGATGCGCTGTTCCGGCGTTTTGTCACCAAGCCAGGCGAGCCGGGTCGGACGACGGGCGGCACTGGCCTTGGTCTACCGATCTGCCACGACCTGGCGCGGTTGATGGGTGGTCAGCTCACGGTGGAAAGCATCCTCGGTCACGGCTCGACCTTCCGTGCGGTTCTGCCGCTTCATGCCGCAGAAGCGCCCGCTAGCAAGACCGAAGAAACCGCAAAGGCGGTCGAGGCGGCATAAAAAAGCCCCCTCGCAAGGGGGCTTTCTTGATCTGATGGATGGTCAGCTTACGCAGCCAGCGCAGCTTTCGCTTGCTCAGCAATCGCTTCGAAAGCCTGTGGCTCCCGCGCGGCGATGTCAGCGAGCATTTTGCGGTCAACCTCAATGCCAGCCTTGGTGAGCCCGCAGATGAAGGTCGAGTAGGTCATACCGTGCAGGCGAGCAGCAGCATTGATCCGCTGGATCCACAGCTTACGGAACTCCCGCTTGCGGGCCTTGCGGTCGCGATAGGCGTACTGGCCAGCCTTCTCCACGGCTTGGTTGGCGGCCGAGAAAATGTTCTTACGGCGACCACGATAGCCTTTGGCTTGGCTGATGATTTTGCGGTGACGGGCGTGGGACGAAGGTCCCCCTTTGACGCGTGACATGTGGGCTCCTCCTTAGCGCGCGTAGGGCATGTATTTTTTGGCGATGCGCTGATCGCACTCGGCCATCGGTTTCATGCCGCGCTTCTGACGGATTTGCTTGGGCGTCCGCTTGATCATGCCGTGGCGTTTGCCGGTCGAAAGGGCCATGATCTTGCCTGTGCCGGTGACCTTGAATCGCTTCTTGGTCCCAGACTTGGTCTTCATTTTGGGCATGTTCATCTCCTACTTTCAGGCGCACCGAGGCCATGCCGTCG
>JBCDLG010000023.1:0-36860 GCA_038745625.1 Pseudomonadota bacterium | reverse complement strand
TCAAAGCGTCTGGTTAAACGCTCCGACCTCGGGTTCTTCGTCGAGAACAGCTTTGAGTTCACCGAACATGGCGTTGCGCGCCTGTTCTGAGGCGGGGCTTTCGACCACGACGACGAGCTCGGGTTTGTTCGAGGACGCGCGGATGAGGCCCCATGTGCCGTCTTCGACCGTGACGCGGACACCGTTGACGGTGTTCACGTCGACCACCTTTTGGCCAATCATCTCTGTGCGTTCTGAGAGCTTGGCGACGATCCGATCAATGACGTTGTATTTCTCTTCGTCCGAACATTTCGGCGACATCGTTGGGGACTGATAGGTCGTCGGGAGGTCGCGGCGGAGGCTCGCGAGGCTCCGTCCCGGATTGCGCTCCAGCATTTTGAGGATGGCAATCGCTGCGACGAGGCCATCGTCATAGCCGCGCCCGTAAGGCTCGCGAAAGAAGAAGTGGCCTGACTTTTCAAAGCCCGCAACGGCGCCGAGGTCGGTGGTCTTCCGCTTGATATAGCTGTGGCCGGTCTTCCAATAATGCGTGGTCGCACCATTGGCCTTCAACACAGGGTCGGTGTTGAAGAGGCCTGTCGATTTGACGTCCACAACAAAGACAGCGTCGTCGATCTGCGCGGAGAGATCGCGAGCCAGCATCACACCAATCTTGTCGGCGAAGATCTCTTCGCCTTCATCATCCACCACGCCGCAGCGGTCGCCATCGCCATCAAAGCCGAGGGCGAGATCGGCTCCATGCTCCTTCACCGCCGCTTGCATCGCGTGCAGCATTTCCATGTCTTCTGGGTTCGGATTGTATTTTGGGAAGGTGTGATCAAGCTCATCATCCATCGGGATGACCTCAACACCCAACCGCTTGAGCGCTTCCGGCGCATAGGCGCCCGCCGTGCCGTTCCCGCAGGCTGCGATCACTTTGAGGGGTCGTTTGATCGTCAAATTGTCCGTGAGGTCAGCAATATACCGTTCACGGAGGTCTGTGTGATAGACATAGCCGCCGCCATCCCGCGTCTTGGCCTCGCCGTTCAAGACGATCTCTTTGAGGCGGCCCATTTCATCAGGGCCGAAGGTGAGGGGGGCCTCGACGCCCATCTTCACGCCGGTCCAGCCGTTCTCGTTGTGGCTGGCTGTGACCATCGCCACGCAAGGCACATCGAGCGCAAACTGTGCAAAATAAGCGACCGGCGAGAGAGCCAGGCCAATGTCGTGCACTTTGATGCCCGCTGACATCAGACCGACGGTCAGTGCTTGCTTGATTCCCGCCGAGTAGCCGCGGAAATCGTGGCCCACGACGATCTCTGGTCGCTTGCCCAGCTCATGGATCAGGGTGCCCAGGCCAGCGCCCAGGGCTTGGATGCCCAAAACATTGATTTCCTCTCCGAAAATCCATCTTGCGTCATACTCGCGAAAGCCGGTCGGCTTCACTTTCGGAAGAACTTCGTATTCCAAGGTGTTAGAGGACAGATCGGCCAGAGGCTTGGGCAGCATGAAAAGGCTCCTATTGGGTGCCGGGACACTAGGGACCCCATCAATGACCGCAAGCCTTACGCCAAGGAAACTTCTTCGCTCTTGTCTGAGGGAAAGGTCGCTCCCACGACCCTCCTATGCTAACCACTCTCGGGTGGGATTTTCGGACACTTTGACTGGGTATCATGGTCAGCAGATTTGACAGCGACGACGATTATCAGCTCGGCGGCGTGGAGCACCCGCTCCGCGGCGGAGCGCCAACGGAGAAGAAGAAAGGCGGCGGCGTCTTTCGGGGTCTTTTGTTCTTCGGCCGGACCATCATGTTCTTCGGGGTCGTTGGGTTCGTCGCTGGTCTTGCGGCGCTGGTCTACGCCTTTGTTTATGTGCAGACATTGGTGCCGGATCTGCCCGATTATGAGTCGCTGGCCGAGTATGAGCCGCCGGTGACAACGCGCGTCCACGCCGGCGACGGCACCATGGTGGCGGAGTTCGCGCGGGAACGGCGTCTGTTTGTGCCGATCGAGTCGATTCCTGATACGGTGAAAGACGCCTTCATCGCCGCCGAGGACCAGTCGTTCTATGAGCATGGCGGCCTCGATTTCCGCGGCATTGCCCGGGCATCGATTCGGAATGTCCGCACGCGCTTACAGGGCGGCTCGCGGCTCGAAGGCGCCTCCACCATCACCCAGCAGGTGGCCAAGAACTTCCTTCTTACCTCCGATCAGCGCATGGAGCGGAAGGTTAAAGAGGCCTTGATTGCCCGCCGGATGGAGCGGGTCTTCAGCAAAGACCATATTCTCGAGCTCTATCTGAACGAGATTTATCTCGGGAACCGCAGCTACGGTGTGGCCGCGGCGGCGCTCAACTATTTCGGCGTGTCGCTGGATCAGATCCAGCCGCATCAGGCCGCCTACCTTGCCACCCTCGCTAAGGCGCCGGCGAACTATCACCCCGTTCGCGGGGCCACCCGCGCCGTCGAGCGGCGGGACTATATCCTTGGGCGGATGGCCGAGGACGGGTATCTCGCAGAGAACGAACTCGCCTTTTACCGCAGCCAGCCGCTGGGCGCGGCGATTGCTCCGCCGCTTGGTGCCAGGTCCTCAACGCTTGAGTATTTTGCTGAAGCTGTGCGCCGGGATGTGGCGGGGCGTTACGGAACCGATGCACTCTATGATGGCGGCCTCTCGGTTCGGACGACGATTGAGCCGGTGCTCCAGGCGAAAGCGCAGAAAGCCTTCCGTGAAGGCCTTGTGGAGTATGACCAACGCCATGGCTGGCGCGGCCCGCTCACAACAACTGTGCTGCCTGATGACCTCGGTGCGGTAACAGAGATCGAGAATGAGGGTGACGAAGAGCTACCGCTTTGGACCCTATCGCTGGACGAGGCGCGGGATCGTCTGCTGACGGAGCGTTCTATTGCGCCCGACCTTTCGCCTTGGCGTTTGGCGGTGGTCCTTGAGACCAGCAGCGCCATCGCGAATATTGGGTTCCTCGACGGAAGCCAGGGCGTCATCACCCTGCCGAACCTTGATTGGGCGCGGGAGTTTATCGACACCAACAATGTCGGCCCTGAAATCGAAAGCGTGCGGTCGGTCCTTTCCGTCGGCGATGTGATCCTGGCCGAGCCGACCGACGGCAGTGCGGGTTATGCGCTGCGTCAGATCCCAGCGGTCAATGGTGGCCTCGTTGCGATGGACCCGCATACCGGCCGCGTGCTTGCTATGGTGGGTGGCTTCTCCTTCGGGCTTTCGGAGTTTAACCGCGCGACCCAGGCCTGGCGGCAGCCTGGCTCGACCTTCAAACCCTTCATCTACGCCGCGGCTCTCGACCAAGGCTACACGCCGTCGTCGATCTATCTCGACGCACCGTTTGTGGCGCCGGGCCTTGATGGCACCTGGTGGAAGCCGGGCAACTATGTGGCCGACCGCTTCTACGGCGAATCGACCTTGCGCCTAGGCCTTGAGAAGTCGCGGAACACGATGACCGCGCGCCTGGCGCAGGACCTCGGCATTGGTCCCATTATTGAGTATGCGGAGCGTCTTGGCGTTTCGGACCGTTTGCCGCGGAACCTCTCGATCTCGCTCGGTGCTGGCGAGACGACCCTGATGCGCCTGACCGCGGCCTATGCGCAATTCGTCAATGGCGGGAAGAAGATCCAGCCGACCATCATCGACCGGATCCAGGACCGCAACGGCACGACCATCTTCGCGTGGGATGAACGCGCCTGTTTCGGCTGTAACGCTGATGAGTGGGACGAGCAGCCAGAGCCTGTCCTTCCCGACGACCGGGCCCAGGTGATTGATCCGCGTACGGCATTCCAGATGGTCTCGATGCTTGAGGGCGTGATCCAGCGCGGCACGGGCACGCGGGTGCGGGAGCTGTGGCTTGATGATCCGCTGCCGCCACTGGCGGGTAAAACGGGCACGACCAACGATTACCGCGACGCGTGGTTCGTTGGCTTCTCACCAGACATCACCGTTGGCGTCTTTGTTGGCTTCGACCTGCCCCAGAGCCTCGGCAATGAAGAGGGCGGCGGCAATGTCGCCGCGCCGATCTTCGGCCGGTTCATGCGCGCCGCCTTGGAAGAGGAGCAGGTGGTTCCGTTCCGGGCACCGTCGGGCATCCGCCTGGTGCGCGTCAACGCCAAGACGGGCCGCCCCGCTGCGCCCAATGAGCGGAACGTGATCCTCGAAGCCTTCAAAGCCGAAGACGACATCTATGGCCGCAACCGCTTCGCCCGCGACGGCGAACAGGGCCGCGGTTTTGGTGACGAAGACGTCGATAGTGACCTTGGTGTGATCTACTAAGCCGGAATCGATCGAGCAGGGTCTGCTCGCACTTGCTGCGACGCACAAAATCCGATAGGAGGCCTGCTGGCTTCCTTTTGGATCATCATGACATCCCCCAGCAATCCGACCCTGTTCGCGGATGGGTTCTCCGCCATTCGAACCTATGCCCGCACGACGGCGAACGACATCAACACCCTGACGCCAGAGATCCTGAGGATCGAGGTGCTGGCAGGCCTGACGGTCGCTCTCGCGCTCGTGCCGGAGGCGGTGGCCTTCGCATTCGTTGCCGGCGTCCATCCGCTGGTTGGTCTTTATGCAGCCTTTATCGTTGGCCTGGTGACCGCGCTCATCGGCGGGCGCCCGGGGATGATCTCCGGCGCAACCGGCGCTTTGGCTGTGGTCATGGTCGAACTCGTCTCAAGCCATGGGGTCGAGTACCTCTTTGCCACGGTCGTCCTCATGGGGATCCTGCAACTGATTGCGGGAGGCTTACGCTGGGGTAAGTTCATCCGCATGGTGCCGTATCCGGTGATG
Organism: Pseudomonadota bacterium; assembly: GCA_038745625.1. Lineage (GTDB taxonomy): Bacteria > Pseudomonadota > Alphaproteobacteria > Caulobacterales > Parvularculaceae > Parvularcula. The sequence continues at coordinate 32,070 of JBCDLG010000023.1, read as the reverse complement.
CTGGGCTTTGTGAACGGGCTCGCGATCGTCATTGGTCTTGCCCAACTTGAACAGTTCCGCGTGCCGACGGAGGACGGCGGGCATGCCTTCATGCAAGGCACGCAGCTGATCGTGACCCTCGCGCTTGTCGCGCTCACCATGGCGATCATCTGGGGCCTGCCGAAGGTGACGAAGGTGGTGCCTGCGCCACTGGCGGCGATCGTTGTCGTCGCTGGGCTCGTGATCAGCTTCGGCATTGATGTGCCGCGCGTGGGAGACCTTGCGTCGATCCAGGGCGGCCTTCCGAGCCTCCATCTGCCGCAAATCCCCGTGAGCTTTGAGACGCTTGGTATTATCCTTCCTTATGCGGTTATTCTCGCTGCGATCGGTCTTATCGAAAGCCTCCTCACCCTGAACCTCGTCGGCGAGATCAAAGGCGAGAAGGGCGGCGCGAGCCAAGAATGCGTCGCGCAAGGGGCGGCCAATGTCATCACCGGCTTCTTTGGAGGCATGGGCGGGTGCGCGATGATCGGCCAGTCGATGATCAACGTGAAATCCGGTGGCCGTCGGCGCAGTTCAGGAATCGCCGCAGCCCTCTTCCTCCTCGCCTTCATTCTTTTCGCATCCAAGCCGATTGAGGCGATCCCGCTCGCCGCGCTTGTGGGTGTGATGTTCATGGTGGTGCTCGGCACCTTCGCTTGGAAGTCGCTGCAGATCCTTGCCCGCGTACCGAAATCTGATGCGTTGGTGATCCTGATCGTCACGGTCGTGACGGTGCTGGAAGACCTCGCGGTCGCCGTGCTGGTCGGCGTCATCGTCTCTGCGCTGGTCTTTGCTTGGAAACAGGCCGTCCGGATGCGGATTGCTTCGTCAGAGATCAACGCCGTAGGCAGCAAGGTCTATAAGGTCGAAGGGCCTCTCTTCTTCGGCTCGACCGAGAGCTTTGCGAGCCTCTTTGATCCGGCGAACGACCCCGACGACGTGGTGATCGACTTTGGCGAGGCGCGGGTCGCTGACCATTCGGGCCTCGCCGCGATTGATGCCCTCGCTGCGAAGTATCAGGCCGCGGGCAAGACCCTGCACCTTCGCCACCTGTCGCCGGACTGCCAGCGCTTACTGCGCATCGCCGGCCAGTTGATTGAGCCGAGCGAGGATGACCCGCATTACGGGATTGCCGCTGACTATCAGGTCCGCACAGGCCGGACAGATATGGGGCACTGATCCGCTTCAGTTGCGCTGTTGCAACAGATGCACGCTGGTTTCGGTCAGCACTCGCTGTCCTCATGCATTTTTCTGTTGCTGCATTGCAAAAATATGACGAGCCTGCCGGGGAAGGGCAGGGGGTATGGCACTCACACGGCGGGAACTGACCAAGTGGCTGGGCGTTGCGAGCAGCGGCGCTGCTGCCTTTCGATATGGCTATGCGGCGGAGCTTCACGAGGCTGCGAAGCCGCCACGCGACGTCGATGGCCGGGGCGCGCGGGTTCTAATCATTGGCGGCGGCGTTGCTGGGCTGACCGCAGCCTATGAGCTGGAGCAGGCGGGCTATCGCACCACGATCGTCGAGGCGCGGACCCGGCTCGGCGGCCGCAACTGGACCTGGCGCGATGGCGAGAAGGTCGAGCACCGCGATGGCCAGCAGACGGTGCGCTTCGCGGAGGCCGACTATTTCAATGCTGGACCAGCGCGTATCCCAGGTTTTCACCACAACCTCCTTTCCTATTGCCAACAGTTCGGCGTCGCGCTGGAGCCGTTCCTCTATGAAAATCAGAACGCATACTTCCTGAGCGATGCCTGCCGCGGCGGCGAGCGGATGCGCCATCGCCATGCCCGGTACTCCGTCTACGCAGCGATGGAGGAGGTGGCGCTTGAGGGCCTCAAATATGGTGTCCTCACCGAAGGACTTGATGCAGCCCAAAAAGAAGCGATCGAGACCTTTCTCCGGTTAAGGACGATGCAAGCGGGCCCGTTTGTGGCCGCCTATCGCGGCGGCATGGAGCGGCATCTCGATGCTGGTCTTGAGATGCCGGAAGGCCTGCCGCCGATCCCCCTAGCCGAGCTCGCGGGGAGCCCGGGGCTTGCGATCTCGCTCTCGACCTTTGACTGGATCGAATGGCAAAGCTCCTTAATGCAGCCCGTCGGCGGGATGGACCGTGTGATCGCCGGGTTTGATCGCCACGTCCGGGCCGAGCGGTTCATGGGCACCGAACTCGTCGGTCTCTCCCAGAGCGATGACGGCGTCGCCTGCCAGGTGCGCGAGCGACGCAATGGCGAGGTTCGCACACTGAACGCCGACTACTGCGTCGTGACCGCGGGCCTCTCTGTGATTGCGTCCGCCGATCTTCAGCTGGGGGACAACCATGCCAAAGCCGTCAAAGACGCCGCAACGCGCTATGAGAAGACATCCAAAGTTGCCTGGTCGGCGAAGCGGCGGTTTTGGGAGCAGGATGACGGCATCTATGGCGGCGCCAGCGCCATTGACGGTCCCGCGATGCAGTTTTGGTATCCCTCATCGGGCTTTGGCAACGCCACTGGTGTGATGCTCGGCGCCTACACGGTCGCTGATCATGCCAAGACGTGGAACGATCTGAGCCTTGAGCAGCAGCTCGCCCGATCAGCGGGCTATGGCCGCCGACTGCATGACGCTTTCGATGATGAGGTGGTTGCGGGCTACAACATTGATTGGATGGACCAGCCCTACTCCAAGGGTGGCTGGGCGTGGCTGATGGACGGAGACGAAGCCGAAGAGGGCAGCGCCTACGCGGTTTTGCGCGACCCCGACCGGCGAATCGCCTTTGCTGGGGACTATCTCTCGCAGCTCTCGGGGTGGCAGGAGGGCGCTATCCTCTCCGCCCACAGAGCGGTGTCAGCCGTTATGGCGGCGACCAAGACAATACAACAAGGATAGGTCCATGCGCTTCTCAGTTCTTGCATCCGCCGTCATCGCTCTTGCTCTCTCCGCATGCGGCGGTGGGGGTTCCAGTCCGCCTACCGGCGAGATCACGCGCAACCCTATTCCGGGTTCGGACTTTCCGATCTCTCAATCTGTCTTGGTGACCGCGGGTTCGGATCTCCTCTTCGTCAGCGGCGCGGTACCGCCAGCGATTGTCGAGGGCGGCAGCCCGATGGACATCACCACCTATGGCGATACCGAGACACAGACGGTCAACGTCCTGACCGCGATTTCTGGACGGCTCGAAAGCGCGGGATATTCCCTCGGCGATGTCGTCATGATGCGCGCCTATCTCGTCGCTGATCCGATGACGGACCGGATGGACTTTGAAGGCTTCATGGCGGGCTACACCCAGTTCTTCGGCACGGACGAGCAGCCGAACTTGCCGTCCCGCTCCGCCATCGAAATCGCTGGCCTCGCCGCCCCGGGATGGCTCGTGGAGATCGAGGTGGTCGCCGCGAAGGCGGAGTAGGCGACCGAAGGCACAGCCGATGCGCCGTCGATCAGCTTACTAGTGGTTGCCGGGGCTGGGATCGAACCAGCATTGACCGAGTCAAAATCGGCTGTCCTACCATTAGACGACCCGGCATTTCTGCCGTGTGCGGTCGATTTAGAAAACATTGATGCTTGAGCTAGCCGCACAACTGATCGCGCGCCCATAGGGCGCCTAGATCTGTCGGAAAATGGTCCGTTCGCGGTTCATACGGCTCGATAACGATGCGCGACGTTGAAGTCAACCTCGTCGAGTGAGCAGACCAGACCAAGACCGTGGAGGAGTCTTGCCCTGTTGCTCAGCTGCCCTTAGACACCTCGTCTAGCATTCTGGATCCATCATGAGAGCCGAAATCACCCATGCCGCAGAGCAGGTGCAGCAGTCGCTGGCCCTGCTGAGGAGGTCTCTTTGACTGGGACGTCGCGAACGCCCGGCTGGAAGAGCTGAACCAAAAGGCTGAAGACCCCACCCTGTGGGACGATCCCCAAAACGCGCAAAAGCTGATGCAGGAACGCACAAGGCTGGAAAATGCCATCAGTGCTCTGACGGAGATTGCGCAAGAGCGGACGGATCTCCTCGAACTCGCCGAAATGGCCGAGGATGAGAACGATGAAGGGTCCATCGACGAGGTCGAAGCGTCGATGAAGGAACTCGCCAGCCGTGCGCAAACGGCTGAGCTCGAAGCGCTGCTCTCTGGCGAGGCCGACGCCAACGACACTTATCTGGAGGTCCATTCGGGGGCAGGGGGGACGGAGTCCAATGACTGGGCGTCGATGCTCCTGCGCATGTATGTCCGCTGGGCCCAATCCAAGGGCCACAAGGTCGAGGTGCTCGAAGAGCAGTCGGGCGAAGAGGCGGGCATCAAATCGGCAACGATCCTGGTAAAAGGCACCAACGCCTACGGATGGATGAAAACCGAAAGCGGCGTGCACCGATTGGTGCGGATCAGCCCTTACGATTCAGCGGCCAAGCGGCACACATCGTTTGCCAGCGTGTGGGTCTATCCGGTGATCGACGATAAGATCGAGATCGAGATCAACGAAAGCGACTGCCGAATTGACACCTTCCGCGCCTCCGGCGCAGGCGGGCAGCACGTGAACACCACCGATTCTGCTGTGCGGATCACGCATGAGCCGACTGGGATTGTCGTTCAGTGCCAGTCGCAGCGCTCGCAACACAAAAACCGCGCCGCTGCCTGGGATATGCTCCGTGCACGGCTTTATGAACAAGAGCTTCAGCGCCGCGAGGAAGAAGCCAACGCCCAAGCCGCAAGCAAAACGGAGATCGGCTGGGGCCACCAAATCCGCTCCTACGTGCTGCAGCCCTATCAGATGGTGAAGGATTTGCGGACCAGCGTTGAGAGTCCCAGCCCGGACGCGGTGCTCGACGGCGATCTCGACAAGTTCATGGCCGCCGCCCTCGCGCAGCGCGTCGCCGGTGATGACTGATCAGAGCCGTCCGTTTTTTGACGATAGCCTGACAATGTTCCTTGCGGCTCCCCCTGGGCTCGAGCCGTGGCTGCTTGAGGAAGCGAAAGAGATCCGCCTCCAGAAGGCGCGGACAGTGCCCGGCGGTGTTGAGTGCATTGGAGCTTGGACCGATGTTTGGCGGGCCAATCTTTGGCTACGGGGAGCCAGCCGCGTGCTTGTCCGCCTGGGGAGTTTCCGTGCAGCGCATCTTTCAACTCTGGATAAACGAGCGCGCTCGCTTCCTTGGGAGGAGATACTGACGCCCGGTACACCGGTCGCTGTTGAGGCCACCTGCCGCGGGTCAAAGATCTATCACTCAGGCGCGGCGGCCGAGAGGGTGCGTAAGGCGGCGATCGCGAAGGCTGGCGCTCTTGATGACAAGGATGACGGGATCAAAATTCTCGTCCGTATGGAAAAAGACATCTGTACAGTGAGCATCGATACGTCCGGTGAGCTGCTGCATAAGCGCGGCTACAAACAGTCCGTGGTGAAGGCCCCGCTGCGCGAGACCATGGCCGCGCTGTTTCTGCGTGCGGCAGGTTTCAGGGGCGACGAGCCGCTGATCGATCCAATGTGCGGCTCAGGCACGATCCCGCTGGAGGCCGCGTCTTGGGCGAGGGGGCTCGCACCGGGGCGGGACCGCCGTTTCGCTTTCGAGCGGCTGGCGAGCTTCGATCGCGCCGCGTGGGAGACAATGCGCTCGGGGACCGCCACGACGGATCGGCCGGTTTCCTTGATCGGCGCCGATCGCAACGGAGCGGCGATCCAAGCGAGCCGTCAGAATGTGGAGCGTGCTGGACTGGCGAGCGTTGTCGATTTTCGCCATCAGCCACTGAGCGCGCTCGAGCGTCCAGAAGACCCGCCAGGTCTCGTGATGGTCAACCCGCCCTACGGCGAGAGGATCGGTGATCGCCGCCAGCTCACCGCACTCTATGCGAGCTTCGGTTCCGTGATGCGTGACCGCTTTGCGGGTTGGCGGGCGGCAATGATCACCAGCGACGCCAAGCTCGCAAGCGCCACGGGCTTGCCGTTCCAGCCGCCGGGGCCGCCGGTTCCCCACGGCCCCTTACGCGTCAGGCTCTATCAAACCCCGCCGCTTTGATGGCGCCCACACCGTGACACGGCGCTTGACGGTACGGCTCACACGTTTTTGGCTACTGTTTGGGTGAAACGCGGATCCTGCGACTCGGCGGTGAGGTTTCGTAAAGCAAAATTGAGACAATCACGCGATCGTATGGCCATGCCTTCTTTTGTCAAAAACATGTCTTGGGCTGATCGCGGATTTGCGCTTCTGCTGCTGGCATTCGCATCGGTCGCGATCCGCTTTTCGTTTGCTGAGTCGATATGGACTGATGAGTCGACACAGCTCAGTGGTCTGACACTCAGTGTCGGTGATATGGTGATGTGGTTGGCGGGTGCGTATCCGCATCCGTTCGACCTGCCGCCCGACCGTCAACCGCCGCTCAGCTATCTGGTGATGAAAGTGATCACCTTTATGGGAGGTGGTGAGGTTGCGTTGCGGTGGCTCGGAATAGCTGCAGTGCTTGGTGCTGCGACCTGCGTCTATCGCGTGACGCGATTGCTGGCTGAGCCGGTTTGGGCACTGTTCGCCGCGTGCTTTTTTCTGCTGCGACCCGAAACGGCACTGGTTGCGGTGGATATCCGCCCTTACCCGCTGCTTCTGTTGTTCTCCGCGGTGGCTCTTGAGTTCACGCTGCGTGCGGCGCTGGCGATAGATGACCGCTCACGGTTGAGAAACTGGGCCGGTGCTTTGGTGGCGGCATTGTTGGCTGCCTATGATCACTTCTTCGGTCTTATGGTTTTGGGGACTGTCGGGCTCTGTGCACTGATGACAGTGGCCTTGACAAAAAAACAAGTGATCAAGACGTTCGGCCTTCTGACGATCGCCGGTTTGGCGACGCTGCCGCTTCTGCCGTTTATTCTTGCGGCGACAACCGTAGGATCACACGGCGCCGAGGGTGACGTTGGTGCGGCCGCGGGCCTCATCGGCGTGATTAAGGACGGCGTCCGTCTTGTCTATTGGACAGTCGGTGTCGGGCCGGTGATGGCGGCCAATACTGTTTTTCTCGCGCTGGCGCTCATCAGCACACTCATTCTTTTGCTCGCGCTGCTCGCCAGCCTTGGCAGTGCACTGGTTGGAACGATGATCGGCGAGGAAAGACCACGTGCGGTGTTCTGTCTGGTCGTCAGCGCTTTGGTTGGTCTCGGATTGCTGTTTTTCGCGCGGCTTGTTGGGGTGAGCCGCTTTGACGTCTTGGGCCCGTCCTACAATATCTGGCTCTGGCCCCTCGTCGCGCTCCTGATCGGGTTAGCTGCCTCGGAAGGTTGGCAGCGCTGGGTGGGGTCTGCGGCCGCCGTGTTGGTGGCAGCGCGAGCGGGCGCGATTGGGCTTCTCTTTCTCAATCCGGGCCACTTCTCGCATAGCGCAGGGAACGCGATGGAGGAGCTGCTCACAGAGCACAGCGTCGAGGCGATTATCTATGAGCCCAACGCGGCGTGGCCGTCGCCATACTTCACCACCACCTATCGGCGCGGCGATGACTTTCCGCAGTACCTCGCGGTGCTGCAGGACGAGAGTTTCGCGTTTCAGCGTATTCAGGACGGTGGCGCACTCGTTCCGACGGGCAAACCCGACATTTCGCGCGTCCTCGTTGCTCGTTACGTGAATATGGGCGAAGGCGAGTTGCGAGCGAGCCTACAAACACCTGGCGCAAGCCTGCCCCGCGGACCGTTGGCAGAGAAATTGCTAGCTGATGGGGGACAGCTTAAGGCGGTGCTGCTGTATCCTTCATTTGTTGGGGCCCGCCTCGAAGTCATTGATGTGCCGAAATAAGGGGATCCCACGGTGACAGTCGCAGTCGAGGGTGTGAAAGAACGTGTCGCGATTGAGGACGCGCTTGAGTTCGCGGTCGTTGTGCCCTGCTTCAATGAAAACGATAACGTTGCGGAGCTGTTGAAGCGCCTCGATGCGACCCTGCAGGGGATCGTTTGGGAAGCCATCTTCGTCGATGACGATTCGCCCGACGGCACCGCCGATACCGTGCGTGAGCTGGCTCGGCGTGATCGGCGCGTGCGCGTGATCCAAAGGCTCGGCCGGCGTGGTCTGAGTTCGGCGGTGATGGAAGGCATGATGGCGACGCCAGCGTCCTACGTCGCCGTCATTGATGCAGACCTTCAGCATGATGAACGTATCCTGACTGATATGCTTACCAAGGCGCGTGAAGGCGCTGATGTCGTGGTCGGGACCCGCTATGCTGATGGCGGAAGCACGGGCGATTGGGATGAAACGCGGGTTGGCATGAGCCGGTTCGCCACCAAGCTTGCCAATATTATTCTGCCCACCGAACTTTCTGATCCGATGAGCGGCTTTTTCTTGGTCACGCGCGAGACCTTAGAAACATCTTTGCGCAACGTCTCCGGCCAAGGCTTCAAGATCCTTCTTGATATCCTGGCTTCCGGGCCAAAAGACGTGAAAGTCGCCGAAGTCGCTTACACCTTCCGGTCGCGTCATGCTGGCGAGAGCAAGCTTGATTCAGCGGTTCTGCTCGCGTTCGCTGAAATGCTGTTGGAGAAGACCGTCGGCCGTTTTGTGCCGGTCCGGTTCGTGATGTTCGCTGGCATCGGCGGCTTGGGCCTATTTGTGCACTTGGCAGTGATGCTTCTGTCGATGGAAGGGATCGGTTCATCGTTTGTCGTAGCGCAAGCGGCGGCAACGGGCGTTGCGATCGCGTTCAACTACACGCTCAACAACACCTTCACCTTCCGTGACCAGCGTCTTAAAGGTTGGCGCTGGCTCAGCGGTCTTTTGAGCTTCTATGTGGTCTGTAGTCTTGGCGCTGCGGCCAATGTTGGTGTCGCGAATGTTGTCTTTGAGCGCGACTATTCCTGGTGGCTTGCCGCCATCAGCGGCGTCATGGTTGGTGCGGTTTGGAACTACGCAGTGTCCACCGTCTTCACTTGGAAGAAGTAGCTGGTCTAACGTGTGGCCGATCCGGTCTCTGAACGTCCTTTTAACCAAGATGGCGGGAAAAGGCGGGGCGTCCTGGGGGCAGGATCGGAGGAACCGTCTTGACCAAAACAGCTCTGCGCGCCGCTGCTCTTCTGACATTGCTCGTGATCGCCGCGTGTTCGACGCCAGGCGGGAAAAGGACGGCCAGCCCCAGCCCGCATGTGAAGGTGGGTCAGCCCTACCAAATTGGCGGGCGTTGGTACTATCCGGCCGTTGATCCCAACTACAACCGCGTGGGGATGGCCTCCTGGTACGGGCCAAATTTCCACGGCAAACTCACCGCCAATGGTGAAATCTTCGATCAGAACCGTTTAACCGCCGCGCATCCCACCTTGCCGCTGCCCTCGATTGTTGAGGTGACCAACCAGCGGACGGGTAAGAAGATCCGTGTTCGGGTCAACGATCGTGGGCCGTTCGCACATGACCGTATTATCGACCTTTCGATGGAGTCCGCGCGCAAGCTCGGCACCCTCGATCAAGGCGTCGCGCCGGTTCGCGTTCGCTATGTCGGCGAAGCACGCCTGTCAGACGCGATCACCCGCGTCGGCCTGCGCGAGCGTGGCCAGTCGCTGGCGTCTAAGCCGCCGAGCCGCCGCTCGCCGACCGCGCCCCAACTGGCGCAGCCAGCCGTCTCACCAAACCCCAACGCGAACCTCGTTTTGGCCAGCTTGGGCCCGGTTTCACGCCCGGCCGTCACGACGCCGTCCAGTTATGGCCAGACGCTTTATGTCCAAGTCGGCGCCTTCTCGTCAGCCGGCAACGCCAACTCTGCGGCGTCCCGTTTCCGCACTGGGACGCCTGTCTCGGTGGAGCAGGGCCGCCGCGGTGGCCGCGCCTTAACTTTTGTACGGCTTGGGCCTTATTCGGATACCGTCAGCGCGCAAAATGGGCTTCAGACTGCTATTGAGTCGGGGTTCGTTGACGCGATGATTGTCCAAGAGGTTCTGAATTGACGCTGCGCCTATTGCGCTTTGCGCTTTGTCTATGGGTTGTCCTGGGGGCCAAGGGATGGGCTGCGGATCTCATTGAGACCCGCGCCACCCATGCTGCCATCATGGATGTGACGACGGGGCACCTCCTTTTCGGCAAGAACGCTGATGTCGCGGTCCCGCCAGCGTCGATGTCCAAGCTGATGACCGTGGCCGTCGTGCTCGACCTGATCGAGCAGGGGCGGCTGACGGACGACACGCCGTTCTATGTCTCTGAGAAAGCATGGCGCACCGGTGGATCGAAGATGTTCGTGCTCGTCGACACCGACATCGAGGTGCTTGATCTGCTCAAAGGCATCGTCGTGCTCTCGGGCAATGATGCTTGCATCGTGGTGGCGGAGAACATCGCGGGGAGCGAGGAAGACTTTGCCGAACTGATGACGGCCCGGGCGCAAGCTTGGGGTCTCACCGAATCGAGCTTTGGCAACCCGACAGGTCTTCCGCACCCGGATCAGCGAATGAGCATGCGGGACCTGGCGCGGCTCGCGCGGCATATCTGGGTGTCGTATCCGGACTATCGCTATCTCTTTTCGATCGACGAATTCACCTGGTCCGGTATCACGCAGTCGAACCGCAATCCCTTTATCCGCGCTGGCTTTCCTGGCGCGCGCGGGATGAAGACGGGCCACACGGAGGAAGCGGGGTTCGGCGTCGTCGGCTTAGCGGAGCAGGGCGATCTTGCGCGAATTGCGGTGGTCGCGGGCCTTGAGTCTGAGCGCGATCGCCGGGTTGCTGGCATTGATCTCATGGAAGAGGCCTTTGAGGCCTTTGCGACCCGGCAGTATTTCGCGGCCGGGGACATTGTTGGCAATGCCGCGGTGTTTGCAGGTAAAGCCGATACCGTCAGCCTCATGATCGATCAGGAGGTGGCGTTCACTCGCCACAAACAAATTCTGGCCGGGGCTGAAGCGGAGCTCGTCTATAACGGCCCCTTACGGGCGCCGATCCGGGCCGGGGAACAGGTCGCGGTGCTGCGTCTCACGCTTCCGGGCGAGGACGCGCGCGAGTACCCTCTCTACACGGCGGAGCGGGTCCGCGGCCTCGGCTTTTTTGAAAAGATCGGTCTTGGCTTTCAGGCCCTTTTGACCCCGCCAGATGGCGAGGCGCAGCGGTGACATTCATCACCTTTGAAGGCCCTGAGGGCGCTGGGAAAAGCACCCAAATCAAGCGACTGGCGGATGCTCTCAGCCGCGCTGGCCGGACGGTGACCGTGACCCGGGAGCCAGGCGGCACGAAAGAGGCGGAGGTCTTACGCGAAATCCTACTCTCGCCGCATTATCGCTGGTCGCCCTTGTCCGAGGCTTTGTTGATGAACGCAGCCCGCGACAGTCATGTCGAGGCGGTCATCAAGCCCGCACTTTTCCGCGGCGATGTCGTGCTGTGTGACCGGTTTTTTGATTCGACCGAGGCCTATCAGGGCGGCGAGCAGGGGATCTCGCCTCAGCTCTTGAGCGATCTTCGCTCGAGCGCAGCGAGACATGATCCGGACCTCACCATTATCCTCGATCTGCCAGCGCGTGAGGGTCTTGCGCGTGCCGAGGCGCGGGGCGCAGCCGATCGCTTTGAGGCCAAGGGCATCAAGTTCCACGACAAAGTGCGGGCCCGTTTCCTCTCCATTGCCGAGCGTGAGACTGATCGGTGCGCGATGATCGACGCGCGGCCTGATGTCGATGCTGTGACGATGGCGATCCAATCAGCGGTTTCAGCCCGCCTTCCAGGTCTGCTAGACCCAGCAGATGGATCACCTTCCTCCTCCTGAATTGGCCAGCGATTTTCTCGCGGCACCCTCGACTCTGTTGTCTGTTGAGAAGCTGCTCGCGCGCGATGCGATGGAGGGCGGTTTTGTCTTCATCGGTCCGGAGGCGCAGGGCAAAGCAACCCTTGCCTTTATGCTCGCAGCGACCTTGCTGAGCGGAGGCAGGCATCTTGGTGAGAGTGATGACAAGGTGCGGAGCCTGATTGCCTCCGGCGCACACCCCGATCTTCACGTGCTGCGGCGAACGGAGAATGAGAAGACGGGAAAGCTCCGTGATGAGATCGATGTCACGTCAGCGCGAAAAGTCATCGAAGGCCTCCACAAAACATCGATCAGTGGCAGGATGGTCGTGATCGTTGACCTGGCCGATGAGTTGCGGCGGGAGGCCGCGAACAGCCTTCTCAAGATCTTAGAAGAGCCTCCCAAAGGCACCGCGCTCTTTCTCTTGAGCCGTTCCACCTCTCGGTTGCTACCGACATTGACCAGCCGCTGTCGGCGCCTGGTGCTGTCGCCGGTGGCTGAAGCGCCGCTGTCCGCTTGGCTCCAGACCAAGACCGAGCTCGCGCCGGATGAGGCCGCGCAGTACGCCTCGGTCAGCGGCGGTGCGCCTGGCCGTGCGCTGCGCCTGGCGCTCGGAGAGGGCGACGAGGCGATGGCGATTGCAGAAAGCTGGCTGAGGGCGGTGCACGGAAAGGGTGACCTTCTCACCGTGTCACGGAAATTTGTCGGCAAGGCAGCTGAGGGCACGCGCGAGGAAGCCACGAGTTTGATCATCGCTCGGCTTCGCAAAGGTCTTCTCGCCGATGACCTGGAGCGAGAGATCATGGCGCAACGCCTCGCAGCCTACGAAGCGGCGCAACAGACCTTCGGCGCGCAAGGCACCGCGGACCCGGCGCAGACGGCCTATATGGCTGGTCTTGCGGTACGCGACGCGCTTCGAGGGCGAGCCGCCTGATGTTCGTTGATAGCCACGTCAATTTGCATGGCGAGCGCTATGCGGACGATCTTGATGAGGTCCTGAGCCGGGCGGATGCTGCAAATGTCGGCGCGATGCTGCTGATCTCTGATCGTCTCGACAGTATCCCGGCGATCACTGAGATCGCAGCGCAGTCGGATCGTTTCACGCGATCCGTGGGCGTGCATCCGCATCACGCGAAGGATTTCCCGGATCTTTCGGCAAAGACGCTGATCGAGCTTGCAGAGCCTCAAGATGTGGTCGGGATTGGAGAGTGCGGCCTTGATTTTCATTATGGCTACTCCCCCGAAAATGATCAGCGATCGGTCTTTGCTGCCCATATCGAGGCTTCCCAAGCGACGGGACTGCCATTGATTGTGCACACACGCCAAGCCGACAGCTTGATGCGGAGCATGCTGACCGACGCCTATCGTACGAAGCCTTTTCCTCTGCTGCTCCACTGCTACACCAGCGGACGCGAGCTTATGGAGGAGGGGCTTAAGATCGGCGGCTATGTCGCTTTTTCCGGCATCATCACCTTCAAAAAGGCCGATGATGTCCGCGCGCTGGCCAATGATGTTCCGCTCGATCGTTTGCTGATTGAAACCGATTGCCCATTCCTTGCGCCCGTGCCGCACCGTGGTCGCCGAAACGAACCGGCCTATGTCCCGCTCGTCGCAGAAAAACTTGCCGAGATCAGGGGAGAGCCGGTGGGTGTGATCGAAGAGGCGACAACGGAGAATTTCTTCCGATTGTTTGAAAAGGCGCCAAGGCCATGAAACTGCGCGCGATTGTTCTTGGCTGCGGCTCTTCCGGCGGTGTCCCGCGCATTGGCGGCCCAGGTGGCCGCGGTGATTGGGGCAAGTGCGACCCCAACGAGTCGAAAAACATCCGCACACGATGCTCTATCGTTATACAGAGAGCGGATGAAGAGGGCAGTTTTGACGGGCGGCTGACGACCCTTCTGATCGACACATCGCCCGATATGAGGCTCCAGCTGATCAACAACGGGGTAGAGAATCTGGATGCGGTGGCCATCACCCATGACCACGCCGATCAAACCCACGGGATTGATGATCTGAGGGTTGTCGCGATTAAGAACATGGCGCGGGTGAAGGTCTATCTCGGCGATGACACCGCGCCCAATCTGATGCCGCGTTTTCGGTACTGCTTTGAACAGGAGAAAGGCAGTCCGTATCCGGCGGTTCTCGAACGATATGAGATGCCCGCGCCGGGCGAGACATTCGAGATCGACGGGCCCACCGGCCCTATTCCTGTCACGCCGTTCATGCAAAAGCATGGCAGCGTGCCTTCGTTAGGCTTCCGCTGCGGCCCGATCGCTTACTCCTCAGACCTTCATGACCTCGAGCCGGAGAGCTGGCCGATTGTCGATGGCGTCGACACTTGGATCATCGATGCGCTCCAATACCGGCCGCATGGCAGCCATTTGCACCTTGAAAAAACGCTCGAGTTCATCGAGCGCGCTGGCTGCCGTCGAGGCGTGCTGACGAACCTGCACGTCGTCATGGACTACCAAGCCGTCCAGGCCGAAACGCCGGACCACGTCGAGCCAGCCTATGACGGGATGATCGTCGAGGCCATTTGCTAGAGTGACGTTTCGGATGAGGACCAGGGCGGTCCGTGGTCTCTGACGATCTTCTCGACAACTCTGATGAAGCGTATACGGCGTTTATATGTGCGCTGTCTGAGCCTCGCCGGGCTCACACCCGGCGGCCTTCTCGGCGGCCTTATGGCCAGCCGATTTCCGCGCTTGCCATGAACCCAACCATCAACGATCGACCGCAAGGACTCTCAAAATGAACGACGGGGCCAGGTGGCTCAGGCCATACGCCACCTTAACAGCCATACTAGGCAGCGCGCCGCGTTGACATCTCGACCGTCTGACCGGACGGTTCTGCTGACGTTCAACGGCGGGGTTTCCATGAATAGGATAGCAAAAGTCGCGCGGGATGGCCTGCTGCTGATTTGCGCAACCGTCGCGGTGCTTGGGATCGCCTCGCAAGCAGCAGCGCAAAACACAGGCCGTGCAAGGACCATTGAAGACGTGTTGGCGCGAGAGTATGCCCTGCCGTCTGCAGTCCCCGCTTCCGGTTACGAAGGCATCTGGTCGCCTATACGCAAGCCAGGCATTCCGAGCCTCCGCGGACCCGACGGACAAGCGATCGACGCTAGGCAAGCGAGGTCGCTGCCACGTGTCTCTTTGTACATCGCACGCGGTGTCGGCCAACTCGGGATCGATTGTAGCTACGTTTTTCAGTTCGAAGACTTGTTCGAAGGGTCGAAGCCGCTTGTGCCGACACAGGAGCAAGGCTGCGGGATAGATCGCGCCGTTTCGTTCAGCGTTGGCGAAGACGGCGCACTGATCGCGCAGATCAAAGGCGCCGAACGCTATCCCGAGCCCATCACATTGCACGCCGTCAACCGCCGGATTGCGCCGGCGGACAGGCTGACGTTACCAGAAGACTTCGACATCGAAGGGGTCCGCCCAGGGATGCGTTGGGCGGATGCTGACATGCAGCTTGTTCAAGAAGCAGGGTATGCAGATTTTTACACTCCGATTGATGGAAAAGGTGTCGTTATCGACACAACTGTCACGGGTACCCTCCTTGTAAAGCCGCAGTCCGCCCTCGTGGGCCGCGGCACCCTGTCTTACCATCGCATCGAAGACGGGGTCGCCTATCGCGAACGAAGCGAGCGCAAACCGAACGACCGTGTTTCGATGATGATCTCCCCGATGGACGCTGCGTTTGAGGATGACCGCGGCGTGGTCGTGACGGTCCAGCGGGACGTTAACCCGCCTGCGGGAACGTTGGGAGCTGCCGACCTCCGCGCTTCGCTGGTTGCGAAGTATGGCGAGCCGACCCTCGACCAGCAAGCCGGCCAGCTTCTCCACTGGTACTTCAGTCGGAACGGCGCGCCGATGCCAACAATGACGAAGGGGTTCGGAGCGATGACCGCGGAGGAAAAAGCGGTCTTTCGCAGCGATTACTGCGGCGAGCCGACCTCGCTCGATCCGGTACGCAGTTCGCTCCCCAATCTCCGCGGGCTGGAGGCGTTTCCGGAACAGCGCTGCGGGAGTGTTGTCATGGCGTCGATGCGACTGAGCCCGGACGGGTTAGTTCAAGACTACACCGTAGCGCTCTTCAGTATGGATCATGAGAACGCGCGCGACTGGGCGTTGAACGGGCAAAAGTGGCGACAAGCTCCGGACCGGGTCTTCGGCGCAGCCACTCAATAGATCAGTGGACCCACGCCAACCACGTGTTCAAAGTCAGCGTCTGTTGCAACCGCCCATCAAAGAAAGGGCAGATACGAACGTATCCAATTTGCGACAATCTTAATTGTGCGTGTCTAAGGCTGTGCGTGACTGGCCCAGTATAGCTCAGCATTAATGTTGCTCAGCCTCGGCCGCAGACATCGCCTGGTAAAGCCGGTCAAGAAGCAAGCTCGCCTCTTGCACCTCACTCGGTGTGAGATGGGTCAGATAGGCCTGAAGACCGCCCCTGGCCCGCTCGATAGCCGCATCCCGTTCCTTTCTCCCATCCGGGGTGAGAAAGACAAGTTTGCTACGCTTATCATTGGGGTTATTCTGTACCGTGATGAAGCCCCGATCGGCCAATCGTCCAAGGTTGCTCGTCATCGTGGCCTTTGTGAGGTTCATGCTGGCCGCAAGCTGCTGTGGGGGCTTAGCATCGCCAGCCAAAACCAGGTGGTTCAGAACACTAAAATGCGACACATGCAGCTCGTTGCTCTGGCCACGATTAAAGCCAGCCGTGGTGAGATTATACAGCCGGTGGATCTGAGTGATCACATCGAAGAGCAGCCGCTCAACCGATGTCTCAGCGTCGTCTTTGGCGGTCACAACGGGCTCATTCTCCTGTGAATAATTCGACATCTAATGACGCAACTCCCTCACCCCAAAGTGCAAAGTAGCGCAGTCTCCTTATTTAATTTGACATCTACCTATATAGTTTGATATCAAATCATATCCCTATTGCGTCCAACACCACACCTGCCAGGAGACCCGGCTAATGAACTTTCCTATCCGCATAGCGGCGCCGCTATGCATGATCGTTTTTGCCTTTCAAGCCAATGCCTCCAGCCAAACGCCGCCGGCTTACGATGACTTTCTGTCCTTTGGCGTCGTATCAGTGCCTGAATACGATGGCTCTGCCGACAACCAGATCGTCCCACTCGTCTTTGGCCAGATGCGGTTTGGCGAAACCCAGTATGTTGCGATTGAGGGTACCGGGGTACGCGTCAACATACTTAACAATCAGAAGTGGGCCGCTGGACCTTCAGTGAATATTGGCTTTGGTCGCAATGATGATGTCGATAATGACACCATAGCCCAGCTGCGAGAAGTCAATACGGCTGTTGAGCTCGGTGGTTTCATCAGCCGCTCTTGGCAAGGTTTTGGGCATCCTAGCGGTGTGGTCAGTGTCGGCCTCGGCCTCGCTCGAGATATCGCTGGTGCGCACGATGGTTGGCAGACAAGCGCCAATGTTGGCTACGGTCGCAGTATCGGCAGCCGTCTAAGAGCCGACAGCACCTTCGGCGTCTCCTTCATGGGTGAGAATGTGGCGGAGACTTATTTCAGTGTAGATAGCGTTGATGCCATGAACAGTGGGCTGATGGCCTTCGAGGCGGAGAGCGGCGTTAGGGATTATAACGCTAGCCTCGCTTTGATCTATCGATTGTCAGGCCGGTGGTCAGCTGTGGGGTATACCTCCTATAGACGGCTGATGGGAGATGCCGCAGACAGCCCTATCGTCGATCAAGAAGGCGATCCCAACCAAATCATCGCCGCGGTCGGCTTAGGGTTCGCCTTTTGAACCATGTCCTGGCCAAGTCTAAGGCTGAGCCGCGATAGCTTCGTCGATCAAGGTCATCGGCCGCTTGCGGCCGGTGCCTTGGATCGGAGGAGAGCAAGCGGATCGCGGCAACCACCCGCCGTTGTTTGGAGGTAGTAAACTCGATACGTTCGGTGCTTTAAGGTTGTCAGGTATACGGGTTCAGCGCTTCCAGGCAGGTCATGGCAATTATCAAACCGGTTATTCTATGCGGCGGTTCGGGCACGCGCCTTTGGCCGCTTTCAGTGCCCTCGCGGCCCAAGCAGTTTCAGAACTTAACGGCTGACCACTCGATGCTCGCCGAGACCGCGGCGCGGTTGCATTCGCCGAGCGGAAAGTTGCGCTTTGAGACCCCGCTGGTGATCGGCTCGGCGCGCCATGTGCGGCTGATTGAGGAGGCGATCCCAAGCGCCGCGATGATTTTGGAGCCTTTCGGACGGGATTCAGCACCGGCTATCGCGGCGGCTGCGCTCGCGAGCGACCCGGAGAGTCTGCTCCTCATTCTGCCTGCTGATCATCACATCAAAGATCTAACTGCGTTCGAGCGCGCGATCGCCGCCGGTGCAGCCGTTGCCAGCCAAGGCAAGTTCGTCACCTTTGGCATTCAGCCGACGGAGCCAGCGACGGCCTACGGCTATATCAAAGCAGCGGCTTCGGACAATCCGTCTCAAGCCGTTGAGCGGTTTGTCGAGAAGCCTGATCGGGCGACAGCCGAGGGATATCTCGCAGAAGGCTCATACTATTGGAACGCAGGAATATTCCTCTTCCAAGCCAAGACCTTTGTTGAGCATGCGGAGCGTCTCACACCGGATATCGTCGGCGCAGTGCGCGCGGCACTCGGCTCAGACGGCGACCAGGTCGTATCGCTCGACGCAGAGGCCTTTGCGCGCTCCCCTGCTATCTCCGTGGACTACGCGATCATGGAACCGGCCAGCGTTGAAGGCGGTGTCGCGGTGGTGCCCGTCGATATGGGTTGGAGCGATGTGGGTGATCACGCGAGTGTTTATCGGGTGACGGGCGGCGATGATGGCGGCGTGTCGACCGCTGGGCCTGCTGTCGCGGAGGATTGCGGCCGCCTCTCGATCAGGTCGACCGGCCCGCTGGTCGCCGCAATCGGGGTCAAGGATCTTGCTGTCATCGCATCGGGTGATGCCGTTCTCGTGGCTGATCTCGACCGGACCCAAGACGTCAAAGCGATCGCTCAAGCAGCGAACGGTTTTTCGCGCGGGTTCCTCCTACCGGCTGCCACAAAGGATCGTATTCGCGCATGGTTGATGGACACAGCGCTGCCTCTGTGGGCGGAGCATTCGTGGAATGACGCCTTAGGCGGCTTTAAAGAAACGCTTGATTTCAAAGACTTTGCCGAAAAGGGAGAGATGCGCCGATCGCGGGTCCAGATGCGGCAGGTCTATGCCTTCGCCCATGCCAAGGTGCTCGGCTGGCGCGGCCCGGCGGACGATCTCGTCACCAAGGGCCTTGAGTATCTGTACGCGACGTGTTGGCGACCGGGTCGCGGCTTTCTCCACCGCATCACGCCCGCAGGGGACGCGCTCGACGAGCGCATGGATGCCTACGACCATGCCTTTGCGCTGATTGCTCTTGCATGGAGTTACCGGGCCGGGTTGCTCCCGGACGCTGCCAAGCGCATCGACGACGTGATGGCGCTGGTGGATCAGCGGCTTGGCCTTCCTGGGGGCGGCTTCAAGGATGACGACACCGGGCGCGAAGGCCTGCGCGCCAATCCGCATATGCATATGCTGGAAGCGTTTCTCGCCCTTTTCGAGGCGTTCGGCGATGACCGTTGGCTCCGCCACGCTGGCGAGGTGGTGACGCTTTTTGAAGAGCGCTTTTTTGATCCGCGTCATGACTGTGTGCTTGAGCATTTCGACAAGAGCTGGGCCCCTGATCCGAAAAAAGGCGATCACATTGAGCCTGGCCACGCCTATGAATGGGCATCGCTTCTGGGCAAATATGCAATGTATTCAGGACACGACACGGCCAGTTGGCGCCGCCGTCTGATTGCCAGCGCAGACCGCATGGGCTGCGATCCGCAAACAGGGTTCGCCTACAACGTGGTGAGTCGGAGCGGTGAACTGATCGATACCTCGCGGCGCCTGTGGCCGCAAACGGAGATGTTCAGGGCAAAGATCGCCGAGCCGGGTGCGAACGGCATTGATCAAGCCGATAAAATCGCGGCGCGGCTGTTCGAGACCTATCTTGCGGATGCGCCGAGAGGCTTTTTGATGGATAGCTATGACAGCAACGGCCAGCCGAGCGCAAAGGCCATCCCCGGCAGCATGCTCTACCACATGATCACGGCCTTCGCGCCAGTCATTGACGGCACCAAAGCCTAGCAACATGCTGCGCCCATCCAAGTTGGGAGCCCGTGATGCGTGTTGTTGGTTTCGTTTTTGGCTGGATTTCGAGCATGATGCTCAGTGTTCTGGCAACAGCGGCGATCGTATGGGGCGCTGTTGATCTCTCAAGGATCGCCGATAGGACAATCCCTGCGGTGACTGAGACCTATTTGCTCGCAGCAGCCCCCTTGCCGCTCGGACTTGGATTGTTGCTGATCGCATGGCTGGTGAACCCAAGTTTTCATTTAGCAGGCACAATACTTCGTCCGGTGGTCGCTTGGCCCGTATCCATCGTGCTGATCGCTGGGTCCATCGCATCAGTGATGACTGCTTTTGTCACTGGCCTGACGTTTCCGCCAACACCTCGGCTTGATGCCATCAAGTCTCTGAAAGAGATCGGACCAGATGTGCCTCGCCCCTATTATGCCTTCATGCTGGAGCGTTTTCCTGAAGCCAATTTGGTCGTTAACCTTGAGCTTTGCGGCATTGATGCGAGCGAAGTCCATCAGTCGGCGATAGCTACACATGTCGACAACGCCGTTGATGACGAGAGCGCAGAGGCATGGCTGGAAGGATATGTTCAGGCTGTCTCCATCATCGAAGATCAGCAGAGATACAATCTCGGAAGTGGCTCGATCAGCAGCAAGGCCTCCCACTGCAACAACGTGATGCGTGATTTTGAGACCTGGCGCGAGACGCAACGCTAACTGACGAATGGCAGCCACGCCATGGGATCGAAAGGCGTGGCTGCCGTGATTCACCGGCATGGGCGGGGGCGCGTTGCCTGCCGGTGACAACAGGGATGCGAGTGAGGGCGGGGTCGGCAAGCGAGGGTCTTCAGTCTCAAGACTGAGCACCCCCGACTGCGATGGTCCCATCCATACCCGTCGGTGACACTCACGCTGGGGCACGCTGCGCATCACCTGCCAACACGCTTAGGTTACAGACTTTAGCGAAGCCTTGCGAACAGTGGCGAGATTAGGGCGATGACGGAAGGTTTGAGCAACCATACCGGCAACGCCTTGTTGTCAGCTGCGTGGCGGGCGCGCTCCGCCAAAGTCGATCCCAAAAAGATGCTCGATGCTGGTCCGAGGGAGGCCCTCTTTGATCGGGTCATGGGCGGTCACGTTGACGGCTTTCAGAATGACCCGCTCCACGGTCAAAGCGCCCTGCCCGTCTTCGGTGACATCGAAATCGAGCACATTGATGCCGCAGAGGTCCTGCTCAAAATGACCCAGAGCTCCCAGGCCTCCGCCGGTGAGGTGCGCCAGAAGAATACGGTTCACACCCTCATGGGCGACCAAAATGGCGCGTTTCCAGCTGTGCTCCTCGACGAGGATCCGAAGCGCCTCAACGATCCGTCGCTCAGCGTCGGCGAAAAGCTCGCCGCCGGGCAAAAAACTGGCGCCCTCTTCCGCGGCCGCGTCGAAACTGAAGGCGAGACGGGCTGCGAGCTCGGTTTGGGTCTTCACGATCACTTGACCGCCGCGAAGCTCCTCGAACCCGCCGATCGCGATGGGATCGCGCTCCAGGCCGGTCTCATTGGCTTTCAGGACCAGGCCCAGGGTCTCGCGGGTCCTGGGAAGGCCGGAGTGGAAGGCCGCGTCGAAGGTAACGCCGGTGAGCGCCAAACCGGCCGACTGGGCCTGCTCTTGGCCCTCCTCCGTCAGCGGCACTTGGCTAAAGTCTTCAACCGCCACGTCAAAATAATTCACATGGCCGTGGCGCATGAGATAAAGACGGCGACGACCGGTACGATCCTTGCTTTTCATAACCTCAAGATTGGGCTCGAACGGATTGGGCTGGAAGGCGTTGATTCTCCACACGCGGCGATTGCCCCGCGTTAGGGAGTTCTTTACGCTGGAACGAAGTGTGGGGATGCGCAAGGGTGTCGGTTGTGTATCGCCTGGGCGCAAAGGCGTTCCTTGGGAGATGTCTTACGGTGCGGGGCCGCGATGTATTAGCCATCTGCTTGCTCGGGCTCGCTGCGGCTTACGCGGGGAGCTTTTACGGGCTGACGCGCTTTGACCCCGAAGCGGCCTGGAGCCGGTTCGAGCACTTAAGCGCTGTGGGCTATGAGAGCCGCGCGGTTGACCATGGCGATCAGGCGTTGAACCTGTGGGTTGAAGACGGCGCAGAAGAGAGTTTTCTGCACCCGCGCCGGTTGCTTTTGGCTGATGCTCACTATCGCGGAGGGAGTCGCGGCCAAGCGATTGTCCACTATCGCGCGTCCCTTCAGTCGACTGAGGCGGCGGGTCTGACCGATGCCCGCCGGGTCGAGATTCGGCGCCGTTTGGCGACGATCTTCCTCCTTGAGGGTCAGGCGCAGCCAGCGGCGATCATTGCGGCGTCGTTCCTGGAGCGCGCTGGCGATGCCGCTGTGACGGCTGGCGGCCACCACCACCATGATGGCGACGATGTTGACCATGCGGCGCACGATGATGCTTCCCCCGATTTTATCGTCATGGTGGACGACATGCGGGAAGGCTTCACGGATGTTCTGCCTGCTGATGGGATGGCTGTGCGCTATGACGGGGAGCCGCGCCAGCTGCTCGCGTCAGCTGATGCGATGACGGAGCTCGGCGGCTATTACGCTCAGCAGGAAGACGGTGATTATGCTGCGGCGGGTCTTCTCGCAGCGGCCTATTCCATCCGTATGACGCAGCTTGGCCCGGATCACGAAGACACGGTCCAAGTCGCGCTGCTGCTCGCACCCGTCTACGAACGGATTGGTCGCATCTCCGATGCCGAGCGGGTTTATGAGCAAGTGTTCCGTGCCCAGGAGCGCGTGCGCGGCGCCAACAATCCAGAGCTCAGCCTCTATATCCGCTTGCTGGCCAGCAACTATGAAAAGCAAAACCGCCTGACCGAGGCGGAGGCCCTCAACCGCCACATGCGGCAGCTGTTCCGCGACGCCTATGGCGCCCGGCGCTACGCCGCAAACCGCTCCCGAGACCGCTTGTTCGACGTCAACCGGCCCGTCTCGATGACCTTCCGCTTGGAAGGCGACTACGTGCCGCCAGATCTCGTCCGTGCAGAGAGCTACGGCATCCCCCTCTCAAAACCGGCCGGTGTCGAAGAGATGCAGATGCGCGAAGCGCAGATTGATGGCACCACCATGCCAGAGGCACTCGCAGCCCTCTTCGATGCCTGCGCTCAGGAGGGTGAGCGCCTGTCGCTGCGCTCGGCCTATCGTAGCCATGGCACCCAAACGGTGCTGCACGAGATCAACCGTGCCCGCGGTACGGTCGCTCATCCGGGTACGTCGGAACATCAGTTGGGTCTCGCCGCAGATATCGACGTAAACCGCCGCTTTATGCGCGGTACGGATCGTAGCTATGCCTGCTTTGAGACAAAGGCGTGGCAATACGGCTTTATCCTCAGCTTCCCGCTGGGTAACGCCTATCTTCCTGGCGAGGACACATTCGAACCGTGGCATTGGCGTTTCGTCGGCCCACAGACAGCCCTTCTTTATCGTGAGATTGGCCCGTGGGGTCGGCCGCAAGAATTCCTTGCCGCGCTTCCCTGCTATGAGGAACGTGCGCTCAGCGGTCTCTTTGTCGACCGTGAACAGGGCGATGTCTGCCTGCAAGGCCTCGATGACATCAACGGAACGAGTGACAGCTGATGGGCGAGTTTGGTCATCGCTCGTCGCTGACGATCCGGCTTTTGGGCCCATCGTCGACGCGTGGCCGGTGGCGCAAACCGCTTATTGCGGAGGGCTTTGTCATTCCTGTGGGCGGGCCGACCAAGGTCTGCCTGGTGGATCTTGCGGGCACGCGGCCGATCGATAGCGCCCTCGACCGGGCGCAGGAGCAAGCGGGTGTCACACCCTTGGTGGCCGTGATTGGGCTCGATGACCCGCTACCCTCGCGGTCGCATCCTGGTATCGTGCTCGTGCGCCGGGCCGAAGACAGCATCAGTCCTGTCCCCCGGGCCCTGCGTCAGGCGGTGCAGCACCGGTTGCTCGCCGATGCTGCTTCTGTCCGCTTCCGGGCGCTGAGCGGTCTGGGACTTCCCTTCCGCCGCGAAGACGATGGAGACGATTGGGACGCGCCTTGTGCCCTTCTCGCGGAGCCGTCGCCCGGCATTCTGCCTGTCCTCAATGCGGTTGAACCCAACACTTTGGCCGCAAGCCTGTCATCAAGCGGCACGCTGCGTCTTTTGGAAGGGGGCCATGCCGGTGCGTTGATGATCCACATCAATGAGGAACGTGAGCATCGTCTTCCCGTCCTTAAACTCATCCGTCGGCAGACGGACTTGGCGGGCTTACCCGTCGCCGTTGTGCGCGAGAGTTGGAACGAAGACGCCATCACGCCTTGGCTCACCGCAGGCGCGGACCTTATCGCACGCCCCGACGAAGCGCCCGAGGTCTTGGCTTTCCTTAAAGGAGCCGCCAGCCGGTTTAAGACCGCGACGAACCTGAAAGCGGCCTTGGCTGGGTCGACGGTGAGCGAGCTTGGGGAACCTGCACCGCTCTTCGGCCCGCAGATCTTCCGCCGGATCTGTGAGGAACACTATGCCCAAGGGCACATCGTCGCTTACGGCGCGATCGAGCTTCATGCAGAAAGCCGGGTGAGCGCGGAGGATTTTGCCGAAGCCGGGATCTATCTTGGCATGGCACTGACGCCGCTTGAGGCATTCACCAAGCTGCGGGATAACCTCTTTGTGGTCGCTATGCCGGGTGCCGACGCATTCTATGCGCGGCGGGTGATGCGGGCGATGCAGACACTCATTGAGGACCTCAAATTCGGCGAAGAGCCTGCGCCGCTGATCATGTCTGCGCGGCATGCCAGTTTTGCAGCCGTTGGCGAGTCGCCGAGCGAAGCGCTGGACCGCTTGATCGCGGATCTTCGCAACCGTACCAGTGCACCGCTTTTCGCCTAAGCCGCCGCTGCCTCATCTTCAGCGATCTCGACCAAAACATTCAGCACACGCTTGCATCCTTTAAGGCGTGCCTTTTCGTCAGGCCAGGCCTGTTTAAAGACCAGCTTCTGATCCGGACGCAGTTTCATATCGTATGGCGTGTCGGAGAGATAGCGCACCAGGCCCATAGGGTTGGGGAACTGATCACGGAACGTGATCACCGCCCCCTTCGGCCCAGCATCGATCTTCGCCACGTGGGCGCGGCGACACAGCGCCTTGATTCCGACAATCTGCAACAGCGCTTCGACCTCGCGCGGCATTGGGCCGAACCGGTCGATCATTTCCGCCGCGAAGGCCTCGATCGCCTGGTCGTCGCGCGCATCGGAGAGACGCCGATAGAGCGACATCCGCACATCGAGGTCCGCGACATAGGTGTCAGGGATCAGCACCGCCGTGCCGATATTGATCGATGGCGACCAAGCCTCCCCCACTGACGTCTCCCCGTCCTTCATTTCGGCGACCGCCTCTTCCAACATATGCTGATAGAGCTCGACACCGACCTCCTTGACGGTTCCTGATTGCTCTTCACCCAGAAGGTTACCTGCGCCGCGAATGTCGAGGTCGTGACTGGCCAAGGTGAAGCCCGCCCCAAGCGTATCGAGGGACTGGAGCACTTTGAGGCGCCGCTGCGCGCCCTCCGTCATCTTCTTGCGAGGACTGGTGGTGAGATAGGCATAGGCACGCTGTTTGGAGCGACCCACCCGCCCGCGGATCTGATAAAGCTGCGCCAGGCCGAACATATCGGCGCGGTGCACGATCAGCGTGTTGGCCGTGGGCACGTCGATGCCGCTTTCCACGATCGTCGTGGCGAGGAGCACGTCGAACTTGCCCTCATAAAAGCCGGTCATGATGTCCTCAAGCTCTCCAGCAGGCATTTGTCCGTGGGCGACGCGGAACTTCACTTCTGGGACTTGCGTGCGCAGGAAGTCTGCGACCCCTTCAAGATCCGACACCCGGGGGCAGACATAAAAGCTTTGCCCACCGCGGTAGTGCTCTCGCAGCAAGGTTTCGCGCTCCACCACGCCGTCAAAAGGTCCGATCGTCGTACGCACGGCAAGCCTGTCGATCGGCGGCGTCGCGATCAAGGACAGGTCGCGGATGCCTGACATCGAGAGCTGCAAGGTCCGCGGGATCGGCGTTGCTGTGAGCGTGAGGACATGGGTATCACCGCGATACTCCTTCAAACGCTCTTTATGCTTCACACCGAAATGCTGCTCTTCATCGATGATCAGCAGCCCAAGGTCACGGAAGCCCACCTGCTTGGAAAGAAGCGCATGGGTGCCGATCACAACGTCCACTGAGCCGTCTTTCAACCCGTTGCGCGTGTGGGTGGCTTCTTTCGCGCTCACAAACCGGGACAGCTGATGCACGTGGAGGGGGAAACCCGCGAAGCGCTCCTTAAAAGCCTTAGCATGCTGGCGCGCCAGCAACGTGGTCGGACAAATGAGCGCCACCTGTCGCCCATTCATCGCAGCGACGAAGGCCGCGCGCATCGCGACCTCGGTCTTGCCAAAGCCGACATCGCCGCAAATGAGGCGATCCATCGGCTTACCAGAGATGAGATCGCCCACCACGTCATCGATGGCGTTTAGCTGATCCTCTGTCTCCGCGTAAGGAAACCGGGTGCAGAACTCATCATAGGCGCCCTCGGGCGGGGAGAGCACCTCGGCCTTCTTCGCCATGCGTTTGGCTGCGATGGCGATCAATTGCTCCGCCATCATCCTGATCCGCTCGCGCATCTTGGCTTTGCGGGCGCCCCAATTGGCGCCGCCGAGTTTATCAAGCGGGTGGTTCGGATCATCGGAGCCGAAGCGGGAGAGAAGCTCGATGTTCTCAACAGGCAGGAACATCTTCCCGCCGTGATAGATGAGCTTCAGGCAGTCATGGGGTGCGCCTTGGATCTCGATGGTCTCAAGACCCTCATACCGCCCAACGCCTTGCGCGACGTGGACAATCAAATCACCGACTGAGAGGGAGCTCGCTTCGGTGAGGAAATTCTCTGCCCGCTTGGTTTTCGAGCGGCGCACCAGCCGGTCGCCAAGGATGTCCTGTTCGGCGAGAATGATGAGATCGTCCGTCTCAAAACCATGCTCGAGACCGAGGACGACGACCGGCAATGTGGTGCTGTCGTCATTGAGATCACGCCAGGACTTCAGCGATAAAAGACCTGAAACGTCATGGTCGCCCAGAACGGTTTTGAGCCGATCAGCGGAGCCTTCCGTCCACCCCGCGACGACGATGCGCTTGTCCTTGCGCTTGTCAGCGATGTGATCGGCTACGGCGTTGAAGACGTTTTGGTTGCCTGATCGTTCCGCGGCAAAGGTCCGGCCCTGCTTGGCGCCGAAATCAAACGCGCGCTCGGCACTTTGCGGTGAAAAGGGGGAGAGCGGACGAAGCGCCACGTCTTGCAGGCGCTCTTTCCACTCCTGCCGACCCATATAGACGTCCTCTGGCTTCATCGGGCGGTAGGGCACGGTATCGAGGCCTGCAGTCTCCCCTGCCCGCATGTCGTCGGTGCGTGCTTGGTAGTAGTCTTCGATCTGGCCAAAACGCTCCTCGACTGCCTCCGTACCGAGATGATCGAGGAAGACGAGGCCATCGCCGATGTAATCGAACAGTGTACCAAGGGTCTCATAATAGAGCGGTAGCCAGTGCTCCATACCCGCCTGGCGGCGACCCTCGCTGACCGCCGCATAGACCGGGTCATCGCCCGGCGTACCAAACCGTTCGAGATAGCCCCGGCGGAAGCGCTTGATCGTGTCCTCGGTCAGCAGCACCTCGGACGCCGCAGTCAAATTGATTTCGCGGCGCTGATGGGTCGTCATCTGACTGACGGGATCGAAGGCGCGGATCGATTCAAGGCTATCACCGAAGAAGTCGAGGCGGATTGGCTCGTCGGTGCCCGGAGGGAAAAGATCTAGCAATCCGCCTCTGACCGCGAACTCTCCGGGCTCGCGCACGGTCGAGGAGCGCGCATAGCCGTTCGCCACGAGATAGGCGGTGAGGTCGTCCATCTCAAGAACCGCGCCAGGTTTGGCTTGGAAGCTGGCCGAGGTGATGAGGTCTTTCGGTAAGGTTCGCTGGGTTGCAGCAGCCACCGAGGTCACAACGACAAGCGGCGTCCCCTCCTTGCGCGCGGCAAGGGTCGCCAGAGCGTTGAGACGTGCTGCGACGATGTCGGCGCCGGGGGACATCCGGTCATAGGGAAGACAGTCCCATGCGGGATAGCGGACAATCGGGATTTGCGGCGCAAAGAAAGTGAGAGTGCTGATCATCGCGGCGGCGCGCCCGGCGTCGCGGGTGATCACCGTGGTGACGCCCTCTTGCCGCGAGGCAGCTTCCGCGACAGCCAGGGCATCAGCGCCTTCAGGCGCGCCGTGGACCGTGATGTGGCCCTTGGGCCGCCAGGCCTCGTCTTTCCCGATAACTGGTGTGACGGATTGCAAAGCCACGGCGGCATCTCCCACGACAAAGAGCGCGGTAGCCCCAGCTGCCGCGCGCGCGTTTGGGAGCTAGCTCGTCAACCCAGGCGGGGCAACGGGTCAAAGGCGCCGAAGACTGCCGCGTCCGAGATAAAGCGGGCTATCGGCCTGAACCAGCACGCGCATTTCGAGATCTCGGCCTTTCGAGACATTGTAGCCTTCGACAATCGCCAGCTCGCGGAGGCGTAGGCCCTTGGTTCGGGCATCGAACTCTTCTGCTTCGCGCCGGTCGACAATGACAACGCCGCATGAAGCGTTCTCGCGGAGGAACTGCGCGGCGCCCTCCCCGTCCGTCAGGAAGGTGTCGGTGCCGAGGTAGAAGACATTGGATGGCTCACGATAGCCAGCGGTCGCGAAGCGAACATCCGAACACCCCTCAATTTGCGAAGCGACTTTGGCAATCGTCTGCGCTGGCCACATCGTGTGAAGCTGTGGCAGCGCCTCGCCTAAAACGACGGCATAGTAAGCGAGCGGCGCAAGGGAGGCGTAGGCGAGACGCTTGATCGTTGGTCGGCGGAACACCCAGACGCCGACGCCAAGGCAGACGAGCCCCATCACCGTGGTGGCGATATGAGCGGGCGTGATCATCTCGCCGCCCATCTCCGAGACTCCGATGTATGGCAGTGCCGCGAGAGCCAGCGTGACCAAGCTAAAGAGTAAGAGCACCGCCATGTGCCCCCGCCTGACGCCTTTGCTTTCAAGCAGCGAGGGGGCATCGCGCACACCGATGGCCGCCAAAATCGCCAGCGCTGGGTAAGCGGGTAGGACGTAATGCGGCAGCTTGGTCGCCACCACCTCGAAGATAATCCAGGTCGGGATGATCCAGGAGATGAGGAAGGCGATCGCTGGCTCTTTCCGGCGCGCCCATGCGGCCGCGCCAGCGAGGAACAACAGCGCGGTGCCTGGCCAGAACATGATCGGTAGTGCGACGGTGTGATAGCCCGGCGGCCCGCCATGGGCATCATCGCCTTCTGCGACCTTACCGAGCAGCGCGTGGCCGACGGACTCGCGAATGAACGCGCCTTCCGTTTGGATGGTGATCAGCGCCACCCAGGTCAGCCCGACCACCGCAAAGACCACGAGGCCAATCAGTGGCCGCAGACGCCGCAACGCCTTCCAATCACGCGTTAAGCCGACGTAGCCAGCGATGGTCGCCGCTGACACCATGGTGATAATCGGGCCCTTGATCAGGACCGCAAGGCCGCCGCCGAACCAAAAAAGAAAGGGCCACGGACGAAAGCTCTGCGGCGGTGTACCCTTCGGCTGCACCAGGATCATAAAGAGCCCGAGCTGCGCGATGGTGCCGCTGGCCAGCAGCATGGCATCGGTCTTGGCGATCCGGCCCTCAACACCAGCAAGAAGGGAGAAGCCCAAGATCCCGCCAGCGAGTGCGCCTGCTGGCCCCCCGGCGATCCACGCGCCAATCCAAGCGGTCATGAGGCTGGCGATCAGAATACCGAGGAAGCTTGGAATCCGGTAGGCACCGATCGGCGCGTCAGGCCCGCCAAAGGGCTGGGTCGTGATCACCTGCATCCAGTAGATGCCCGCCGGTTTGACGTAGCGCGGCTGCTCTTGAAACCGGATGTCGACATAGTCGCCGGTCTCCATCATCTGGGTCGCAGCTTGGCTGTAGCGCGCCTCATCGCGGTCGGTCACCGGCATCGACCATTGCCCAGCAAAGAGGGCGAGCGCGACGAGCCACAGCATCAAAAACGCTTGGTTCAGCGAGAGCTGCCCTGCTGGCTTGTAGGCCGTCCCGAGGGGCTCTGCGGCGCTCAACGGGTCTCCTCCGGACGGAGCAGCAGATCTTGCGAGGGCACATGGGTCCGGCGCATGAGCCAAAGGACGCCCATAAGGTCAAAGAAGCCCGCCGCAGCGCGGCCGATGTTAGAGTATTTCGAAACGCCCGCCTGACGCGGACGGTTCGTCACCGGAACATAGGCGGCATCATAGCCGAAATGTTTGACCCAGGCCGGAAAATATCTGTGCAGAGCATCGAAGAAAGGCATGGCGAGAAAAAGATCGCGCGGCATCACTTTAAGCCCGCATGCCGTATCCGGACAATCATCGTTGAGGAGTCGCTTCCGCAAGCCATTGGCGAGCCGCGAAGCTGTCTTGCGGCTCGAACCATCGGTGCGGTTTTGCCGAACGCCCCCCACAAGACCAACGCTGCCCACGGTGCCAAGGTCAATCTCGGCGGTCATGCGGACGAGATCAGCTGGGTCGTCCTGGCCGTCACCGTCCATTGTGCCGATCCACAGCCCCTTTGCGGCCAGTGCACCGGTCCGCAGAGCCGCGCTTTTACCCGCGCGGTTGGGATGGGTGATCACTGTCAGCCGCTCCGGCGAGCTTTGCCCCCGCGCAGCGTCCGATGTGCCATCATCGGAGCCATCATCGACGACGATCACCTGCGCGCCGAGATCCTCAGTCTTCTCGAGAACCTCAGCGACGACCGCGCCGATATTCTCCACCTCGTTGAAGCATGGGATAATGATGGAAAAGGTCGCCCCGGCCATAGATCTCGTGTCTCATTGGTTTTCTGGGCGGTTAGGCGGAACCGGCGCCGGACGCAATTGCGCGCGCAAAGGACCTTAAGAAGGCTGGCTCTGCGGTCCGGATCCGTTACACTCTATCCATGTTTCGCGATGGTCTCACAGCGCAGCTCGACCACGACCCCAAATTTCGGTGGCGCGGCCAAGAGGTCACGCGCGTCGAAAACCTCGCCGATATCGTCTTTGCGTTGTCCCTCGGGATGCTGGTGAGTTCGGCCGAGGTGCCGAAGAGCTTTGACGAGATCCAGGCTTTTCTCATCGGGATCGTCCCTGTCACCGCGGGCTTCGTTGCGTGGGTGTCGGTGTGGCAAGCCCACTTCACGTTCTTCCGGCGCTATGCGTTGGCGGATCGCACCGTGGTGTTGCTCAACGCTGTGCTTCTTCTCTTGGTGCTGTTCGTCGCTTATCCGCTGCGTTTTGTGTTCGATAGCCTGTTCGCGTGGGTCGTGCGGGCGTTCACCGGCGACGTCGCGCTTTTTGCCGAACTCGGTCTCGCCAATGTGGAACCCGGACGTTCAGGGATCATCATGGGTTATTTCGCGACGGGCTATGCGCTGATCGCGACGATTCTGGCGATTCTCTACATCCACGCTTTGACGCGCTCGAACAGGCTTGAGCTCAACCGTGATGAACGGTCGCTGACGAAGCGATCGATCGCCAAGCACATGACCACGACGTTGGTCGCGTCGCTGGTGGCATGTCTTGCGACGTACACCCCGCTCTCTGCCTTTGCAGGCTTCGTCTTGTTCACGTCCAACGCGATCAACCTCTTATGGCCCGCTATTTTCAGGACCAGAGGTGACGGCGCCCCTTAAGGCATGGTCGCAGCGACGTCGAAAGCCTGCATCCGGGTGAGCACAGGCCCTTTGTAGTTGTCAGGCGCCTCCTCACGGCCGATCACCCAGGCATAAAGCTCCTGGTCGGGAACCTCGAGAAGAAGGCGAAACTCCTCTTCTTCCTCGGGCGTCATGCCCGCCAAATGGGCCTCGGCGAACCGGCCGACAACGAGGTCAGCCTCTTTGAAGCCCCGGTGCGTGGCGCGATAGAGCAAGCGTTTGCGATCAGGCGAAAGATCATCTGTCATGACCGTAACCTAGCCTGAACTTCCTACGAATCCGCTGCGACCCATGTGCGGCTTGCCGCAGTGCAAGAGTTCGATCATATCGCCTGTTCAAGATGGAGAGACCTGACCTTGACCTACGTCGTCACTGACGCCTGCATCGCATGCAAGTATACCGATTGCGTCGAAGTGTGC
>JBCDLG010000022.1:0-37162 GCA_038745625.1 Pseudomonadota bacterium | reverse complement strand
GGCGGCTGAGGAGATGGACCAAGGTCTTCCGCATGAAGAGTTTGTGGGGCTACCCTGATGGTGCGCGGGCTGACGGCCGCGCTTGCTGCGCTGGCCCTGACCGCTTGCACTTTTGAGGAAAGCCGCGCCCAGGACCACCAGGTCCGCTCGATCACTGTTCAGGGCGAGGGTGTGGTCACAGCCGCGCCGGATATCGCGATCCTTCGTTTTTCTGTCCGCACGCGGGGAGAGGGCGCCGGTGATGCTTTCTCCGCCAACAGCAACCAGATGCGGAGTGTCGTCGATGTGCTGAAAGATCAGGGCATCGAGCCGCGTGATCTGCAAACCGATCAGATTTCGCTGTCGCCGGTCTATGACCAAAACAGCCGCGGCTACCAAGATCGGACACGGATTGTTGCTTATGAGGCCATGAACAGCCTCACCGTCCGTCTGCGCGAGATCGAAACCGCTGGTGCCGCGATTGATGCCGCGGTGCGCGCAGGCGCCAATGAGCTGCAAAGCTTCCGCATGGGGTTCGATAATCCCAAAGCCATGCAGGACGAGGCGCGGGTGGCTGCGGTGAAAGATGCCAAGGCGAAGGCTGAAGCGATGGCAGAGGCCGCAGGCGCCAGTCTCGGCGATGTTCTCACCATCAACGCATCCTCCGCCTCGTCGCCGCAACCGATGATGATGCGCGCCATGGCAATGGAATCCGACATGGCATCGCCCGCTCCTATCGAAGCGGGCGAGCAGCAGGTGCAGGTCCGCGTCACCGCGGTGTTTGAGCTGCAGTAAGCGGCGGTTACTTCTTGCCCATCATCCGTGCTGCGATCACTTGCTGCATTTCTTCTGACCGCAGACGGACAGCGAAGGTGTTCATCTCTTCCCAGATGAGCGGCATCACGGCTTCGTAGTCACCTTGGATAAGCTCTTTGGTGTCGCGCATGCTGAGCGGCGGGAGGGCAGCCAATCGCTTGGCCGTTTCCATAGCGCGGGAAAGGGCCATGCCGTCATCGACGACTTCATTGACCATCCGCCACTCATAGGCGCGCTCAGCGGGGATCGCTTCGGAGAGGAGAAGCCATTCCGCCGCAATCTGACGCCCAAAGCGCTCGATCAGATACTTCGTGGCGCCGGCCTCGGGCACGGCACCAAGCTCCGTAAACGGCATTTTGAACTTCGCCGACCGCTCGGCATAGATGAAGTCGACATGCAGCATCATCGTCGCGCCGATGCCGACGCACCACCCTTTGACCGCTGCGACGACCGGTTTTTTGATCGCAAGGGCGCTACGGATCAGCGCGATGACGGCGGGCTCTTCGCCCGAATCATCTGGCGCAGCAAAGGCCGCGAGGTCATTGCCGGCGGTGAAGCTGTCGCCTTCGGACGCCCACAGCAGCACCCGGACATCGTCGTCTTCGTCGGCCCGGACAAACGCGTCCGTCAGCGCCCGGTACATGGGCTCGGTCATCGCATTCTTCTTGTCCGGACGGTTGAGGGTGACCGTTAGCACCCCATCTTCCAGTGTCGTGATGACATGTTCACTCATCGACAGATCCTCCATTTGGCCCCAGTGAACCCATCTGACGCAAAGGGTGCAAGCGGCATGAAATTGGTGATCGCAGAGACAGGGGTTCCGCCGGAAGGCTTGGGTTCGGACTGGGGAACCTACCCGCAGATGTTCGAAGCGATGTTCGCCCGCGCGGGCGCGTCCTTCGATGTGGAGACGGTCAAAGTGATGGACGGCGAGGCGGTGCCGGAGCCGCAGGCCGGCCAGGCGCTGCTGGTCACCGGGTCGCCCAAGGGCGTCTATGAGAACCACGGGTGGATCCCCGCGCTTGAGGGCGCGGTTCGCGGGTGGGCGCAGGCGGAACGCCCCGTCGTGGGGATTTGTTTCGGACACCAACTGATCGCCCAGGCCTTCGGTGCCCGGGTGGAGAAGTCAGAGAAGGGCTGGGGAGTCGGCGTTCACACCTACGAGATCGTCGCTGAGACGCCTTGGGTCGCAGGGCCAGCGCGGTTCGCCTGCGCCGTGTCGCACCAGGACCAGGTGCTGGAGACGCCCGAAGGCTTCACGCGGATCGCGGGCTCAGCCTTCTGCCCCTATGGCGCGCTGGCTCATGACAGCTTGCCGGTGCTCACGTTTCAGATGCATCCCGAGTTCGACCACGACTTCGCTGCTGCGCTGATGGAGCTCCGGGCTGACCGCATTCCACAAGAGCGACGTGATCTGGGCGGCGCGAGCCTCACCAATGAGTCGGACCGTTCTCAGATCGCGCAATGGATCAGGGTGTTCATTGAGCAGCGGGCCTGAACCGCACCACGCTCAATGGTTGCAATTGGTGCAAAGGCCGCGGACCTCGATCCGCACCATCTCAGCATTAAACTGGTTGAACTCTGATCCGTCATGCACGAGCTGGTGGAGCGTGGGGCCAAGGTCGCGCAGCTCTTCCACCTTCTCGCAAGACTGGCAGATTTGAAACGCTTCGATCGCGTGGGGCTCGCCATGCATGCAAACAACGAACGCGCCGAGCCCGTCGAGCTTATGGACAAGTCCTTGTTTTTGAAGGCGATCAAGCGCGCGGTAAACCGTCATAGGCGCGCCAATGCCCTCGCCCTTGAGACGCTCCAGCAGGTCGTAAGCTTTCAAAGGACCGTCAGCGTCTTCAAGCGCGGATAGGACCAGCCGGTCGTTCTTTGTCAGGCGAACCCGACGCGCTTCGTTAGGGGTCTCGTGCTGATTTGCCAGAATGCTCATATGCTCAAGCCCTCGCGCAATCTGCTCAGATATAGTCTTAGCGATTCGCACCCTTCGACACCGAAAGGTTGAACCAAATCGCCCCACCGCACAAGAACCCGATCCAAGTTCACACCAGGGAAGCCGCGCATGAGCGATACGATTTTGGTCACCGGAGGCGCCGGATATATTGGCAGCCATACAGCTTATGCGTGTCTCGACGCGGGTTTCCGGGTGATCGTCCTCGACGATTTGTCGACAGGCGCCGAACATTGCATCCCCGCCCAGGCTGAATTTATTCGCGGGAGTGTGGAGGATAGGACACGTCTCCAAGAGCTTTTCCGAAGTGAGAGCATAAAAGCGGTGTTCCACTTTGCCGGGCGCATCATTGTGCCCGAGTCTGTGGACAATCCGATCAAGTACTACGCGGAGAACACGGCAGCGTCGCTCGGCCTTTTGGCTGAGATGGTGGCCGCGGAGGTCCCGACGATCCTCTTTTCCTCGACCGCGGCCGTCTATGAGCCTCGGGCCGACGGTGAGCCCTTGGCGGAGGATGCGCCCAAGGCGCCGCTCTCACCCTATGGTCAGTCCAAGCTGATGACCGAGGCGATGATCCGCGATATCGGCCATGCCCACGGTCTTCAGGCCGGGATCCTGCGCTACTTCAACGTTGCGGGCGCCGATCCCCAGGGGCGCACGGGACAGTCTGGTGCCAATGCGACCCATCTTCTCAAAATCGCAAGCCAGGTGGCTGTCGGTGCAAGGCCGCACATGGAGATATATGGCGATGACTACGCGACACGGGATGGCACCTGTATTCGCGACTACATCCATGTGAGCGATCTTGCTTCCGCCCATGTGGAGACGTTCCAGCACGTCCTCAGCGCAGGTGGGCAGGTCACGATGAATTGCGGCTATGGTCGCGGCTCCACGGTGAAAGAGGTCGTCGCCGCCGCCGAGGCTGTCACCGGCGAGACCATTGATGCGCGTGCTGCGCCCCGCCGTGCTGGTGACGCCCCGATCCTGGTCTCCGATACGGCGCGCATCCGCGAGACGTTGCCGAGCTGGCAGCCGCAGCATGACAACCTGGAAGAGATGGCGCGCACGGCGATCGCATGGGAGAAGCGACTCGGCACGCTGAATTAAAGTCGAAAGGGCAGACCGGCCGCATGGAGATTGCATGGCGCCCGGGGATCGGTGATCCCACTGTCACCGGCTGGTTGACGGTGTTTCTTTACGCAGCAGCAGCGGTCCTCGCGACAGTCCTGGCGACAGCCTTCCGGTCACCAATCATCGCGCGTCAGGAAGTGCACTTTTGGTTGGTCATCGCTGTCGCCTTCGCGGCGCTCGCGATCAACAAGCAGCTCGATCTTCAGTCCCTTCTCACGGATATTGGGCGGGCGCTGGCCAACGCGCAGGGTTGGTACGACAACAGACGGGTTGTGCAGTCCATCTTCATCACGGCCATTGGTGCTGGTGCGCTGGTATCTTTTGGGGTGGTGGCCATCCTTTGGCGGCGGTCAGCCTGGCCCAACCGTATGGCCCAGCTCGGAACCGCGCTGGTGATCGCCTTCGTCGCGATCCGTGCGTCGTCCTTTCACGGGATGGACCGGCTGATTGCCTTCGAGATTGTGCCTTATCTGCGCATGAACGCAGTGCTTGAAATCAGCGGCATTGGCCTTGTGCTGCTCGGCAGCGGTAAGCGCCTGCGGCAGGCGGTGGACGCCCTGCGTGACCGGCGCCAGTCCTACTTTGAGGGTTCTAACCAGCCATCGTGAACGGCTCGAGGCCAGACAGCCGCATAATTCGTTCGCGATCGGGAATCTGCCGCGGAGCCAGACCTTTGGTTGCTTCTGCGAAAGCCGCGATATGCTCCGGCGTCGTGCCGCAACAGCCGCCAATGATATTCAAAAGTCCGGACTCGGCCCATTCTTTGATATGAACCGTCATGCTTTCCGGTGTCTCGTCATACTCACCGAAGGCGTTGGGGAGGCCGGCATTCGGATAGGAGATGATGTAGGATTCTGCGATGTTGGAGAGTTCCTCAACATACTGACGCATGAGGTCGGGACCGAGGGCGCAATTCAGTCCCACCGAGAGCGGATTGGCATGGCGCACCGAGTGATAGAAGGCGGTTGCCGTTTGACCGCTCAGCGTCCGGCCGGATTGGTCCGTGATCGTCGCGGAGAGAATAATCGGAACATCTGCGCCCGTTTCATCCAAGAGTTCTTGGATGCCAAAGATGGCGGACTTGGCGTTCAGCGTGTCAAAAATCGTCTCGATGAGGAAGACATCAGCGCCGCCCTCGACGAGCCCACTGGCGGCTTCCTTATAGGCGGCCACCAGTTGATCGAACGTCACGTTGCGCGCGCCTGGATCATTGACGTCCGGACTGATTGAGCAGGTGCGGTTGGTCGGCCCAATGGCACCAGCGACAAAACGCGGGCGGCCGTCTTGCGCTTCAAACCGATCCGCTTCTTCGCGTGCGAGGCGTGCACCCTCGACGTTCATCTCGCGGGCCAAGCTCTCCATCCCATAGTCCGCCTGGGCGATCGTCGTTGAGCTGAATGTGTTGGTCTCAACAATGTCGGCGCCCGCCTCGAAATAGGCCCGGTGGATACCGGTGATGATATCCGGTCGGGTCAGGTTGAGAAGGTCGTTGTTGCCCTGAACATCTTGACCCCAATCGGCAAAGCGCTCGCCGCGATAGTCCTCCTCCGTCGGCTTATGCTTCTGGATCATCGTGCCGCCTGGTCCGTCAAGAATGACGATGCGTTCACGGAGCGCTTGCTTGAGTTGTTCTGTCTTTGTCATGGCCATGTCCTCAGAACATCGGCATCAGCCGATCTGTGTACGGTGGTTCAGGTGAGCGTTACGATACCCGCGCCAAAAGCGCGAGCAACGCCTCATGCACTTGGTCTTGCGTGCTTTGTGGCCCGACATAGAGGCAGTGGTCAGCCTCTGGAATATGGACCAGCTCGCACGTCTCCATGCCGCGGGTGCACAGATTTTCGACGTCATCTGTGGCGACAACCCGCTCGCGGCCAACGGTGATCATGGTCACGGGGATGTCGAGCGCGGCGAGCTCGTCGCTTTTTGCGAGCTCGTTGCCCGACTCGGTGAAGCCAAGGGCGTACTCGTTGGAGACGCCGCCGACGCGCAGCTCGGGCTGGGTAATAAAGAGTGATTGGTTCTTCAGTACACGGTCCATACGGTTCGCGCCGCAATACTCATAGGCATCGGGCGTCCATGCGTCAGGATCCCATGGGCCTTCGCCGTCCATATACGCGGTCGGCCCGCTTTTTTTTGCGCCGCCGCGGATCGCTCGGATAGCGAGCCATTCAGGCACCCAGCCGAGATTGGCAGAAAGGCCGGGAACCAGCGGGAAGAGCGCGTCAGCGCCCTCCAGCTCCCCATCGGCCGCTGCCCGCAGCAGCACATGACCACCGAAACTGTCGCCCGCAACGATCATCGGGCCGTCAGAAAGACGGGTCTCACGGATATGATCGAAGGCGGCGCCAAGGGCGCGACCATAAAGATGAAAATCGCCCGTATACGTCTTTTGATAGTCATCTTCGCGGCGCACCGAGCCGCCTTGGCCTGGCATATCGACGGAGGTGACCTCAAAGCCGAGGTCAAACCACCGGGCCATGAAGTCTGATGCGAGCTCCGGGCTCGATGTATAGCCGGGGACGAACAGCACGGTGGCTTTGGCATCCTCCGGTGTCGCGTGCCCCACCCGCAAAGGCTTCTCGTCGTCAAAGGTGATCCACGAGAATTCCCAACCCTCTGGAAGCGGTGTGTAGTTCGCTTCCAGATAGGCTTTCGCCTCCACGATTTCCTCGGGCGTGACCGCCCGGGCGGTTGGCGGCTCGTAAGGTTCGCCTCCGCCGCATGCTGCCAACAGGGCTGCTGCGCTCAGCAGGCTGAAAAAACGAACAAACAAGCCGCGCATGGGGGTTACTCCGTTGCTTCTGGTGCAGGCGCTTCAGCGACCCCGAGAAGCTCGACGTCGAATACAAGCGCTTCGTTCGGTCCGATCGGGCCGCCCGGTATGCCTTGCTCACCATAACCAAGGGCAGGCGGCACATAGAGCCGGTATTTGTCGCCGACATTCATCAGCTGCAGGCCTTCCGTCCACGCCGCGATCACACCGTTGAGCTGAAATTCAGCAGGCTGACCGCGCTGCACAGAGCTGTCAAAGACAGTGCCATCGGACAGCGTGCCTGTGTAGTGTACCGTGACGATGTTTTCTGGCGTGGGGCTGTCGCCCTCGGTCGCTTCGGTGATCACTTCATAGAGAAGACCGCTGTCCGTTTTCGTGACGCCCTCGCGTGCTTCTTGGCCAGCGAGGAAGACGGTCGAGTTGATGAAGTTGGCAAGGCCGAGCGCGCGATACTCTTGCTGCGCCATCGCTTGGACACGCTGCACCCCGGTACTGATTTCCTCAATGATCGCTTCTGATTCGTCCGCCAGGCGCTCCGCTGCTGTCGCGTCGCTGGCTTGGTACACATCGACGACTTCAAGATCGTAGAGCGTCACTTGGTTTGGGCCGACCGGGCCGCCGGGCATGCCTTGCTCGCCAAAAGCGAGGGCAGGCGGCAGAGCGACGCGGACCAAGCTGCCGCCGCGGGTGAGCGGCAGCGCTTCAGACCAGCCAGGAAGGGTGTCTTGGACCTGGAAGACGACAGAGCCACTGTTCTCATAGGTCGACTCAAACGGCTCGCCCTGGCCAGCGAGGCGCGCGACAAATTGTACCCGCACCAGATCTTCTGGCGTGATCGCTGGGCCGGTCCCTTCGCGCAAGGTTTGAATCACCAGGCCACTTTCAGTCTGGGTGGAACCATCAAGGGCTGCGAACGCTGAGAGAAACTCATCGCCGGATGCCGCGGGCAGGATCGGGTTTTGGAACTCTGCTGGGACGGGCTCGGCGTCAAACAGCGATGGCGCTGCCTGCATGGTCGCAGCAGCGATCGGCGCCGCGGCCGAGGTGGTCGCTTCTTCTGCACAAGCGGCGATCGCCAAGACGCTGGTTGCGATGGCGAGGAGAGGGGTGGTCTTCATCAAAAAGGGCCTCGAAACTTGGGTTGCGAATCTGTCCCTAGCGACCTCACAGATTCTGTAAATGGATGGTGAACTTAGCCGCTAAGATGTTGCTTGGCTGCTTTTTCCGAATCACTCTTGAAAACTAGGGCTAGGCTTTTTGTGATCGACGACCCCAAGATATGGTGTCTGAAGCGCTGAAGCCCTTCCGCGCCAGTGAGTAAAGGGATGCCGACATGAGTGCCACGGAGACGACCGTTTCGGAGCTGCAACGCGGGGATCTGACCCCCAAATCAGCGTCCGCGAAACCGGATCTCAAGATTGTCCCGCAGATCAAGGTCGTCACCGACCCGTCTCGTGACGCTCTGCTGACCGATTTCGGCAAGAAGACGATGGACGATCGCTACCTTTTGGAGGGCGAGTCCTATCAGGACATGTTCGCGCGCGTGGCGGTGGCCTATTGCGACGATCAAGAGCACGCCCAGCGCATCTACGACTACATCTCGCGCCTCTGGTTCATGCCAGCGACGCCGGTTCTGTCGAATGGTGGGGCCAAGCGCGGCCTGCCGATCTCGTGCTTCTTGAACGCTGTGGACGACAGCCTCGAGGGCATTGTCGGCACCTGGAATGAGAATGTCTGGCTCGCTTCCAATGGCGGCGGCATCGGCACCTATTGGGGCGGCGTCCGCTCGATTGGGGAAAAGGTCAAAGGCGCTGGTGCCACGTCGGGCATCATCCCGTTCATCCGCGTGATGGACTCGCTGACCCTTGCGATCAGCCAAGGCTCCCTCCGCCGCGGATCGGCGGCCGTCTATCTCGATATCCACCACCCGGAGATTGAAGAGTTCCTGGAGATCCGGAAGCCCTCCGGCGACTTCAACCGCCGTTCGCTCAACCTGCACCACGGCCTCAACATCACCGATGACTTCATGGAAGCCGTTCGTGAAGGTCGTTCCTTTGCCCTCAAATCGCCCAAAACCGGCGAGGTGATGAAGAAGGTCGACGCGCGGGAGCTGTGGCAGAAGATCCTCGAGATCCGTCTGCAGACCGGTGAGCCTTATCTCATCTTCTCCGACACCGTGAACAACGCGATGCCGAAGCACCAGAAGGATCTGGGGCTGAAAGTCTCCACCTCGAACCTCTGTGCAGAGATCATGCTGCACACGGGTGAGGATCACCTCGGCAATGACCGCACCGCCGTCTGCTGCCTCAGTTCGCTCAACGCTGAGACCTATGACG
This sequence comes from Pseudomonadota bacterium, assembly GCA_038745625.1. Classification (GTDB taxonomy): domain Bacteria; phylum Pseudomonadota; class Alphaproteobacteria; order Caulobacterales; family Parvularculaceae; genus Parvularcula. Next base: position 28,164 of record JBCDLG010000022.1, on the reverse strand, counting down.
AGTGGAAGGACGAGGAGCCGTTCATCGAGGACGTGATGCGCTTCCTCGACAACGTCCTCTCCTCGTTCATTGCGGACGCGCCGGACGATATGTCGAAGGCGCGGTACTCTGCGATGCGCGAACGTTCCGTGGGCCTCGGCCTCATGGGCTTCCACTCGATGCTGCAGAACAAAGGCATCCCGTTTGAAAGCGGCATGGCCAAGTCCTGGAACATGCGCCTCTTCAAACATATCCGGATGAAGGCCGACGCCGCCTCTGTTCGTCTCGCCGAAGAGCGCGGCGCCTGCCTTGACGCACAAGAGGCGGGCATGATGCAGCGTTTCAGCCATAAGCTGGCGATTGCTCCGACCGCGTCGATTTCGATCATCTGCGGTGGGACCAGTGCGTGTGTCGAGCCGATCCCGACCAATTACTACACCCACAAAACCCTCTCAGGTTCCTTCTCGGTCAAGAACCAGGCGCTCGAGAAACTCCTTGAGGAGAAGGGTTTGAGCGACGATGACACCTGGGCCTCCATCTTGGAAGAGGGCGGTTCTGTTCAGCACCTTGATGGTCTGACCCAGGACGAAAAGGACGTCTTCAAAACCGCGTTCGAGCTCGATCAGCGCTGGGTCATCGAACTCGCCGCCGACCGCGCGCCCTTCATCTGCCAGTCCCAGTCGATCAACATCTTCCTCCCCGGCGATGTCGACAAATGGGACCTCCACATGCTCCACTGGACCGCATGGGAGAAGGGCGTCAAATCCCTCTACTACTGCCGCAGCCAAAGCGTTCAGCGCACGGCCTATGCCGGAGGCAAAGAAAAAGACGACAGTGCCGAGGCCCAGGGCTTCACGGTCGAAAAGACCGACTATGATGAGTGTTTGGCTTGTCAGTGAGGTGAGCAATTCTCACGCTTTTGAAAAGTTAGCTCTTTCGATTCTTGAGGATCTTCGCAAGGACTTTAAGAATCGAGCGTACGCTACGCAAGATCAAGTGGGAAAATGGCTTCTTTTCGCCCATATTGGTGTGTTGGCATTTTTACTAAACTTAATTGTTGGCAGTGATAAGATCAGCTTACTGGCGATGCAGCCGCCATTAATTTGCTTTTTCTTGGGCTTGCTATCGAGTTTTGTATCGGTTCGGCTAGTTATGTTCGAAAGTGACTTCGAGCATACGCGTCTACTGCGTGAAGTTTTATATATTGCTGCGAAGGACTACGAATTCGAATTTGATGAATTAGATCGACTTTCACAAAAGGAATCTTCTGAAGATGAAGAATTCGAATCTAAGATGTTAGACTTCGTCGGACAAACTTCTTTTGTTATCTCTCAGCTTAGTTTTTTCATTGGTTCGATACTAACTTATCTCGCGCTGCGTAGTATGTCAGTGTAGAGATGGAAATGCTCTACTTGCCGACTATCTGCTTTATTGTCTTCGGCGGCCAAGCTGCGATCTAGACACGTACTCCCTACCGTCATCCCGGAAGCCCGAAGGGCTATCCGGGACCCATGGCCGGTTCATTCATTCCGCGCAGGCTCGAACGCACGCGTCCTGCCATGGGTCCCGGCTCTCCGCTTCGCTTCGGCCGGGATGACGGTCCCGCTTTATGCTCGCCACGGCCCCGACCGTGGCGTCCAGCTCCTGAAAGAGAGTACACTGACGTTCCGAGATGGGCTCCACGGTCTCAGGCTACGCCCTCGCCGTGGAGAGCGCTGTTGAAGAGGCTTGACCGATATAGAACATAATGCGAACATCGGGCATGGCCCGGTTTGATCTCGTCGCCACTTACATGCTCGCGAACCGCAAGAATGGGGCGCTTTACACAGGAGCATCGTCAGACCTCCTTGCACGGATGGATCAACATAAGGCGGGCGCCGGTGCACGGTTTCCTGCAAAGTATGGCTGCGCCAAGCTCGTCTGGTTTGAACGCCACGCCACGATTGGCGCCGCGGTTCATTGGGAAAGGCGCATCAAGACCTGGCCGCGGCGCTGGAAGGTCGATCTCATCGAACAGACCAATCGGCATTGGGATGATCTGAGCGCTGAGATCATGTTGGGGTAGTGTGTTCCCACCTATGAGCGCTCGCCACGGCTCTGACCGTGGCGCCCATCTCGTCAACGCAAAGGGCTGATAGCCGGGGAGTGAGGCTCCATGGTCTCCGTCTGCGCCGTCGCCGTGAAGAGCGTTGCTTCTCCGGTCATCTCGGTTCTTGTCCCCGCCTCTCCCGTCTCATGCTACACTCCCCCCATCGGTAGGACCGGGGCGAGCCGGATCGTCAACGGAATCGCCTACCGTGATGCGTTTGTCCGTCTGGCGACGATCTTTGGCGTGAGCTATCAGTTTGGCCGCTAAGGACCCGTGACGGCGCATCCCCATGCGCGCGGTTTGAGGGTGGGACCTCTTGAGATCGCGGCACCCCCCAACTGCACCCATTCGCTGCGATCACCGCGCGCATCGGACCCCGGCTCCCCTTTGTCCGTGACCAGCGGATGCTCAGCACACCCGTCTCCTGGCGGACCAGCGGGAAAGCTGGGATGACGGGGGTCAGGATCTGCGCTACTTCCCACGAAAAGGAGATCCGCCATGCCCCACTACCATGTCATTGGCCGCGACCATCCGGGTGAGCCGGAGAGGCGGGCGGGCGCTCGGGCGGCGCATTTGGCGATGGCCAAGCGCCTGATGCAGGAGGGCACGCTGATCCAGGGCGGGGCGCTTCTTGATGAGGCGGGCGAGATGATCGGCTCTATGCTGATTATCAAGGCGGAGAGCCGCGAGGCGCTCGACGCTATTCTCGCCGCTGACCCTTACGTCCAGCAAAACGTTTTTGAAAAGATCGAGATCACCGAATACCGTCCCGCGCCGTGCTTTGCATCGGCATGACAATTTGAGCGCATAAACGCCGAACCCGTCCCGTTCACCCCTCAATCGGCGCTGATGGCGGCGGCCCCAGGCGATCCTCAGCCCATCGAAATCGGGTTCATATTCTCCGTGAACCGCTTGCGGTCCATCGCCCAGATGATCCAGGTGAAGATCACGAGACCAAAAAAGCCGCCGACATTGATCGCCAGCGCCACTTCACCGGGGATCGGGCCAAGCGCGAGATTGTCGAAATTCACCGCGTCGTCCCCCGGCGTGTCATGGGCGAAGACCTTACCGAGAAGCGCTAAAGTTTGCACACCGAAGATCCAAAGATAGTTCCGGCGCAAGCGGCGGCCGAGCGCGCGGCGGAACTGGATATGGTGTTCGGGCCGCTCATAGTCTTCAGCCAGACGATCTTGCCACTTCAAATTCTCCACCGGCCGTTGATGCAGCATCGGCGCGTAGAAGTGGATCTCAAGCCACCGCGCCCGCGCCCGCCACACGTTGAAGTACCGGTAGCGCCGCGATTCCAGATAGAGGAACACGCCGATCAAGAAGGCGACCAAAAAGAGAGGCAGGGCGGATGCCTCGGGCGATTGATAGGATATCGTCAGGGCCAGGCCCAAACTCACCACCGACCAGTTGGTGGTCGCATCGAGCCGGGTGCGCCAAATCGTCGAGCGATAGACCTCGCCGCGGTAAAGGTGGGCAAGCGCACCGAGCTCTGGGCCGGTGAAAGGCCTTAGGCGATCGCGTTCGAGGTCCTCTTCGCCGTCCATGCCGGCATCTCCTTCAGTTCAGGAGAGTTCGACCACGACAAGCTCAAAAAGAGACAACCTCTTCTCAATAGGAAATGAGCCCTTGGCGAAGCGCCTCTTGGAAGGCATCGCCGGTGCGGAACTCTCCATTGTCCGCATAATAAGTGTTCCCCGATTTGGGGTCGAGGAACCAGTGCCGTCCCGATTGCGGCTCAAACCGGGCGAGTGCGTCCACCCACTGGCCATCAACGAAACAGTCTTGCTCTTCCAGCTCGCCAGTGCAGCCGGTGAAGCCTGCGCCAGCACTCGCGGGCGCGGCTGGACGATCAAAGTTCGGCGCCGCCGGCATCGCGGGACGTGGCCGTGCGGGGGCCGCTGGTCGCCAGGTGCTGGCCGCAGCGGCGCTGGTTTTCACGGCCGCGTTGGCGTTCGTCAAAGGCGCTGGTCGCCAGCCGCTCGCGGTCAGGGCGTCCTCATCGATATGCTCGCCTTTCGCCGTCATGCTCGACGCGCACGCGACCAGTGCCAGAGACGACAGAACTGCCAAGAGAGCGATCCGCATGGCGACTCCTACCATTTTCGGTTTCTACAAGCGGTCTTACTGCCAACTGTGTGCCAGCGCGAGCGGCTTCAGGCGATGATATCGGGAAAAAGCGCGTCGCGGAGCTTTCCGATCTGATCCTTGAGGGCGAGCTTCCGCTTTTTCATCCGGCCGATGGTGAGGCGATCATAGGGCATGCGCTCTTCCATCGTCACGATCGCTTGATCGAGGTCACGGTGCTCTTCCTCGAGCTGCCGGATCTTCAGCTCCAAGCCCTCATCGTTGGCCGCTGCCCCGCCGCCATCCCGGCCGTCGCCCTGGCCGTTGATGACCTGGAAGCGCGGTTTGTCGTCATCGCTCATGGACCATGATCCTTCGCCAGCATCAGGATGGACGCGAAGAGGCGCGTCGGGCTCTCCGGATCGCCCTCATCGTCGATCGTGGGAGCGATGTCCATGTGCTTGAGCGCCAGCATGAACAGTGACGAGGCGGTCTCGTGCATCCCGCCCCGGTCCGCGCTTCGGCTGCAGGTCTCGAGGGTGGCGCGCTCAAGCTGTTGCAGCACCAGCTGCTCAGCCCGCAGCTCCAGCGCGAGCACGTCTTGTCGTAGCACAGCAAAGGCGGTTGCGTCCTGCTCCGGCCTTGGCGCGGAGAGCGCGCGTCGCGCCCGGCGCAATGGACGGACCACCTCCGCCGTGATGCTGTCTGCGGTTGAGAGAATGCTCGGCACGTCGGCGCCGGGCACCGCGATGTTTTGATGCCCGCACCAAAGGCACCAGAGGGCGATGTTCACATCGCCCCCATGCTTGTCTTGCAAGGTCAGCAGGCAGTCTTTGATACCGCCCACCCCATAGACCTGGACGGCATAGTCCCAGAGCCGCATGGCTTAGCGGCGTCCCTTCTCAAGATCCTCGCCCCAACGCTTGGTGCCCGGCGCCTTCAGCCCGAAAAGATCGAGCACCCGGCCGACGGACTGGTCGACCATCTCGTCGATGCTCGCCGGTTCGGCGTAAAAGGCTGGAAGTGGCGGGGCGATGGTGGCTCCCATCTCGGCGAGGGCCGTCATGGTGCGCAGATGGCCCAAATGGAACGGCGTCTCCCGCACCATGAGTGCCAACGTCCGGCGTTCTTTGAGGCAGACATCGGCGGCGCGGCTGAGAAGCGTTGATGTCACCCCGGTCGCGATCTCCGACATGCTCCGCACCGAGCACGGAACAACCACCATGCCGAGGGTTTCAAAGCTTCCCGATGCGATCGGCGCACCGACGTCCTGGATGCCGTATACATGATCGGCCGCGGCAAATTCGAAACCCTCGCCCATCTCATAGGCGAGGGTCATCTTGGCGGCGCGGGAGACAACCACATGGGTTTCCGCCCCCGCTTCCTTCGCCTTCACAAGCAGACGATCGGCGTAGAGCATGCCCGAAGCGCCGCTAACGCCAACGATGAGTCTGGAGGCCGACATGTCTAAAATTCCCTCGTTGATCGTAACAATTGGGTGTGAGGCGATCTTACCACCGAGATAGGATCAGCCTGATTTTTCTCAAAAAACGGCAGATCTTGCTGTTTACCAAGTTCACATACCCACAAAATGCTGGGAAATGTCCGTGACAGATAGGCTGTCTCAGTGCTTCGTTTAACACCCCGCCTCTGCCCCGGCGGGACGCTGAAAGGAGACGTTGATGACCATTCAAGCACGTTTAGACACCCTCGCAGAACGTCACCAGGCTCTTGAAGCCGCTCTCCAAGAAGAACGAAGTTACCCGGCCTTTGATGACGAGAGGATTAGCGAGATCAAACGTCAAAAACTGGCCATCAAAGATGAGATGCTGACCCTTCAATCGGAGACCTTACACAGCTAGACCTCAAAACCCTCGACGCGCCCCGGCCCTGCTCGGGGCGTTGTCGTATAGGGCTGAATGAGCGGGGATCCCATGGGACGTTCGATTATCGTGACCGGCGCGGCCGGGACGCTCGGAAGGGCAGCAGCTCTTCGTTTCGCCAAATCCTCCGATAAATTGCTCCTCACCGACCCCGACCGCGATGGTGGCCAGGCGGTGCGCGACGAGGTGATCAGCCGCGGCGGTCGCGCGGTCTTTATCCAAGCGGACCTCCATCACGCGCTTGATGTGCACAATGTGATGGCCGAGGCGCTCGACAGCTTCGGCGCTGTGAACGTGCTGGCGCACTGCGCGGCCCACTATCACCATGCGCCCTTGCTGGAGACCACCGAGGACCAGTTCAACGAGGTGATGGACCGCAATCTCCGCTCAGCCTTTTTGATCAGCAAGGCGGTCGCCCGTCAGATCATCAAACAGGCGGGGGATACCAGCGACGGCGGCGTCGACACCGCCATCTCAGGCGCGATCGTCAACGTCGTCTCAAACGACGCGGTCACGGCCAACACGGAAGACGCGCTTTTTGCAGCGAGCCAGGGAGCGCTCGTGCAGCTCACCAAGGCCGTGGCTATGACGCTCTCGCCCTATGGTGCGCGGGCCAATGCGGTGAGCATTGGCGGGGTGAAGGAGCTCTTCGACCAGCAGGGCGTCACCACCGCTGAGCAACGCAAGGCGACGATCGAACAGACCCCGATGGGGCGCCGCGGTGAGCCCAAAGAGGTTGCTAACGCCATCCACTTCCTCTGCGGCGATGAGGCGTCCTTCATCACCGGCCAGGTGCTGTTCGTCGATGGCGGGCGGCTCGCGTTGTCAAAGTCGGTGCCGATCGAAGAGGGTGCGGCTTGAATCAGGACCATTTCCTGGTCAGGAAACGTGAAAAGACGGCGGCCCAGGGATGGTGGCCGGCGACAGGGGCGCGAGTAGGGATCATGACGATGGCGACACGGATCACCACGTGGACACTGGCCTGTCTTGTGGTTTTGGCGGGCCTCACGGGCTGCGCCTACAATCCCGAGCTTGGCCGCAGTCAGCTGATCTTCACCGGTGAGGCGAGCATGGCGCAGGCGGCGGCGTCGAGCTGGAACCAGATCAAGCAGCAGCAGCGTGTCTCGCGCGATCCGGCCTACACATCCCGGCTCAACCGCGTCGCGCCGCGGCTTCTGTCAGCGTCCGGCGAGAACCCGGCGCAGTGGGAGTATCTGGTTTTTGAAAGCGATGATCTGAATGCGTTCGCGCTGCCGGGGAACAAGATCGGCATCTACACCGGCATCATGGATATCATGGCCAATGATTCGCAGCTTGCTGCCGTGGTCGGTCACGAGATTGCGCACGTGAAGTATCGGCACTCCGCTGAGCGCTACAGCCAAAATGTCCTCGCATCGGTCGGCATCATTGGCGCGACGGTGGCGCTCGGATCAGGCTGCGACAGCCGCGATGCAAACTGCCAAGACCGCAGCTCCGCCGCCGCGCAGGCGCTTGGTATTGGCGCGATCTATGGGGCGATCCTGCCCTTCAGCCGCAAACACGAGCTGGAAGCCGATGTCGGCGGCGTCCGCTATATGCAGCGGGCGGGCTATGATGTTTGCGAAGCGATCACCTTCTGGCGGGGCATGGCCCGGGCTTCGGCTGGCCAGTCCCGGCCTCCAGAATTCGCCTCGACCCACCCCGCTTCCCAGACACGGATCAACAGCCTGCGCACCGAAATCGGCCGTCTTGGCCGCACCTGTTGACCAGGGTCCGATAGCGCCGAAAAAGGGGTGACGCGCGTGCCCTGTTCCCTTATGAGCCTCGCTCTGGTGACCACCAGACGATGCCGCCTTAGCTCAGTAGGTTAGAGCGCTTGATTGTGGATCAAGAGGTCCCCCGTTCGAACCGGGGAGGCGGTACCACTCTCTTTTAGCGAGCAAGATGCGTGTCGACGGTGCGGTTGAACTGCGTCAGCGCACCTTCAAACCGGCCAAACAGCATATCGGTGTTTGCACCCGATAGCGCCGTGGCCTGAATGCTCTCACCGATCACGAAATCCTCGTCCAATGTCAGTGTCGTGATCTCATGGTTGCGCTTCCAGCGGTCGCTATCTTCTGTCGGGGGAGCAAGGGTGGCGATCCGCAGCTCTGTCGTGCCTGGACCTTTCGGGTTCGATCGAATCCACACCACGTGGTCCTGCTGGACCAGCAGCTGTGTACTCGGGAACAACGTATAGAGAATATTAGCATGGTCCCGGAGGCGCCAGCTGCCGCGATCGGACGCATCGACCTTGGCGAGGCTCGTCCTTGGCAGGACGGCGCGCATATGATCACCAAACGTTCGGTAGCTTGAGAGATTGTCCTCAAAATGCGGCCCGATGGTCGAGCGATGGGCGACTTTGAAGTGATAGGCTTCGATACCGCCTTCAACCAGGATCTTCCAGTTTGCATGGCGCGTCGCTGTTCCCTCAGCAGCGACGGCGAGATCCGCCATGCCCAGCGCGTCGAGTTCCTCAGCCAGCGGCGCGAACGAGGCATCAAGATCAAGCACCGCATCCGGTGTCGTCATCACCCAGACGAGGCCATAACGCTCTTGGCAAGGCAACTCGATCAGGCCGAGCTTGGATTTATCCGTATCAGGAAAACCTGAATCGAAGTGCGGTGCCGCCAGAAGCTCGCCTGTGTTGGCATAGGTCCAGGCGTGATAAGGGCATGAGAAGCGACGCTTGCATCCCTTGTCATCGTCGACCAAGCGCGTGCCGCGATGGCGGCAAGCGTTGATAAAGGCGCGGGTCTCTCCCTCCGCTGTTTTTGTGAGAAGGATGGGCACACCTGCCGCCTCGCAGCGCATGAAATCGCCGGGCTTGGTCAGTTCACTGACATGCGCAACCGCGTGAGGGAGTTCACCGAAGATCAGATCTCTTTCCTGCTGGAAGCGCTCATCGCTTGTGTAATGGGTGACCGGGTTGCGTGCCGTCGCCTCGTCCAAGAACGGCGACTTCTGTGCTTTCAGGCCCAGAAGCTCATCGATCAGCTCTAGCTCTGTCTCGCGTTTCATGGCGGCTTCCTCCCGTCATTGCGCTACCTACCGACCGGTAAGTTATGGACTTACCGGTCGGTAGGTGTCAAGAGGAGCGCACAGCGAAGCGCAGGCTCTATGTCCCAGACGACCCGTGATCACTTGCTCGAAGCGGCAACGGTGCTCTTTGCCGAGCGCGGCTTTTACGGTGTGAGCATCGCCAACATTGCCGATGAGGTGGGGCTGACGAAGCAGGCGCTGCTGCATCATTTCTCGACCAAGGCGAAGCTCTATGGCGAAGTGCTGGAAGGGATCTCCCGCGATTTTGAGCGCGTGCGGGCCCAGGCGATAGCCGCGAGCGATGATCCTGAGGCGCAGCTCACGGTCTACCTTCTGGCGATGATCAGCACGACGCCTAAAGATGCGATGCGCTCACGGCTGCTGATGCGCGAGCTGCTCGACAATCAAAGGCGTGCCAGCACCGCTGGCGTTTGGTATCTCAAGGCTTTTTTGGAGGAGCTTGTCGCGATGATGCGGGCGGTTCCCGCGTGGCGAGCCGCGTCGGCGGTGGAGGCGCTCGCGGCGATCTATCAGCTTCTCGGCGCGATCAACTATTTTGCGGTGTCAGAGCCGACCTTGCGCGGGATTTTCGGCGACGAACGATTCGGCGCACTCGATGGTGCGTATGGAGAGCAGTTGGAGCGCCTCATTCAGCAGGTTCTAAAGCGTCCATCTCGATAAGAACGTCCCGTGCACGGGTGCGATATCGCGCATCGCGCATGGCTCTGTTGCACCAAAACTCAGCCTTGCCTTGGTCTTGTTCTGTACCCTGGCCAAACGCGTACATCTGACAGAGCTCTAACTGTGCGCGGGCGACGGCTGGAATTGATGGGCCCTGACCAAAACACTGCAGCGATGCAGGGGTATTGCCAACTTCTGGCTGATAGAGGCAATTGTGCGTGCCCGGCGTTGTGGAACCCGCTGCCCGCAACAGCCGTATCGCCTTCCGGTCGTTTTGGTCCACGCCGCGCCCCTCGCGATGGCGCAGCGCAAGACGCGCTTGTGCGTACTTATTTTTGTCGCGAGCAAGCGCCTGATCAACGGTGAGGAAATCGGCGTCACTGAGCGCGAGTGATGCGCGTAAGAAATCATCTTCCGTCTCCTGCGTAATCGAGAGAAACAGATTGGAGAACGCACCACTTGAGAGCGGGCCACCGATCAGCTCTTCCATCGGTTCGACCAACTCGCTGTCCATCGCACTCAGCATCCGCAGCTGCTGGCCAAGATTGTCGCCACGATTAAGGGAATGCACCTCGGCCCAGCTGGTCCTGTAGGCGTCTAACCATTCACGCCGTTGGTCAGTGTCTGCAGACAGCCAAACCATGAGGCCGAGCGCGCGGAGCTCTCCTCCGCTGGCGGAAGAGACAAGGTAGGATCGCTGGGTCTCCTCATCCAAGGGAGCGTCAAGCAGCCCCCGGATCGACATCACGACCATATAGAACTGCGCTGTTGTATCGCCCTGTTGTGCTAGCGGCGCGAACTCAGCCTCGGCTGTGGGCCAGGCAGACCTCAGGTAGGCACTCACCCCGTCAGTGGTCGGAGAGGTGATGGTGCAAGCCGTGAGTGCGAATGCGAGGCCAGCGGCGACAACGGCGTTCAGACGGCTCACCATGTCTTGCCCTCCGGCATGCGCTACACTTGGAACTTAGGCCGCCTCGTTGATCATGTCAGCGGCTTTTTCCGCGATCATGATAGTCGGTGCGTTGGTGTTGCCGGAGACGAGCGTGGGCATGATCGATGCGTCAACGACCCGAAGGCCCTCGACCCCGCGAACGCGGAGTTCGGGGTCTACGACGGAGCCGGTATCGCTCCCCATCCGGCAGGTGCCGACCGGGTGATAGATCGTGTCCGACCGATTGCGGATGTCTTCTTCCAGCTCCTGGTCGGTCGCGTCGTCTTGGATATAGAGCTGCTCGGTCATCAGTTCAGCGATGGCCGGGGCCGCCATGATCCGTTGACTGATCCGCGCAGCCTTTCTGAGGCGATCAAGATCATCCTGCTCGGCTAAGAAATTGGGGTCGATGAGCGGCGCGTCTTGCGCGTGGGGTGATGCGAGGCGCACGGTGCCTCGGCTCTGTGGTCGCAACAAGCATGCGTGGCATGAGACACCGACGCCGAAATGCTTGTTTCGTCCGTGATCGTCAACGATTGTATTGACAAAGTGCAGCTGAATGTCCGTTTCCTCCTCCTCCGGATTGGTTCGGATAAAGCCGCCGACCTCTGCGAAGTTGGTGGTCAGGATACCCTCGCGTTTGGTGCGATAGGCTTTCAGCGAGGAGAAGAAGGACGAGAAGAACGGCCAGTGAAGCCCAAACGTGTCCTTGGCTGTCGATTTGTAGATGCCCGTCCAATCGAGGTGATCTTGCAGGTTCTCGCCGACGGAGGTGGCGTTCACCCGCACATTGATGCCGACGCTCTTGAGGTGCTCGGCGGGTCCGATCCCGGAGAGTTGCAAAATCTGCGCTGATCCGAACACCCCGCTTGAGAGGATGACCTCGCGGCGGGCGTGCAGCGAGCAGCTCTTCCGCTTGATCGTCACGGCCACGCCTGTCGCGCGATGATCAGTGAAAAGAACGTGCTCAGTCAACGCGTCGGTGATGATTGTGAGGTTCGACCGGTCCTTGATGTCGTGGAGAAAGGCAAAACTCGTCGAGCAGCGTTGCCCGTCGCGCTGGGTGAGCTGATAGGGTCCGAACCCATCCTGTTTTTCTCCGTTGAAATCATCATTTTGGGGCAGTTGAAGCTCGCGTGTCGCTTCAAGGAAGGCATGGCCAGCGCTGCTACAATAGCGCAGGTCCGATACCGACAATCGCCCGCCGGATCCATGATAGTCATCCGCACCGCGTGCATTGTCCTCAGACTTTCTGAAGTAGGGGAGGACATCGTCATAGGCCCAGCCTGTACAACCAGCATCCGCCCACCGATCATAATCATGGCGCGACCCACGGATATAGATCATGCCGTTGATCGAGCTTGAGCCGCCCAACGTTCGGCCGCGTGGTTGATAGCAGACGCGACCATTCATGTGCTTCTGGGGCACGGTGTCAAAGGCCCAATTGAGCTTCGGCGCCAGCTGCGGCATGAACGCAAATCCCGACGGCATTTTGATCAGTGGACTGGTATCGGCGGGTCCAGCTTCTAGCAAACAGACGCGGACGGACGGATCGTCGCTCAGCCGGTTGGCCAAGACCGCGCCCGCGGATCCGCCGCCGACGATGATGTAGTCAAAGGTGTTTTCGGTGGGGGCTTGGGTCGTGGCCATGGCGCGGTGTTTTGAGTCCTCTGGTGGCTCTAAGACCAACAGTAAATGCGCAAGTGGCCGCGTCTGTCGAGGCTCTGGCGCTGCGATTTCGCTGGTTCTGCGGCGTGAGATTTATGCTGCACTGCACCCTGCAAACCCAGCGTTGACGGGCGCTTTTTCCCCTTCTAACTAATTAAGCAATTAATTTATGAGCCGGAGATGCGCGACCCCCTCAGCGTTAACTCCGGCCGCTTTTTTCCTGCAGCTTCGCTGCCTGCGGGCCAGCAATGTGGAGAGCGCCGATGGCCGTGATTGATGTTCCGCGTCCCGATTTCATGACCGATCCGGAGATCGAGATGTTCTCCGACGCAGCGGGTAAGTTTTTTGAGCGCCACGCGCCCCGCGAGCGGGTCGCGCAGTGGGAGGCAGACGGCAAAGTCGAGCCTGCCTTCTGGCGTGAGGCGGGCGAGGCCGGTCTTTTGGGCGTCTCGGCCCCCGCCGAGTTTGGCGGTCATGGCGGTGATTTCCGTCATGACGTGGTGGTTGTCGAACAGCAGCACCACAAGGCTGTCGGCGGATTTGCGGCGAGCCTGCACAACACCATCATCATGCCCTACATCATCAATCACGGTACGGAGGAACAGAAGAAGCGCTGGATCCCTAAGCTAACCAGCGGCGAGTTCATCTCCGCGATCGCCATGAGCGAGCCTGATGCAGGTTCCGATCTCCAGGCGATCCGAACCACGGCCAAAAAAGATGGCAATGGCTATCGCATCAACGGCTCCAAGACGTGGATTTCCAACGGCCAAATCGCCAATCTCGTTGTGGTTGTTTGTAAGACGGACCCCGAGCAAGGCGCTGCTGGCACCTCGCTTCTTGTTCTCGAGACGGAGGAGGCTGAGGGTTTCAGCCGCGGCAAGAACCTCGATAAAATCGGCCAGACGGCGCAGGACACCTCGGAGCTCTTCTTCGACAATGTCTTTGTGCCCGCGGACAATCTTCTTGGCGGTGAAGAGGGGCGAGGCTTCTACCAATTGATGGGCGAGCTGCCCGGTGAGCGGGTCATCATCGCAGTGCAATCCATGCTGGCCATCGAGCAGGCGCTTAACGAGACGGTCGCTTACACGAGCGAGCGCAAGGCCTTTGGCCGCCGTGTGATCGATTTTCAAAACACGCAGTTCAAGCTGGCCGACCTTAAGGCCGAAGCGACGATCTGCCGTGTGTTTCTCAATGACTGCATCAAGCGTGTGCTTGAGGGCGGGTGCGATACGACGACCGCGGCGATTGCCAAGCTCTGGATCACCGAGCTGCAGGGGCGCTGCGTGGATCAGTGCCTCCAGTTCCATGGCGGCGCTGGTTACATCAATGAGTATCCCATCGCGAAAATGTATCGCGATGCGCGGGTCACACGGATCTTCGGTGGCTCCAGCGAGATTATGCGCCTGCTGATTGCCCGCTCGCTCTAGATTTTCACACCAACCAGGAGACGTCCTATGGGTGAGTACGAATTCGTCAAAGTAGAGAAGGAGGGTCACCTTCTTGTCGTGACCCTGAACCGGCCGGAGAATTACAACGCGCTCCACGGTCCAGCGCATAAGGAGCTTCATGAGATCTGGGATGCTTATGAGGCGGATCAGGATCTCTGGGTGGCGATCATCACCGGCGAAGGTGACAAGGCGTTTTGCAGCGGCAATGATCTGAAAGCCACGGCGTCTGGCGGCGATATCAGCTCACCGCCCAGCGGTTTCGGGGGGCTGACTTCGCGCTTCGATCGGGAAAAACCGATCATTGCCGCCGTGAACGGTGTCGCTATGGGCGGCGGAATGGAAATTGCTCTGTCCACCGATCTCATTGTCGCGGCACCCAATGCGAAGTTCGCGCTGCCAGAAGTGAAGGTCGGCCTCTTCGCGGCCGCGAGCGGCGTGCAGCGCCTGACCCGAAACATTGGCCGGAAGATGGCGATGGAGATGATCCTGACCGGTCGGCATGTCCTACCGGAGGAGGCAAAGGCGCTCGGTATCGTCAATCGCATCTCAGACAAAGAGGGCTCCGGCGTGATGGAGACGGCGCGGACGCTGGCTGATGAGATCCTTGCTGTGTCGCCGTCCTCGGTGCGCGCCAGCAAACGTGTGCTGAACGAATACGAAGCAATGGAGCCGCTGGCCCAATCGCTCGACGGCACGGGCAAGGTCTTCATGGAGCTGATGCAGACTGAGGACTTCAAAGAGGGCGTCCAGGCCTTTGTCGCCAAGCGCCAGCCTGAATGGAAAAACAAGTAAGGACCAGATGATGGCTGAAGCGCTGATTATCGACGCCTGCCGCACGCCCCGCGGCATCGGCAAGGTGGGCAAGGGATCACTGGCCCATCTTCACCCCCAGCGCCTCGGCGCGACGGTTCTTGCGGCCATTCAAGAGCGTAATGATCTTGATACGGCGGATGTCGACGACATCATCTGGGGCACATCGACCCAACGCGGTAAGCAGGGCAATGATCTTGGCCGGATGGCCGCGCTGGAAGCGGGCTATGATGTGCGCTCGTCGGGTGTCACCCTTGATCGGTTTTGCGGCTCCGGCATCACCGCACTCAACATGGCGGCGGCGCAGATCATGTCGGGGATGGAGCAGGTCGTCGTTGCTGGCGGCACGGAGATGATGAGCCATGCGGCCGCCATCGCTGTCCCCGGTGAGCCGCAGGTGCTCGACTCGGGCAATCTCGCTCTCCGCGCCAAACATCCGCAGTCGCATCAAGGCGTCTGCGCCGATGCCATTGCGACGCTCGAAGGGATCGACCGCGAGGCGGCGGATTCCCTCGCGCTTCAGAGCCAAAGGCGCGCGGCCCAGGCGATCGAGGAGGGTCGCTTTGACGGCGCCTTGGTCCCCGTGAAGAATGATGACGGCTCCATCGCGCTCTCAAAAGACGAGTTTCCGCGGCCGGGCACGACGATCGAAGGTCTCGGTGGTCTGAACCCCTTCTTCGAGGCCTTTGTCGGTGTGCCGATCGGCGAGGCGGGGGAGACCTATGGCTCGCAAATCACCGACGTTTATCCTCAGCTCAAGGATGGCATCAACCATATCCACCATGCCGGAAACTCCTCGGGCGTGGTGGATGGTGCAGCCGCGCTTCTTCTGGCATCGGAAGACTACGCCAAGAGCAAAGGCCTAAAACCCCGCGCGCGGGTCGTGGCGATGGCGAATATGGGCGACTGCCCGACGCTGATGCTCAATGCCCCGGTCCCCGCGGCGCAGAAGGCGTTGCGGATCGCGGGACTCTTTATCGATGATATCGACGTTTTTGAGATCAACGAAGCCTTCGCCGTTGTTGCGGAGAAATTCATCCGTGATCTGGAACTCGATCGCGAGAAGGTGAACATCAATGGCGGCGCCATCGCGCTTGGCCATCCGATCGGCGCGACGGGCTCAGTCCTGATCGGCACCGCTCTTGATGAGCTGGAGCGGTCGGGCGGCCGCTACGCACTCATCACCATGTGCGCGGCTGGCGGCATGGCGCCTGCTGTCATCATCGAACGCGTTTGAAAAATCTGTAGACTGTAGGATTGCTATTATGGAAATCAATTCATCCCTTTCGGCTGTGATCACCGGCGGCGCCTCGGGCCTTGGTGCGGCAACGGCCCGCCGGCTGGCCGAACAAGGCGTCCGCGTGGCGCTTTTTGACCTCAACGAGGAGAAGGGCGTGGCGCTGGCCAAAGAACTCGATGGCGTCTTCTGCCACGTCAACGTCACATCGGACGAGAGCGTCGATGCGGGCTTCGCCAAGGCGCGTGAGGCAATCGGCCAAGAGCGTATCTTGATCAATTGCGCGGGGATCGGCAATGCGATCAAAACCGCGGGCCGTGACAAAAAGACCGGCGAGATCAATCACTTTCCCGCCGAGTCCTTCGACTTCATAATCCAGATCAATCTCGTCGGCACGTTCCGATGCATCGCGAAATCCGCAGCCGGCATGATGACCCTCGACCCCGTCGACGGCGAACGCGGCGCGATCGTCAACACTGCGTCCGTCGCCGCGGAGGACGGACAAATCGGCCAGGCGAGTTACTCTGCATCCAAGGCGGGCGTTGTCGGGATGACACTCCCCATCGCGCGGGACCTCGCGCGTGAGTTGATCCGGGTGAACACGATCTTGCCCGGTATCTTCGACACGCCGCTGCTCGCTGGATTGCCAGAGCCAGCTTACCAGGCGCTTTGCGCGTCGGTGCCGAATCCTGCGCGTCTAGGGCAGCCCGATGAGTTTGCTCGGCTGGCGCTTGAGCTCTGCCGTAACCCTTATATGAACGGTGAGGACATTCGCCTCGACGGCGCGATCCGGATGGCGCCGCGCTAAGCGGGGAAAGACAGCATCATGGCGGGTCCACTGAGCGGTCTACGGATTATCGAGTTCGCCGGAATCGGTCCAGGACCGTTCTGCGGGATGATGCTCGCCGATCACGGCGCGGAGGTCATCCGTATCGACCGGATTGGTGCCTTCACGGCGCCGACGGACCCGCTCTTGCGGTCGCGCAAATCGATCGCGATCAACACGCGGACGCCGGAGGGCGTCGCCTTGGCCAAGGACCTCGTAAAAACTGCCGATGGGATTATCGAGGGATTTCGGCCCGGGGTGATGGAGCGCTTAGGTCTCGGCCCGGATGACTTGCTTGGGGTCAATCCCAAGCTTGTCTATGGCCGCATGACCGGCTGGGGCCAAACTGGTCCCTACGCGCCCTATGCGGGCCACGATATCAATTACATCGCCCTCTCAGGATCGCTCCACGCCTCAGGCCGGGCAGGCGACAAGCCCACGCCTGCCTGCAACTTCGTTGGTGACTTTGGCGGCGGGGCGATGATGCTCGCCTTCGGTATGGTCAGTGCACTGCTGGCTGTAAAGAATGGCGCGGACGGCCAGGTAATAGACTGCGCCATGACCGATGGCTCGGCAGTGCTTGCCAGCATGATCTACGGCTTCAAAGACGCAGGGTTTTGGACTGATCAGCGCGGTGACAATGTCATCGATACTGGTGCGCATTTCTATGACACTTACGAGACCAGCGATGGTCTCTATGTGGCTCTGGGCGCTATCGAGCCGCAATTCTATGCCGAGCTCCGCGAGCGCGCCGGGCTTGATGATCCGTCCTATGATGAGCAGCTCAACAAGGAGCATTGGCCGTCGTTGAAAGTAAAGCTGGCTGAGGTCATCAAGACCAAAAGCCGTGACGAATGGTGCGCCATTCTCGAGCACACGGACGCGTGTTTCGCGCCGGTCTTGTCCCTCAAGGAAGCGCCGCAGCACCCACACAATGTGGAACGCGGTACGTTCACGCAAGTTGGACCTTTCGTTCAACCTGCGCCAGCGCCGCGCTATTCGGGTACGATGACCGACGCACCCACACCGCCGCCAATCACCGGCGCAGACACCGAGGCCCTCTTCGTAGAGCTTGGGCAAACCGATGCGTATCAGGATTATAAAGATCGAGGGATCGTTGGATGATCCTGCAACCTCACCAATAGCGGAGCCTCTTCCATGCTGCCACTTGTAAGCGAGACCTTTCAGGACGACGACGGCAAAGCGGCCGAGCCGACCTATGATCGCAAATATAGCTTCGATCTATCAGTCGATCTGTCCTCGAACAAAGAGTTCATGAAGGGGCAGCCCTTTGATATGTTCAAGGGCATGCGGGAAGAGGCGCCGGTCTGTTGGTGTCCTGAGCCTTACAGCGACGACCGGAACGGGCCTGGGTTCTGGGCGGTGACGCGCTATCACGATGTCAAAGCGATCGAGCTTGATACCGAGACGTTTTCATCCCAGCGCGGCGGCATCAATCTCTCTTATGGTGATCCTGCGACGCGCCACCCGCTCCTCTTGCCGGCCAGTCTCAACACGATGATCACGCTTGATCAGCCCCATCACCTTCCCTTGCGCCGCGAGCACATGCCGTTCTTTACGCCCCGCTATGTGGCGGAGCTGAAAAGCCGGGTGGAGACGCAAGTGGACCACCTGCTCGACAACATGGCCGATGCAGGTCCTGAGCTCGATATGGTCAAGTATTTCTCAGCAGAGCTTCCGCTTTTCACCCTCTGCGAGATGCTGGGTGTTCCGGAGGCGGACAGGCCCAAGCTTGTCGGGTGGATGCACCATCTTGAGTTGGCGTCTGAGACCATCGCGCAAAAGAGCCTCGGCGAGGTCGACCCGGCCATGATCATGACGTTCATGGCGGCGATTCAAGAGATGTTCGACTACGGACGGGACATCCTCACCGATCGTCGTGCCAATCCTCGGGAAGATCTTTTGACAGCGATCGCCAAGGCAACACTCGAAGGTGATGAGCTGCCCGTGGAGTATCTCGATGGTTCCTGGCTCTTGATCGTCTTTGCAGGGAACGACACGACACGGAACTCGTTGTCTGGGACCATGAAGGCGCTGACAGAATTCCCGGAGCAAAAGGCGAAACTGCTGGAAAACCCTGATCTCATCCCCAACATGGTCCATGAGGCGATCCGCTTTGTCTCGCCGGTGATCTATATGCGCCGGACCGCGACCAAGGATTGCGAGGTGGCCGGACAGAAGATCGCTGAGGGCGAGAAGGTGGTCATGTATTATGGCGCTGCGAACCGCGACGACGCCATTTTCGAGAACCCTGATGCGTTCGATGTGGAGCGCCAGAACGCAAAGGATCATATCGCTTTCGGTATCGGACCGCATGTCTGCCTCGGCCAGCGGGTCGCCAACATGCAGCTGGACGCGGCCTACCGGAAGATCTTGGCGCGGTTCCCTGAAATTCTGTGGACGGGGGATATGCAAATCGCGCCCAACAACTTCGTGCACGCTATTTCGTCGCTGACGGTGTCACTGAACAGCTAGACAGCGATCCCCCGCATGATGATGTCGACGACCTGCTCGATGTTCTGCTCGTGCTGTTTTTTGCTCAGGTGCGACACGCCCAGGCCCGATTTCAGCACATAGCGGTGGCCATAAATATGGCTAGCTGACCCGACGACCTGGAAATAGAACGACCACGGCGCAATCGGCCGAAAAACGCCAGCGGCCACGCCGTCTTCTAAGATCTTCGATTGCGCCTCGGAGATCGGTTTGATGAAGGCGTCGGCCAGGCGTTCGACATTCTCTGGCAGGGCCTCACGCGACATCTTCTGCACCAGCCGATTGAGATAGGGGTGGCTGTGATAGGTCTCGACCAGGCCTTTGATATGGAGCCGCATCTTATCTTCCGGCGACCGGTCCGATTGCACCAGCCGCTCGAGACGCCGCAGGCCTGTTGCGAAGTCCTGCTCGAGGACCGCCATCAGCAGGCCCTCCTTACTGCCGAAGTAGTACTTGATGAGCGCGGAGTTGGCATTCGCTCTGCGGCCAATCTCGGCGAGGGAGATGTCGAGGGTATCTTTTTCGCCCATAAGGGTCGCGGCAGCCGCGATCAGGGACTGCCGTGTGTCATTGGGCTTTTTCTCAGGGCGGGCCTGTGGCCGAGGGTTTGCAACGCTTTTGCTCACGGAAATGATCGTAACGAGGCGTGTTGACGGCGGCTAGGGTGCTTAACTGATTAATTAAGGCGCTCGCGCCATCGTCTCCATAGCGCTCGGTGAGGTGTGACATAATATGCTCTTATGGGCGATGAAATCAGACGAACGCGCTGCTTTTTCTTGTGCGGTGCGAGGAGAGCCTCTAAGGACCGCTCCGCAGCGCGTGGGCAATGACGACCTTGATGTTGCGCCTCCGCTCAGGCCAGCGCCGCTGCACGCCCGGTCAACGTCCAGGGAACGAAACAATGGCTGACATGCTCCGCTTTGTGGATGAGGAGCGTCATCCGCCGCAAAAACGTCCGGCGGATGAGCGTGCTCGCGATTTTCGCGAGATTGATGACGGTTTCCAGGAAGCCGCTGCGAAGGTGCAGGCCTCGCGGTGCTCGCAATGTGGTGTGCCCTTTTGCTCGTCAGGTTGTCCGCTCGGTAACCATATTCCGGACTGGCTTCGTCTTGCTGCGGAGGGTGAGTTTCGTGAGGCCTATGCGGTGTCGTCGAGCACATCGGCCATGCCAGAAATCTGTGGTCGGATTTGCCCGCAGGACCGGCTTTGTGAAGGGTCTTGCGTGATCGAACAATCTGGTCACGGAACGGTCACCATCGGTGCGATTGAAAAAACGATTACAGACCGCGCGTGGGATGAAGGCTGGGTTGAGCCGATCGCGCCTGATGCTGAGCGCTCTGAAAGCGTCGGGATCATCGGCGCGGGCCCTGCCGGGATGGCTGCCGCTGATCATCTGCGATCGGAGGGCTATCAGGTCACGATCTATGACCGCTATGATCGCGCGGGCGGCCTTCTCACCTATGGCATTCCTGGTTTTAAGCTCGAAAAGGATGTGGTTGGGCGGCGTGTGGATCGTTTGTCTGATGCCGGGGTTCAGTTTGTGCAGAATGCCGATATTGGCGGTGCGATGCCGTTTGCGGACATTCGCGCTAAGCACGACGCGGTTCTGATCGCGACCGGCGTCTACAAAGCGCGGCCCTTGCCTGCGCCTTGTGAACCTGGACAAGTGGTCCCGGCCCTGACCTATCTTACGGCATCCAACCGCAAAGGCTTTGGCGATGCGGTCCCTGCATTTGACAGTGGTGCTCTTAATGCGGACGGAAAGCGCGTGGTGGTGATCGGCGGCGGCGACACGGCCATGGACTGTGTCCGCACCGCCGTCCGGCAGGGCGCGAACGAAGTGGCCTGCCTTTATCGTCGCGACCGCGCCAATATGCCGGGATCTGCGCGGGAAGTTGCGCATGCGGAGGAAGAGGGTGTCATCTTCCGTTGGCTCTCGAACCCCAAATCTGTCAGCAAGCAGGGCGACAGCCTTGGCGTCAATGTTGCGCGCATGCGGCTCGGCCCCAAAGATCGCACAGGTCGTCAGCAGCCTGAAGAGGTGGCGGGCGGAGAAGTGCTCCTCGCCGCTGATCTCGTGATCGCGGCGCTTGGCTTTGAGCCAGAAGATATCGTCACCGCGTTCGGCGTCCCCACCCTGGAGGTCTCAAGGCGGGGCACATTGCGCGTGAACGGTGAGAGTTTCGAGACGGCCGAGCCTGGCGTTTTTGCGGCCGGCGACATCGTCCGCGGCGCCAGCCTCGTCGTCTGGGCCGTCCATGATGGCCAGAAGGCAGCCGCCGGTATCCACACCTATCTGCAAGAGCGCGCGGCCGAGAAGGCGCGCGCTACTCAAACCCTTCAGTCGGTCAACGCATAATGTCTTCTGTTCTTTCGCGCGAGGATCTTGAGTCCCGCGGCCTTTATCGGCGTGCTGATGAGCATGATGCCTGCGGCGTCGGTGTTGTCGCCGCGCTTGATGGCGAGCCGCGCCGTGAGGTCGTCACCAAGGCGATCGCGGCGCTTAACAATGTTTGGCACCGCGGTGCCCTCGCATCGGATGGAAAGACCGGCGATGGCGCGGGCTTGCGCACCGGTGTGCCGCAAGCGTTTTTCCGCGCTTGCGTCCGTGCGGCGGGGCATGAGCCGGGTGATCGCGCCATCGGCGTCGGCATGATCTTCCTGCCTCGGACGGATTTTGCGGCGCAGGATCGCGCACGTGCCATCATCGAGGCGGAGGTCTTGTCCTTTGGCCTCAGCCTTTATGGTTGGCGCCAGGTTCCGATCGATGAGACCGTGATTGGCGATCAGGCCCGCGAAGCGCGGCCAGAGATCGAGCAGGTCCTTTTCTTTGATCCTCAAGATCGTCCATCAGCAGAGGTCGCGCGGCATCTCTTTATCGTCCGGCGCCGGATTGAAAACAGACTCCAGGCCGAGCGTCTGTCCGATGCCTATATCTGCTCGCTGTCGATGGAAGACGTGATTTATAAGGGCATGTTCCGGGCCCAGGATATCGACGCTTTCTATCACGACCTGCAGGATGAGGCCTTCAGTTCAGCTTTCGCGATTTTCCACCAACGGTATTCCACCAACACCTTCCCTGAATGGCGTCTGGCGCAACCGTTCCGGATGCTGGCGCATAATGGTGAGATCAACACCGTACGCGGCAATATCAGGTGGATGGAGAGCCATGAGCCAGAAATGGCGAGCCGCGCTTTTGGTCTTCACGATGACGATGTGAAGCCGGTTATTCTTCCGGGTGCGTCGGACAGCGCAGCGCTCGACGGCGTTTTTGAGCTGCTCGTCCGCGCCGGGCGCAGCGCACTGATGGCCAAAGCGCTGTTGATGCCTGAGGCGTGGTCGAAACGCGGCGACGTGATGAAGCCCGAAGTGCGCGCGCTCTATGAGTATTGCAACGCCGTGATGGAGCCATGGGACGGCCCCGCTGCCATCTGCGCTTTCGATGGCCGCTATGTGATTGCTGGGCTTGATCGCAATGGCCTCCGGCCGCTGCGCTATGCTCTGACAGCGGATGGTTTGCTGGCCGTGGGATCGGAGACGGGCATGTGCCCGCTCAACGATAAACAGGTGACGGTCCGCGGCGCTGTTGCGGCGGGCGGGATCATCGCTGCCGACCTCGCGGAAGGGAAGTTCCTCGACCAGGACGATGTTATCGGTTCGCTCGTGAGGGCGCACCCGTATCAAAAATGGCTCGGCAATGTGAAAGAACTCGACCCCATCATCGGGCCGGGTGCTGAGGAACGTCTTTTCGATGCTGAAGCCCTTCGCCGTCGCCAGCTTGGCGCTGGTCTGACGCGTGAAGACCTCGACTTGATCCTGAAGCCGATGGCGATTGACGGCAAAGAGGCGATCGGCTCGATGGGGGACGATACGCCGCTTGCTGTCCTCTCTGATCAGTATCGGCCGTTGCCCCATTTCTTCCGTCAACGGTTCAGCCAGGTGACCAACCCGCCAATCGACCCGCTCCGTGAGGGGCGGGTGATGAGCCTCAAGACCCGTTTCAAGAACCTGGGCAACATCTTGGCCGAAGATGAGACCCAGACGGATGTTTTCGTCCTCGATGGTCCGATCCTCACCAACGGGATGCTGGAGCGGCTCTCGGTTGAGCTTGGCGGCCAGGGCGCAGCCATCGATTGCTCGATCCTGCGCAGTGCGTTGACCGAGCCGGCGGGCGCCGCCCTCCAGACCCGGCTGGAAGATATTGTCACCGAAGCGCTGTCCGCCGTGCGCGATGGCTCCAGTCACCTGGTCCTCACTGATGAACATCAGGGGCCGGAGCGTATGGGTGTCCCGATGGTTCTCGCTGTTGCCGCCGTGCATTCCGCGCTCGTGAAGCAGCAGCTGCGCTCGAAATGTTCGATCACAGTGCGCGCTTCGGAATGCCTCGATAGCCATTATGCGGCCGTGTTGATCGGTGTAGGAGCGACGGCCGTCAACCCCTATCTCGCCCTTGACACCATTGCAGCGCAGCAGGCTGATGGTCTTTACGGGAATGAACACATCGGACCGTTGACCCTCCGCTACAAAAAAGCGGTGGAGGATGGCCTCCTCAAGATCCTCTCCAAAATGGGCGTCTCGGTTCTCTCCGCCTATCGCGGGGGATGCAATTTTGAGGTGCTCGGCCTCTCTCGGAGCCTGGTTGATCAGTTCTTGCCCGGTGCGTCGTCGCGTCTTTCGGGCTTGGGCCTCAGCGGGATCGAGCGGATGCTCGCAGGCGTGCATGCAAAGGCATGGGACGACCGTGTCGAAGCGCTGCCCGTTGGCAGCTTCTACCGTGTTCGGAGCGGTGGTGAGCGCCATGTTTATGAAGCCGAAATGATCCGGGAGCTGCAAAACGCGGTACGGAATGACGACCAGGACGCCTATCGGCGTTTTGTCGAGGCGTCCAAAGGCGCGGGTCAAATCAGTCTGCGTGACCTTCTGACTTTCCGCGAAGGAAGGCCCATCCCTCTCGATCAGGTCGAGAGCGTCAACGCTATTCGCCAGCGCTTCTTGACGCCAGGCATGTCCCTTGGCGCCCTCTCGCCTGAGGCGCATGGTGCTCTCAACGTTGCGATGAACAGGATCGGAGCGAAGTCGGTCTCTGGCGAAGGCGGAGAAGACCCCGCACGCTACACCCCGCTCCCGAACGGCGACAACATGAACTCCGTCGTCAAACAGGTGGCCTCCGGACGTTTTGGTGTCAGTGCTGAATATCTCAATCAGTGCCGCGAGATCGAGATCAAAGTCGCACAGGGCGCAAAGCCGGGAGAGGGCGGACAGCTGCCTGGCTTCAAGGTGACAGAGTTCGTCGCCAAGATGCGGCATGCGACGCCGGGGGTCACCCTCATCTCACCGCCGCCGCACCATGACATCTATTCGATCGAGGATCTGGCGCAGCTCATCTTTGACCTCAAACAGGTGAACCCAATCGCACGCGTATGCGTCAAGCTGGTCTCCTCCGCAGGCGTTGGAACGATCGCAGCCGGCGTCGCCAAGGCGAAGGCTGATGTTATTCTCATTTCGGGGAATGTCGGTGGCACGGGCGCCAGCCCGCAAACCTCTATCAAGTTTGCTGGAAGTCCCTGGGAGCTGGGCCTCGCGGAGGTCAACCAAGTCCTCTCACTCAATCGCTTGCGCGAATCGATCACGTTACGGACGGATGGCGGCATCAAAACAGGCCGTGATGTCGTGATCGCAGCGATGTTGGGTGCGGAGGAGTACGGCATCGGGACGCTGTCGCTTGTCGCGATGGGCTGTTTGATGGTGCGCCAGTGTCATTCCAACACCTGTCCGGTAGGGGTCTGTACGCAAGACTCGCGACTGCGTGACCGATTCACCGGCACGGCTGATCATGTCGTCAACCTTATGACCTTCATTGCTGAGGAGACGCGGGAGATCCTGGCCTCAATCGGTGCGCGTTCCCTCGAAGATGTGATTGGCCGCGCTGACCTGCTGCGCCAGCAAAGCCGCGGTTCGGCGCTGCTTGATGACTTCGACCTTGGTCCGCTCCTGGTGCGGGCGGAGGTTGGCACACGGCCGCCGCGCAGCACACGGACAGGTCGTAACGAGGTCGATCCGACGCTTGATCAGCAAATCCTCGCTGACGCTGCACCCGTTTGGGAGCGGCGGGAGAAGATGCAGCTGACCTACACCGTCAGGAACACACACCGAGCGGTTGGTACACGGACGTCGGGCGAGATCGTTCGCCGCTTCGGCGCACACAGCCTGCCCGCTGGTCATCTTTGCTTGCGGCTCAAGGGGTCAGCAGGGCAGTCGCTCGGTGCCTTTGGCGCGACAGGTTTGCGGATCGAGCTGGTGGGCGATGCCAACGACTATGTCGGCAAGGGTCTGTCGGGCGCGGAGATTGTCGTGACCCCCCCTGTCCGCGAAGCGCTCAAGGCACCGGCGGTGGTTGGCAACACCTGCCTTTATGGCGCAACAAAGGGATCGCTCTTTGCGGCAGGCTCCGCAGGCGAACGATTTGCTGTGCGCAATTCCGGCGCGACGGCTGTGGTCGAGGGTTGCGGTACCAATGGGTGCGAGTACATGACCGGTGGCCAGGTGCTCGTGCTGGGTCCCGTGGGCGACAATTTCGCGGCCGGGATGACGGGCGGTGTTGCTTTTGTGCTGGATGACCACGACCGGCTGCCAGAACGTCTTAACCCGGAGCATGTGGAGCTCTCCTCGCTCGGTGATCTTGCGGATGACTGCCGTGACCTTCTGGAGCGCCACCATCAAGCGACGGGTTCGGCGGCGGCGGAGATGCTGCTCTCCGACTGGGATGAAAAGCATCGATATTTCAAAGTGGTGGCACCCAAGGGCTGGCGTGAACACCGGCAGGCGCCGGGCCGCGCCGCCAGCTAGATCTTTCGCTTCCCCTCACAGCGATTTAGTGGCAATCTGTTGCCAGTTTCTCAAGACGACGCCTGCTCGGCAGCGTCACAGTCTTGAGCCGATGTGTTGCGATGAGGCGTGCATATGTCCAGTCCGTTGTCAAAGGCGGCCGATCAACCTGAGCGTGATGGCAGGCGGCGACGCGGACAAGCCAATCGTGATGCGATCGTCCGTGCTATGATGAGCTTGGTCGAGGCGGGTGAAGTGATGCCTAGCGCCTCTCGCGTCGCCGAGCTTGCTGGTGTTGGTCTGCGGACTGTCTATCGGCATTTTGATGATCTCGATACCCTCTACCGTGAGATGTCGAACATCGTCCGCAAAGATGTCGAGCCCGTGCTATCCGGCGACTTTGAGGGGGCCAACGTGCATGAGCGGCTCGACCATCTCATTCGCCGCCGCGTCGCTGTCTTCGAGCGTGTGATGCCGCTCAAAATCGCCGGCAACATTCGACGGTTTTCGTCCGCATTCATCATGTCGGACTATCAAGACGGGCTGCGCATGGAGGAAGAGGGCCTGCGTTTGGCATTGTCGGTGGTGGACGGCGTCGATGAGGAGCTTTTTGAAAGTCTCCGCGTGGTCACGAGCTTTCAGTGCTGGCGGGGTCTCCGCCTTGATCAGGGACTGTCCGTTGACGATGCGGCCGCGGTGATGCGGCGCCTTGTCAAAGCACTGACGAAGGATCTCTAGGCGTCAAGGCTCGTAGAACGCGGCGCACCCCACACTTCCATGTTGTCCTCTCGGAGCACCGGTCGTGACGCGCGACGCTCAAGCAGAGGCTTGAGACCGGCGTCGCCGAAGAGCTTGTCAACGATCGTGCGATCTTGG
This sequence comes from Pseudomonadota bacterium, assembly GCA_038745625.1. Classification (GTDB taxonomy): domain Bacteria; phylum Pseudomonadota; class Alphaproteobacteria; order Caulobacterales; family Parvularculaceae; genus Parvularcula. Next base: position 1,264 of record JBCDLG010000022.1, on the reverse strand, counting down.
CCCGTGGTTTGAAGATAGGCCTGCTGCACACGCTCCAAGAGCCACAGGCGATAGGGCATGATCATGCTGGTGATGGTCTGACCACGCCATTGATAGTTTGCAAACCCGATTGTCCGCCGCGAGCGTTTGTCGACGCCGCTCTCCCCCACGCCGAGATCAGGGCGCTCAGCCAGCCAACCCTCAGCAAAGTCAATATGGGCCATGATTTCCGCGAGATACTCGTCTTTGATATAAGACAGGAGTTCGGTGAGGGTCACGGGCGGGCTTTCAAGATCGACCAATTTGCCGGCCAACCGATGGCCAGGATGGGCCAACCGCTCCGTCCAGCGATAAACGCTATGCGCCTCGTTCTTCATCATTGCCGATGGCACGGGATCGCGCCCCAGATGCGGGAACAGCGGTCCATAAAGCCCCTCATCGCCCACTGTTGGATGCTCCCCAAGAAGGAAGGGGTGATCCGCCAAGTGATCGTTGAAGAGCGCTAGAAACTCTTTGTACGCCGCCTCAACTACAGGGATGTTGTCATCGGTGACGCCAAAAGCCGTCTTGGCGTTCCGCATACGGCCACTCGATTTCAAGAAAAAGGTTTCCCACGCTTCACTGCCGCGGGGGACGGGCACCCCCTCCATAAAGCCTTCGCGGATATAGGCGAGGTTTTGCTCATCAAAGTCCCAGCGGTAATGCATCGCGGGGCGCAACAGCCCTTCGGACCCGAAGAGGGCGAAGAGATGCGCAAGGACCGCATGGCTCGGCGAGGTCGGTATGACGGGAAAGTTGCTTGGGTGCCGCTCTTCAAGCCGATCAATGATCTCGGATCCGTCTTGCCAGATCTCCCGCTCGGGTGTCACGAGGACGGGAATGATAAAGCGTCCGATCTTGGGGATGATCTCTGCTGCGAAGATGGGGTTCGCCGCAATCCGCTCTTCGAAGGCGATCCGTCGGCGGATGAGATACGCCCGGACCTTGCCGGTATAGAGCGACAAAGGCATGCCATAAAGGATGTAGGGGGCATTGGTCATGGTCGGGTGTTCCCTGATCTTGTCGACGGAGCGCCAGAGTTTTCGTCCTCGTTACCGTTGAGAAATGGCACGATCAATGTCAAAAAAAGATGCCGCTGGTGAGGCGCTGCTGATCATCCTCGCGCTGGCCTTGCTGATGACCGAGCTCTGGCTCAAACAAGGGCCAAAGGCCGCGCCAGCGCGCACATATGAGAGGAAACACGCCCCATGCTGACCGAACTTCTTGTCAAAAAAGACGCCATTGC
>JBCDLG010000021.1:0-37480 GCA_038745625.1 Pseudomonadota bacterium | reverse complement strand
CGGCATAGCGAGCGTCCCAAATACTACGTGCTCGAAATGTTTCCTTATCCGTCGGGCAAGATCCATATCGGCCATGTGCGGAACTATGCGATGGGTGATGTCATCGCGCGGTTCAAACGGGCCCGCGGTTTTGATGTCTTGCACCCGATGGGTTGGGATGCCTTTGGTCTGCCTGCGGAGAATGCCGCAATGCAGACCGGCGGGCATCCCAAAGACTGGACCTACGGCAATATTGAGGTGATGCGCGAGCAGCTGAAGCGCATGGGCCTCGCGATCGATTGGTCGCGGGAGTTCGCCACCTGCGATCCTGCATACTACGTCCACCAACAAAAGCTGTTCCTGGAGTTCCTGCAAAAGGGTTTTATCGAGCGGCGTGAGAGCCTGGTGAACTGGGATCCCGTTGAGATGACGGTCCTGGCGAACGAGCAAGTGGTCGACGGCAAGGGCTGGCGGTCTGGTGCGCCTGTTGAGCGCAAATCGATGTCGACCTGGTTCTTCAAGATCACGGATCGGGCGGAAGACTTGCTCGATGCGCTCGACGATGGCCGGCTTGAGGGCTGGCCAGCGCATGTCAAAGAGATGCAGCGCAACTGGATCGGCCGGTCCGAGGGTCTGATGATGGCCTTTCCGTTGTCCGGAGATGATCTGCCCCAGGATGAATTGCCGATCTACACCACGCGTCCCGACACGCTCTATGGCGCGAGTTTCTTGGGCGTTGCGCCCGACCATCCGCTGGCGACGCATTTTGCCGAAAAAGATCCTGAGGCTGCAGCCTTTATCGCTGAATGCCAGGCGCAGGGCACGTCGGAAGCTGATATTGAGAAGGCCGAGAAGAAAGGCTTCCGCCTGCCGGTGACGGGACGCCATCCGTTCACCGATGAAGAGCTGCCGGTCTATATCGCCAACTTCATCCTGATGCAGTACGGCACCGGCGCGATCTTCGCTTGCCCTGCGCATGATCAGCGCGACCTCGATTTTGCCAGGAAATACAAGCTCAACGTCATCCCGGTGGTGTGCCCGCCAGATGCGGACCCCTCATCGTTTGAGTTGGCGGACGAGGCCTATGTCGGCCCCGGCACGATGATGATGTCAGGGTTCCTCGATGGTTTGCCTGCGGAGGAGGCGCTGCCTGCTGCGATCAAGAAGATCGAAGAGATGGGGTGGGGCGAGGGCACAACGAACTACCGCCTGCGCGATTGGGGACTGTCGCGGCAGCGCTATTGGGGTTGTCCGATCCCGATCATCCATTGCGATAATTGCGGCGTTGTTCCGGTGCCGGATGACCAGCTGCCGGTCGGCCTGCCGCCGATCGATGCGTCGGAGTTCAAAACCCCGGGCAATCCGCTCGATCGCGAAAGCACCCGCGCTTGGCGCGAGGTCGCGTGCCCGCAATGCGGAGAGATGGCGCGGCGCGAGACCGATACGATGGACACCTTCGTTGATTCGTCCTGGTACTTCGCACGTTTTGCTTCGCAGCCAGAGGACCAGCCGGTGGAGAAGGCCGAGGCCGACGCCTGGATGCCGGTGCAGCAATATATTGGCGGCATTGAGCACGCGATCCTGCACCTCCTCTACGCCCGGTATTTCACACGCAACCTGCAAGAATGCGGGTATACGGAAATTTCGGAGCCTTTCACCAATCTCTTCACCCAAGGGATGGTGACGCATGAAACGTATAGGGATTTAAACGGAAACTGGCGGCTTCCCGAAGACGTGCGGTATCAAAGTGCACCCGCTGGAGAGTATCCTGATGCAGGATATCAACAAATCCAAGAATGGGTCGGACGCGGAGCGCATGGTGGTCTCCAGCATACCCTTTTCGAGAAGGCCTTGTCTAACGAGAGCTTTCTGGAAGCATACTACAAGCAACACGAAGAGCGGTTCGGTTACCACTATGTGGGGGCCAATGGGCTGGAGCTGCCTGTGTTGATCGGCCCCATCGAAAAGATGTCCAAGTCGAAGAAGAACGTGGTCAATCCGATGGCGATGGCGGACGCCTACGGAGCCGATGCCGTTCGCTTCTTCATGCTCTCCGACTCGCCGCCGGAGCGCGATGTGGAGTGGACCGAGGCGGGGGCTGAAGGCGCCTGGCGATTTGCCAACCGGGTCTATGAGACCGTGGCCAAGGGCGAAGGCATCATGCGTGGGTGCGCCGCGATGCCCACGGAGCTTTCCGATGACCTCATGGCGCTTCGTCGGACCACGCACAAAACCATTGCGGGCGTGACGGGCGATATCGAGCATTTCCGCTTCAATAAGGCGATCGCCCGGCTCTACGAGTTCCTGGGCGCGTGCAAAAATCTCAGAAGCGATGGTGACGCAGCACCCGTCGCGGCTGAAGCGCTGGGCGTTCTGACCCAGCTCACCGCCCCGTTCATGCCGCACCTCGCTGAGGAGTGTTGGGAGCTTTTGGGCGGTGAAGGTCTTTGCACCGATGCTGCTTGGCCCGAGGCGAATGAAGCACTCCTGACCGAAGATGTTGTCACCCTGCCGGTGCAGGTGAACGGTAAGCGCCGCGGCGAGATCAAGGTTGCTCCTGATGCCGCGGAGGACGCGGTGAAGGAGGCTGCTTTGGCCCAGCGCGATGTTGCGCGGTTTATGGAGGGCAAAACCGTCCGTAAGGTGATCGTCGTTCCTGGTCGCATCATCAATGTGGTGGCGGGATGATGGCGCGGCTGGCTCTCATGGCTTTTGTGCTCGTACTCGCCGCATGCGGGTTCAGGCCGCTCTACGGCGAGCTTGAAGATGATGAGGGCACGCCGGAGCAATTGGGCTCCTTCTATATCGAGAGCATCACGGGGCCCAAGGACGCCAGGCAAGAGGTTGAGGACGCCATGCGGCGGCGTGTTCCGGGCGCCAATGGCAACGAGACCCACGCCGTTTCGATCGGCCTTCGGGATACAAGGCGGGGCGTCGCGGTGCGGATCTCCTCGGATACTCAACGCTTTGACTATACGCTCATCGCCAGTCTCCGCTACCGCGATCTCGAAAGCGACGAGGTCCGATCCCAGACGATCCGCAGCATTGTATCCTACGGCGTTGTTGACAGTCAGTATGCATCTCTTGTCGGCCGTGAAGATGCCGTCCGCCGCGCGGCGGAAGACTTGGCCCGGAAGATCGAGGTCGACATGGCGCTATTCCTGCGTGACCGCGCGCCCGACAACAGCGGGGACGCGCTGATCGACAACAACCCGAACGACAACCCGCTGTTCCGTCTTGAGCAAGAGGCGCTGCGGGAGCTGCAACAATGACCGCGCTCAAGGCGCGGGATATCGAGCGGTTCCTCCGCACGCCCGACGAGGCCGTCGTCGTGGCCCTGATCTATGGTCCGGAGCAGGGCCTGGTCCATGAGCGGGCCGCGCGGCTGGCCAAACAGGTGGCGGACGATCTCTCCGACCCCTGGCGGTCCGTCAGCTTGAGCGAGCAGGAGGCCAGCGATGCCGCGCGCCTCACCGATGAAGCGGCTGCGCAGAGCTTTCTTGGTGGTCGTCGGGTGATCCGTGTGCGTGCGGCCGGAGCGGGTGTCACCGGCGCTGTCACCTCGCTCTTAAAAGCGGCGGAGGCGGGGACGCTGCACTCCGCAGGGCTCGTCGTGGTGGAAGCGGGCGATCTCAAAAAATCCTCCGCCCTCCGCAAGTCGTGTGAAGCCTCGCCCCAGGCCGTGTCTATCGGCTGCTACCCCGAAGGCGAGCGGGACACGATGGGCGCGGTCCGGCAGCAGCTCGCCGATGAGGCGATCACCATCACCGATGACGCCGTCACCGCGCTTGTCGCCGCCTTGGGCGAGGACCGAGGGGTGCTGCGCCAGGAGCTGGAGAAGCTGATCCTCTTTTGCGGCCCCAAGTCCATCCGGGGCGATGAGACTTATCAGGTGACCGCCGCTGACGTCGCAGCCTGCCTGGCCGGTGCTCCGCAGGAGGATAGTTTTCAGGTGGCATCGCTGGCGCTGGGCGGTCGGCCCAAGCCTTTGTCCGAGGCGCTGGCGGCGGCGGAAGCGGCGGGGGTTTCGGTGATCTCGCTGCTTCGTCTCACCCAAAACCGCATCCAGCGTCTGTTGCCTGCCGCGATGGCGGTCGCGCAGGGCGAGGGGCCGCAGATCGCGGTCAAAAAAATGAAGCCGCCCGTCTTCTTCAAAGAACAGGACGAGGTGCTCCGCCAGCTGAAGGCCTGGCCGCTCGCGCGCCTCGAGCAGGCAGCCGATGAGATCTATAAGGCTGAGGCCGCTTGCAAGAGGACGGGGGCGCCGGACCAGTCAATTGCTGAACGGGCGCTTCTCCGTCTCGCGGCGGCGGGTCAAAGATGAGCTTCGCGGTCGGCGTCGTTTCGCTGTACCCGGATATGTTTCCGGGAGCCCTCGGCGCCGGGGTCATCGGGCGCGCGAAGAAAGACGGGCTCTGGTCTCTCGCGATCGAAAACCCCCGCGACCACGCTGAGGACAAGCATCACACGGTGGACGACACGCCAGCGGGCGGCGGTCCAGGCATGGTGATGCGCGCGGATGTCTTGGCCAAGACCATCGATCACATGGCAGCGATCCCTGGGCCTCGGCTCCTCCTGTCGCCGCGCGGGCGGCGCTTTGATCAGGCTATGGCGCATGACCTGGCCAACGGCCCAGGCGCGCTTTTCGTCTGCGGCCGGTTTGAGGGGATCGACCAGCGGGTGATCGACGCGCGCGACCTTGAGGAGGTCTCGATCGGCGACTTTGTCCTTGCTGGCGGAGAGGTCGCGGCGATGGCGATGATCGAAGCTTGCGTGCGGCTCATTCCCGGTGTACTGGGCGCGCCTTCGTCGCGGGACGATGAGAGCTTTGAGAACGGGCTTTTGGAGTATCCGCATTATACGAGACCGCGGTCGTTTGAGGGGCGAGACATCCCGGATGTGCTCCTCTCGGGGGACCATAAGAAGATTGACCAGTGGCGCGGAGACCAATCTCTGGCGCTGACGCGTGCGCGACGACCGGACTTGCTTGAAAAGGCGCGGTCCAATCCGCCGGATAACGAGACGGACGAAAGATGAATATTATCGAAGAGCTCGAGGCGGAGCACGCCAAGGAGCTGAAGGCCGACGTTCCAGAATTCGCAGCCGGTGACACCCTTCGCGTGCAAGTGCGCGTCAAGGAGGGCAACCGCACGCGTCTGCAGGCCTTTGAAGGCGTTTGCATTGCGCGCTCGGGCGGCGGCATCAATGAGAGCTTCACGGTGCGCAAGATCAGCTTCGGCGAAGGCGTGGAACGTGTGTTCCCGGTCTACTCGCCGCTGGTCGAAGAGATCGAAGTCGTGCGCCGCGGTAAGGTCCGCCGCGCCAAGCTTTACTACCTCCGCGGTCGCCAAGGGAAGTCGGCACGGATCGCCGAGAAGGTCGACACCAAGCGCCAGGCTGCTGCGGCTGAGAAGAAAAAGGGCAAGGCCAAGAAGGCCAAACCTGCCGCTGAGTAACAAAGCTTCTCATCACTGCAATTGACCAAGGCCCGCCGATTGTCTCGCGCGGGCCTTTTTGCTTGCCTGCTTCCAAAAAAGGAGGAAGCGGTCATGGCGAGCATTGTAGGCTTAGGCGGCATCTTTTATAAATCCCAAGACCCCAAGGCGCGCAAAGAGTGGTATGCGAAGCATCTTGGCCTGCACCCCGGCGAGAATTTCGATGGTGTGGAGATGCGGTGGCGACGCCCTAATGAGGACCGCCAAGATATGGCGCTTGTCTCTTTCTTTGATCTTGATACGACATATCTGGGCAAGGGTGGCCAGCCCTTCATGCTCAATTTCGTCGTGGATGACCTCGACGGTATGCTGACCAAGCTCCGCGCGGAAGGCTGCGATGTTGATGACGAGGTGGTGAGCGAGTCCTACGGCAAGTTCGGATGGCTCACCGATCCTGATGGTGTGCGGATCGAATTGTGGGAGCCTGCGGGCGAGGCGCCCGATCTGCCGTCGCACCCTTCCTAAAAGCCGCCTTTGCGCCGTTGGCGAGCGCAGCAGCGTCCTCACTGCGACACAGCTCCCTGGGTTGACGGCGCAAGGGGAAAGTGGAACGCACTTTCATGCGAATAGCTCGCATTAGCAAGGGGGAGTCCACATGACCACGATTGATCGCTTCAGAACGGCAGCCATAGCGGCAACGATTCCCTTCTTAGGAACGATTGCCCTCACCCAGGTTGGCATTTTCCAGATCATGGCTGCGTCTGGCAGTGCGGCGGCGGAAGGCGGCAACGGCTTTGAAGCTTTTGATCCGGCTCTGGCGGACTTCGTCCCCTTTATGAGCGTCCTTTACATGCTGTCTGCGATCCCGGTGATTGTTTTGGTGCTGAGCCCTTCAGCGCGTACCAAATGGTCTGCCATCACCGTTTCGGGACTTCTTCTGCTGGCACACGCAGCACATATCCTCGAGCATATTGCAGGCGCTGACTATTGGGGGAGCCTGTTGATCATTGTGACGGCTGTTGTTCCCTACAGTGTCGTGATTGCGAAACTCCGCGGTGCACAGATAAATGAGGCCGAGGCCAGTTGATCAGGGGCTATTCTGATGCGAATGTTTCACGATCCGCGCGGAAGCTGCCTGGCGTGTTCGCGGCCATCCAGGTGAAGGCGGCATAGGCGGCGACGTTCTGGGCCATCTCTTCGGGATCGATCTTGTCGAACGTGTCATCGGACGTGTGGTGGAGGTCGAAATAGTCCCAGCCATTCTGCGCCAGCGACACCACAGGTACGCCGCGTGCGCTGAGGCGTGAGACATCCGGGCCGCCCCGCGATGCGTTGTTACCGCGGGCGACGCCGATGGGCTGGAGCACCCGCGCCATCTCGTCGACCAGGCTTTCTTTGCCTTGGCCTACGCCCGCGTCCAGTCGCCAGATCTTCCGTGCACCGAAGTCGCTTTCGGCCGCCATCGCGTGGAGGTGCAGCTCGTCCTCATGCGCCACGGCATAGGCCTCCGCGCCGACAAGGCCGACCTCTTCGGCGCCGTAATAGACCACGCGGATGGTGCGCAGCGGCGTCTCTCCGGTGGCCTCGATATGATCGAGGATCAGTTTCGCGGCGCCCGTGACGATGCCGATGCCCGCGCCATCATCAACCGCGCCCGTGGCGAGATCCCAGCTGTCGAGGTGTCCGCCGATCAGGACGATTTCATCCGTCTGCCCAGGAATTTCGGCGATGACGTTGCCTGATTCTGACTCATCCTGGGTCTTGACGCCGAGGTCGAGGACCACGGTGACGGGTCCGCGATCAAGCGCTCTCTTCAATTGCTCCGCATCGGGAAAGCCGAGCGCCGCGGTTGGCACCTTGGGGACATCGCTGTCGTAGTTCATCTGGCCCGTATGCGGGAAACGGCGCACATCGGTCCCCACCGAGCGGATCAGCGCGGCAAGAGCGCCCCGGCGGCCGGCCTCAATCGCAGCGCCTGAACGTTTTTGCACGGCAACGCGGTAGCCGGATCCGTCTTGGGTCCGGGTCATAAACTCATCGACGAACACGATCTTGCCGCTGAGATCGAGATCAAGCGGCGCGTCGCGAAGATCGTTCAGCGTCTCAAAACGCACGATCTCGCCCCGAACGCCGCCTTCTGGGGTCCCGACGGTGCCGCCAAGGGCGGTGATCAGCAGCCTTTGCGGGAAGGGGCTTTCAATCGCCGCGTACTCATAGGTCCGCTCCCAATAGGGCAGCGTGAACGTCTCGGTACGGATATTGGCGAATCCAAGCTCGGCAAGCTTGGCCTCCGACCAGACCCGCGCCCGCGCTTCGGCTTCCGAGCCAGCCAGCCGCTGGCCGACTTCCGTGGTGAGGTCCTCGACCACCTGATAAGCAACACGGTCCTCAAGACCGCGGCGCATCAGCATGTCAGCGGTCGTTTTCACCTCATCGGGAATGCCTTGCGCGAAGGCGGGGGAGAGGAACGACAGAGCAATGGCGGCTAGTGTTAAGCGTTTCATAACGCCTAGCTTCCCGCCCCAGTGCGCCGCGTCAAGTTAGTCTGTAACGGTACCCTCAAAGAAACTGGTCATGTCGGCGAGGATGGTGCCGCGGCTGACGAGACCAACCGCGACGATGATCTCGATATGGTCGGTGTCTGGGTAGACGATGCTTTCGGAGCGGACGCCGAGCTCCGTGAGCAGGCGCGCCATTTCCGTCGAGTTTTTCGGCACCACCACATCATCATCGGCGCCGTGGAGGAAGATCATATCCGGTGCATCGGCGGAGAGCCTGTTGACCGGCTGGGTGGCTTCGAGATCGTCCGCCTTGCCAAAGGCGTCACGGGTCACGTCGCTGTCGAGGGGAAGGAAGCTGTAGGGCCCCGCGATACCGGCGACGGCGTCAATGATCTCCGGGCTCTTGCCCTCGGCCTCAAGGAACTCCGGCGCGAGCGCGACCTGCACAGCATTGTAGGCGCCAGCCGAGTGACCGGAGAGGAAGAGCGTATCAGGATCGCCGCCCCAGCGCGGAGCCTCTTCGTGGACGAACGCGACGGCTTTGGCTGTATCGGCGACGAACTCGTCATAGTCGAACTCAGGCGCCAGCCGGTAGTTGATCACCGCGGTGACATACCCCTCTGCGGCGAAACGACGGCCAAGCCAGGGATAGTCATCCTTGCTGCCATAATACCAAGAGCCGCCATGCACAAAGATCAGGATGGGATGCGGCCCGTCGCTGGTCGGCATGTAGATATCGAGCTTCTGCCGCTCGAGGTCACCATAGGCGACGTCTTTTTCCCGCTCCCACTCACCGCGCAGCGAGGGGGTGGCGACATTGAGAAGCTGTGGGCCCGAGCACGCGGACAAGACAAAGGCGAGGCCAACAAGGCAAATCGGAAGACGCATCCGGGTAAACTGGCACCAAACACGAGCGGGTCAATCAATCAGTTTGGATCGCCTTCACCCGCCGAATAAGTTCCGCGGCGTCGCCGTTGTTCTCCTGCGTGGACGGCGATGGCACTGTCGCCGCGACGATATGGAAGGCAGGGTTCGCACCCTTCGACGCCCGCGGGCCCTGCCTCTCTATTCGCCCGCAAGGGCTCCCCGGGCGGTGGCCCAGATGGGGATCGGACCGGCTAGCGGGTGGGGGAAGGTCTCGTCCGTCCGCGCACCCCCTATTCTTCTCGCGACGGCTTGCGACGTCAAATTGCGATCCTCAATGTAGTGCACGACGCGGCCAAGGTCTGGTTTCTCCGCAAAGATCCAGCGCGCAGCGCCTATCGCGGCCTCGGTGGCGAGCCCCCTCCCGTGGAGGGCGGGGTCGATCGTCCAGCCAATCTCAACGTCTCCCGCGCCCTCCATGGTTGAGGGGCCACAAAGACCGATCATCTGCTCACTGCCGATCTCTGTGATGCACATAGCGCCATAGCCGCGAAGAGGCCAGCTGCCCTCGACATAAGACATGTGACGCCAGGCGTGGGTGATGGTGGGGAACGTGGAGCCTAAACCCTCCGCCGTCAGGGGATGGCTGTAGATCTCAAAGTAACGGACAACGTCCGTCTCCCGAAACCGGCGGAGGATTAGGCGCTCCGTCCGAAGCACCTCTTCACCCGGATTGATGGCCTCTGCCATGCCATTGTCTCCTTGCCCCGCGGCAGCGTTACGCGGGGGGTGCCGATTGGACAATGAGCAGCCGTTTGTGGAGCTTGGCGATGACGGCTTCCAATCGCGGCGTCTCAGGCCGTGGCGGGCCGAACAAGACGAGGTGATCCCACATGCTCACAACGTGGAAATGGGCATAGGAGGGCTCACCTGAGAAAAGATCCGCCTGCTGTTCAAGCCATAAGAGCCCCTCACGGATCACTTTCTCGGCCTTTTGAAAATAGGGGACACCTTCGGTGTTGAGACCAGTCCGCTGAGCTAGGATCAGTTTGACCTCTGACGTCATGATCGCATTCAAAACGGCCCTTGCATTCAAGGCTAAGATGTCGGTCGTCAGGACCGAGAAGCTGTCATTGGGGTCGTAGGTTCGGACGAGATAGCTGGCGATATGGTCGGACTCGAAAACGACCACATCCCTGTCGATCAGGGTCGGAACGCTGAGCGCCGGGTTGTCCGAGAAAGCCGATAGCTGATCGTCTGCAACATTCCCAACGTCGTCGATCGTGTAGGGAATCCCCAAATGATCCATCAACAGTCGGATCTTTCTGGAGAAATGGGACCTCGGTGTTGCGACGAGTCGGATCATAAATGAGACCCTGCGGCATTCCTACCGCAGGGGAAAGGGTTGGTCCGGAAAGCATCCGGACCCGCATGGTTAACCGAGGCTCGGCTCGAGGCGTTTGCAGGCCTCAACGAGATCTTCGACAGCCGCCACCGAGTGATCGAACATCTCTTTTTCTTCTGGCGTGAATTCGATCTCAAGAATGCGCTCGGCGCCGCCTTCACCAACAACGATCGGCACACCGACATAGCGCTCTTTGACGCCGAATTCGCCATCGAGGTAAGCCGCACACGGAACGACGACTTTTTTGTCTTTGAGGTAGCTTTCCGCCATTTGGATCGCCGACGCGGCGGGCGCGTAATAGGCCGAGCCGGTTTTCAGGAGGCCAACGATCTCGCCGCCGCCCTTACGGGTGCGCTCAACGATCGCGTCGATCTTCTCTTGGGTGGTCCAGCCGAGCTTGATCAGATCAGGCAGGCCAACACCGGCGACGGTGGAGTAGCGGATCGACGGCACCATCGTGTCGCCATGGCCGCCGAGGACGAAGGCGGTGACGCTCTCGACACTGACATTGAACTCTTCAGCCAGGAAGTGGCGGAAGCGGGCGGAGTCGAGAATACCCGCCATGCCAACGACTTTGTTGGTGGGCAGGCCCGAGAATTTCTGCAGCGCCCACACCATCGCGTCGAGCGGGTTGGTGATGCAGATCACAAAGGCGTCAGGCGCATGCTTGGCGATGCCTTCGCCGACAGCCTTCATGACCTTGAGGTTGATTTCCACAAGGTCATCGCGGCTCATGCCTGGCTTGCGCGGCACACCGGCGGTCACGATGCAGACATCGGCGCCTGCGATATCGGCATAGTCTTGGGTGCCCTTGAGGCGGCTGTCATAGCCGTCGACCGGCGCGGACTGGGCGATATCGAGGCCTTTGCCCTCAGGGATGCCCTCGGCGATGTCGAACAGCACCACGTCGCCGAGTTCCTTTTGAGCAGCGATATGAGCGAGCGTGCCGCCGATCATGCCCGAGCCGATAAGGGCGATCTTGTTACGCGCCATGGGGGTCTCCTTGAGATGTGTTTCGAAATGTGACGCCGCGCCCTAGCGCCAGCGAGGGTGCGCTGCAACGGGAAGCTGCGGACGTCGTTTGCCGCACTGTGCGCTTATCCCCGTGCCCCGAGGCGCTGGTAAAGTCTGGGACGGCGATTCTCTTGCGGCGATCTCTATGCACAGACTCCTGACCCCTACGGATGAGTTGTTCCTGCAGCAGCGATCTGAAATCGCCTATCGCCGTCTGATACTCGCTCTTTTGCGCGTGCAGCTCTTAGAATTGCGCGCTGGTTTCAACCCTAATCAGCCAAGAGTGCCAGCTGGTTTGCCCGAAGGTGGTCAATGGACGGATGCTGATGGGCCTTTTGGTTCGCGGCCTCTCGATTTGGCAGATGAGGAGCGGAACGGCGGTCATGCCATCCGCTTTCACGTGGGCAAATCGGATCGCTTTTTGATTGCCCGCGTACGACAGAAGCAGTCAGCGGTGCGTTGGGCCTCGCGAATTCCGCGCATCGGCAGGATCGTTAGGAAAGCGACGCTTGTAAGAGAGTTCGAGGCCTCTTCGTTTCCTAGTCTCAGTGCAGCCAACAAGCTCGTGCGGTCGACGCTATCCAGAAATGAAGCCATCGTAAGCCGTGTCGCGGACGGCGATGTTCGAGGGCGCGTGGAGGTTCGGGCTCGATTCCGAAGTCGTGTTGGAAGGATTGCTTCTGTCCGCGGCCTAAAGAAAAGTCCTCCTAGGGTTCGCGAAGCGAGAAGTGTTGTTGTGATCATTCGGCACGACCCAAACATCCAAAGAGGATATAGGGTCATAACGGCCTTTGTAGATTGAGCAAATGCAGAACAAAATCAAAATCTCAAAAGAGCTCCGTATGCGTCTAGGGGGTTTGCTGCACCCCGACATTGATCAAGACTATCCTGATATCAACTCCGCTATTTTGGATGACCTCCCCAACTACGAAGTCGACGAACTTCGTATGGTTGAGGACTTTCTGCGCCGCCTGATGGGGGGTGACCTCAGCCATGACGAGCGCACGGATGCCTGGGAAGAGGCGGGGGCGTCGTTCTACTTTGACGAGGCCGAAGACTTCCTCGGCTTTCTTGAGGAGTTTTTGCGCTACGTTGTCGACGAGCGTCGACGCCGATTCATGTAGCGATGGGCTGACGGGTGTTGTTTGCGGCGCAAGAACGTCGCAGTCGGGGGACTCAACTTTATCGCGCTTGCCGACTAAGGCGGGAGCAGGATGGGGCGCTTATCTCACTTCTGCGCGCTGTTGGCGGCCATGATCTTGGCTGTCACCGGCGGAACGATGACGTTGGACCTTTCAGGAGAAGGTCCGACGATCACGGTGTGCAGCCACGAGGGTAGCTATGAGATCCCCCTCGACATGGGCGGCACGTCGGACACGGCCACGGAGCTTTGCTGCGGATCGTGCGTGCCGCTTGACCATACGGGATCGCTCGGCAGCCATCCTTGGCGACCTCTTCTCGATGCGAAGGCGCGTGAAATCCGCGTGGCCCTTGCTTCCGCGCTGGCTAACGAGCCGCATTGGACCCACCCGCCGAGCCGAGGTCCGCCCTCCTTCGTCTGATCAGCCCCCTGTTCATTCATCAGACATCGAAGGATATTCCTATGACCAAACGCTCAATCGCGGCCGTTGCCGCAACCGCATCGCTGTTCACGCTCACGCCAGCCCATGCCCATGATGGACCCCACGCAGCAGACCACGCGCCGATTGGCGTGATGGCCGATCACCGCCATGAAAAAGGCGAGGTGATGTTCTCCTACCGCTTCATGCGGATGGACATGGACGGGAACCGGGACGGTACCGATCAGCTCTCCGTCACCGAGATCGCCACCACCGTACCGAACCGGTTCTTTGGAACGCCGGGCCAGCCGCCGACCTTACGGGTCGTGCCGCTGGAGATGATCATGGACATGCACATGGTGGGGGCCATGTACGGCGTGACCGATCGCGTCACGCTGATGGCGATGGGCAGCTATCTCACCAACAAGATGGACCACGTCACCTTCCGCGGCGGCATGGGGACGGACCGGCGCGGCAATTTCACCACGGAAAGCTCCGGGTTCGGCGATACCACCGTCGCGGCGATTGTCGGGCTCGACAAAGGTGAGAAAGAGGGCCGCCAGCTGAACGTGAATTTCGGTGTCAGCTTGCCGACCGGCTCGATCACTGAAACCGACGATGTTTTCACGCCGATGGGCATGACGCCGACTTTGCGGCTGCCTTATCCGATGCAGCTCGGCTCAGGCACCTATGACCTCAAACCCGGCGTCACCTATCGTGACCGTGAGGGCGCCATCTCATGGGGTGCACAGACGACCGCGACGCTGCGAACCGGTGAGAACGACGAGGGCTACACCCTCGGCGATCGCTACGAGGGGACAGCCTGGCTCGGCTATGCGTTCGATCACTCGGCCGCGGGCTTTCTCCGCCTGAAAGCCGCGAGCCAAGGCAAGATCGACGGCATCGATCCGCGCATCGTCGCGCCGGTGCAAACGGCGGACCCTGATAATCTGGGCGGGGACACAGTCGAGGTCTTCTTTGGCCTCAACCTGGCGGGGCAGGAAGGCTGGCTCAAGGGCCACCGATTTGCGGTTGAGGCGGGCCTACCGCTCTACCGCGATCTCAATGGTCCGCAGCTCGAGACCGATTTCACCCTGACGGTGGGCTGGCAGAAAAGCTTCTAGCGCTTTTGAGAGGCGGTATGAGCGGAGCTTGCGCCGGGCAATCCATGCCCGGCGCGGGTTCGGCGCTAGCGGTTGGCGTAGTATTCGCGGGTGAGGGCGAAGACCACGGGGCTCAAAAGGATCAGCCCCACAAGGTTTGGCGCAGCCATCAGTCCTGTGAGCGTATCGGCGAGCAGCCAGAAGATGTTGACGATGTTTGCCACACTGCCCTCAAAGACAATCGACAGGGCACCGATGAACACGACGAGGATCCATGAAATCCGGTAGGGCAGGATGCTCTTCTCTGAGAAAAGGAAAGCGCAGCAGCGCTCGCCGTAATAGCTCCATCCCAAGATCGTGGTGAAGCCGAAGACGACCAGGCCAAGGGTCACAATATGCTTGCCAATGCCCGTCAGGGACGCATCGAATGCCGCGACCGTCAGCGGTGCGCCTGTGTCACAACCAGCAGGCTGTTGATCGGCGAGGAACGTCTCAAGGTTCACCGTCGATGGCAGGCACGCATCGCCGACCACACCTGAGGTCAAGATGATCAGTGCCGTGAAGGTACAAACGATCAGCGTGTCGATCACGGTGCCGAGCATCGCAACGGTGCCTTGGTTGACCGGGTCGTTGTTCTGGGCCGCGGCGTGAGCGATTGGCGCGGAGCCCTGACCTGCCTCGTTTGAGAAGATACCGCGGGCCACACCCTTCTGCATCGCGAGCATCAAAAGGCCGATCGAGATCCCTGTCCCAGCGGCATCAGCGCCGAAGGCCCGGCTGAAGATGAGGCCAAAGGCGGCGGGCACTTCGGTGATGTTGAGGAGGATAACGATCAACCCCGCGCCCATATAAGCGAAGGCCATGATCGGCACGAGGCGCGCTGCCACCCCGGCAATCCGCTTCACACCGCCTAAGATGACAGCTGCCGCGCCCGCGGCGAGCAAACAGGCGATGATGATGGGCATCACGCCGAAGAGTGCCCCGTCTTCTGGTCCGCCATAGGTGGCGCGAACGGCATCGGAGATGGATTGCGACTGAATAAGTGCGCCGGTACCCCAGGCCGCCATGATCCCGAAGCTGGCAAAGGCGACGGCCAGCCAGGTGAAGCGCTCGCCCAGGCCGTTTTTGATGTAGTACATCGGTCCACCGACATAATTGCCATTGGCGTCGGTCTCACGAAACTTGAGCGCTAGGACGCCTTCGGAGTATTTTGTTGCTGTCCCGACAAGCGCCGTGATCCACATCCAAAAGACCGCACCCGGACCACCGATTGCAATGGCTGCGGCCACCCCCGCAATGTTGCCGGTGCCGATGGTCGAGGAGAGCGCGGTCATCAGCGCCTGGAACGGTGTGACTTCCCCTTCTTTGGTCTCTTCGGGATCGCGTTTCCGGAGCATTTCGCGAAAGGCAAAGGGGATTTTCCGGATCGACGTGAAACGCAAGCCGATGGTGAGGTAGAGGCCGGTCAGCAAAAGCAGCGGCAGCAGAAACCACGCGCTCCAAACGAAACCGTTTGCGGCGCCAATTAGGTCTTCAAAACTCATGAATGTCGGCGCTCCCTAGCCGTTTCGGTCAAGCGGACGACGCTAAGGGCGAGGAACGCTCTTGTCCAGCTGGGCGGCGAGCGCGAAAGCTCCGACGGCCGAGCCCTTAACAACGCTTACGGATCGTTTGGCAGGGATGTGATCTTGTCAGCGACCTGCTCCAGGGCATCGATGATGACGCGGCCCTGGTCCGGCTCCAGCTGAGCGAGAAGCAGTGTCATGTTGCGCAAGTCCTGACGCCGGATGGCCTCGACGACCTCAAGGCCGTCTTGCGTGAGCCGTAGGATCTGTGCCCGGCCGTCGGTCGGGTCCTTTGATTGCTCGACCAGGCCGCGGCTCTGGAGCGCTTTCGATGCGGTCGAGAGTGTCGTGCGCGAGACCCCGAGGACGCTCGCCATATTGCTCGGCCGCATCGCTTCATTCTCGAGCAACAGGCCGAGAAAGTGAAAATAGAGCGGGTTGAAGGGGATCTTGCCCTCTGCCGGTTGCCCGGCGCGGCCAGCCACCAGCAGCGCGCGAATGAGAAGATGCACCGATCGGGCGAGCCGATGCGCGTCGTCGGAAAAGGGGCTTGCCTCGTCACCCATGGCGATTATTTAGTACGTAGTCCGTATCAAATGGAGATAGCCATGAGAAGGTCCCTGGTTCTGATCGCGTTGGTGCTCGCAAGTTGCACGTCATCACAGCCTCCCGATGTCCCGCCGCCTTACGTTGATCCGCCGGAGGTGGCGACGGATGGCTTCGTCTCCACCGTCTCTGTGGTGGATGTGCCGATGGGGCTGGAGGATTTCCGGGCGTTCCTGATCGAGCAGCCCTTTATCGGCTTCCTTGCGCCAACCGAGACGATCTTCCCGCCGGTGAGCGAGGAGGCCCTGCAAGGCGAGTGGCTGAACGTCGGGGCTGTGCGGCGACTGACACTTGGTGATGGTCACTACGTCATTGAGCGGGTGCTGGAGAATGAGCCCGAGATCTTCCGCTACCAGGTCTGGGTCTTCACCAATGACGCGGCGCGCGGTGTTGAGCAGATCGTCGGTGAACAGCGCTTCACACGCATCGATGACACAACCACGCGATTTGAGTGGTCCTACAATGTGAAACCGCGGTCGTTCCTGACCCGGCCCTTTGTCAAACAGCGTCAGCCGGAGCTCCAGCGCTTTATGGACAACGGCACCGCCGCCCTGGCCGCTGGCGTCGCGGAGGCGGCCAAAACAGCCCCCTGACCGCATCGCCGACGCGTTCTGGCTCTCCACGTGACAGTGGTTTAGACTCTGTCACGGGAGCAGGCAGGGAGCAGACCATGGTTGCGATTAGGGCGCTTTATCGGCGGCACAGAACCTTCACGGTCATTGGCCTTATCGAACTGGGGCTGCTTCCGATTTTGGTGGCGCTGATGGTTATCGACGAGCGCATGCTCGATGGTGCGAGCGTCTGGCTCAAATCGGTGAAGTTTCACGCCTCGCTCGGTCTCTTCTCGCTGACACTCGCCTTCTTTTCCGCTTGGATGACAGAGAAGGGCCGGAACAGCCTGTTTTTCCGGTTGCTGGTGTTCGCCTTTGCCGTGGCGATGGCGTTTGAGGTGGTGTGGCTGATCACAGCTGCCGCTCAAGGCATTCGTTCGCACTACAATTTGGACGGTGGGCTCTACACCCTGCTCTACCCGCTCTCAGGCCTTTTCGCTCTGGTGCTTGTTTTTACCGGGTTCGTCATGGGGATCTCCGTCCTCCGTGCAAGGAAGGATCAGGGCAACCAAGGACTCGCTGAGGCCATCGGCTGGGGACTGATCCTCACCTTCATCCTGACCCCGGTCGTTGGCTATCCGTTGTCCGCGCCTTACGAAGATTTTGGCGGCTCGAAGAGCGGCTACAATGAGGGCGTTTTTGGCTGGCGGATGCTCGGCGGCGATCTCCGGGCTGCCCATTTCCTGGCGACGCACGCCTTGCATGTCATCCCAGCGGTGGTCGTGATCCCCTCGTTTTTCCTACCGAAGGGGTTGAGCATTGCGTTCGCGCGGCTGGTCTCCGCGGGTTACGCTGGCCTCGTCTTGTGGCTGTTTGCTCATATCGTCAGCGGCGGGAATTTGCCGGAGGTCTTGCGTTCGCCGTTCTAGGCGGAGCCTTCTTCGCTGCTGTGATGCTCCTCGCAGAGATAGGCTTCGCTGCGCATCTCAAAGAGGCGGCTTGCTGTCCGCTCAAACTCAAAGGCGAGCTTTCCTGACGCATAAAGAGCATCGGGTTCAGCCTCGGCCGAACAGACGAGCTTTGTCCGGTGGTCGTAAAGGGCATCAATCAATGTACGGAAGCGTGATGCTGCATCGGCGTTGTCTGGGCCCATCAGCGGAATCCGGTCAACCAACACGGTGGGAAAGCGTCGCGCCAGCGCCAGATAGTCCGCAGCGCCAAGGGGTTGTTCACAAAGCTCAGCAAAGGATATGCGCGCGGCAGCCGGGCTGGCGTCGTTGATCACTGTCACGCGTCCTGCCACTTCAAGCGCGCAAGGCGCCACCTTGGTGCCTTTGGTCAGCTCACGGAAGGCGTCGTCCATCTCTCTATCGGTATCGGGGCCGAGCGGTGTCAAATAGAGCCCGTGCTTTTGAAGCCCGCGCAGGCGGTAGTCTTGTTCCGCATCAAGCGCGTGCACTGTCAGGGTCTCTTCGATGAGGTTGATAAAAGGCACAAAGAGCCCTCGATTGATACCGTCTTTGTAAAGATCGATTGGCGGCCGGTTGGACGTAATGACCAGCGTGCCGCCGCGCTCGAACAGCGCCTCGAACAGGCGGCCGAGCAGCATCGCATCGGCGATATCGGTGACCTGCATTTCGTCGAGACACAAAAGCTCCGCCTTCTGAAAAGCGGATTTCGCCGCATGCGGGATCGGATCGTCGAGCTTGGCGCGCCTGGCGCGGGCAGGGTGCTTCCGCCGTTCACCATCGCTCATCCCGCGCCACATCGCGATGAAGGCGTGCATCTCCTCCATAAAGACGTGGTAGTGGACCCGGCGGGTGGGCAGATCTGGCGCAGCCTCGGCAAAGAGGTCCATCAGCAGGGTCTTGCCAGCGCCAACCCCGCCCCAGAGATAAAGCCCGCCCGGCTCACGCGGCTTCTGCCATGGCAGGCTGCGGCCAGTGCCGATCAGGCCAGCTTCCAGCGCGTCGAGCGCCTTCGCTGCCTCCGCCTGCGCGGGGTCCGCTTCCAACTCGCCCGAGGTGACCAGGCTCTCATAACTCTCATAGGTGCGCGTCATCGCCGGTTGAGCTAGGGAACCGCGGCATGTCTGACAACAATCCACCGACCATCGCTGATATCCGGGCCGCGCATGAGCGGATCGGACCCTATATCGTCCGTACGCCGCTTCTACGAGCAGATGCGCTTGATGAGCTGGCTGGCGGCGCGGTTTTTTGTAAGGCCGAGTGCTTGCAGGGCACGGGCTCGTTTAAGTTGCGCGGTGCCCTGAACCACATGCTGTCGCTGACGGAGGAGGAGAAATCCCGCGGAGTGGTGGCGTACTCCTCCGGCAACCACGCCCAGGGCGTGGCGCGGGCGGCCAAGATCGTCGGCGTGCGGGCAGCGATCGTGATGCCCGCCGACGCGCCAGAGGCAAAGCGCGCGCGGACGGAACGCGATGGCGCCGAAGTCATCCCTTACGATCGTGAGAACGAGATCCGGGAGGAGATCGGCGCGGCGCTGGCCAAGGAACGGGGCGCCAAGCTCATCCCGCCCTACGACCATCCGGTGACGATTGCTGGGCAAGGCACGGCGGGTGTCGAGATTGCCGAGGATATGCCGGGCCCGATTGATCAGGTGGTGATCTGCTGCGGCGGCGGCGGCCTTGCGACGGGTGTCACCCTGGGGGTCCATGACCGCTACCCCGAGGCGCAGATCATCTTGGCGGAGCCTGAAGGCTTCGATGATTTCGGCCGCTCTCTCGTGCTGGGTGAGCGCGTTCAGAATGAAAGGCTCGGGGGTTCGATATGTGACGCTGTGCTGACGCCGACTCCGGGCGAGCTGACCTTCCCGGTGCTGAAGCAGCACGGCGCGAGCGGCGTCGCGGTAAGCGATGACGAGGCGCTCGATGCCATCGCTTTTGCGATGACGGAGCTCAAGTTGGTCCTTGAGCCCGGCGGCGCGGTGGCGCTTGCCGCTGTTTTGACAGGGAAAGTGGAGACCAAAGGCAGACGCACCGCGGTGGTGCTGTCCGGCGGCAACGCCGACCTTACCATTTTGTCGCGCGCCTTGGCGCGTTGAGCCTTGCGTGTCCTGCCCGATGGGCGACATATCGAGGCCCAGACGCTCAAGCCTGCTCATCGGAGAACCGTATGACCCTGCGCCGCCAGCTCCTGGCCCTCATCCCCGCCACATTCGCCCTTGCGGCATGTGAGACCATCGGCAGCATCGGCAATGATCCCGGTCCAGCGACGGCCGACTCCTCGATCGAAAGCCGGGTTGTCGAGCGGGATCTTGACTATCCGACCTATGAGAAGAACACGCTGGTTGATGAGGCCGAGGACGCTTTCGGTCAGGCGTCCGCCGAGATCGCCGAGGTGATCGACAAAGTGTTCGACGCTGAAGGACGCCCCCAGGCCTATATCGCCGGTGACGAGGGAAGCGGCGCCTTTGGTGTCGGCCTGTCCTATGGTCGTGGGTTCCTTTATCGTCCGAACGCGGAACCTGTTGAGGTCTTCTGGCAGGGGCCAAGCCTTGGCTTTGATCTTGGCGGTGATGCCTCGAAAGTCTTTGTCCTGGTCTATGACCTTGGTGAGACCGATAACATCTTCCGCCGGTTCCCTGGCGGCGGTGCCAATCTCTTCTTTGTCGGCGGTGTCGGCGCGGAAGCGATGACCAATGGTCAGACCACGGTGGTTCCCATCCGGACGGGTGTCGGCGCGCGGAGCGGTGTGGCGCTTGAGTACATCAAGTTCAGCCGTGAGCGGAATATCAACCCGTTCTAAAGCGCTCCAGCGGCAGGCGGTCTTCAAACGCGATGGCGAGACAGCCTGCGATGATCACCGCTGCGCCGACATAGAGGCGCCAGCTTGGTACCTCGCCGAACAGTAAGAAGCCCGCGGTCACGCTCATCGGCAGCGCCAGATACTCAAAGGGTGCAAGGCGCTGGGCTTCCAGATGGCGATAGGCCTCTGACATCAGCCACCAGACGCTGAACGCTAGCGCGCCGAGAATGAGGATCGGGCCAAATGAAGCCCATGTCGGAAGCAGCGCGGGAGCGTCCGCCACGGTCGGCTGCAGGATCAGCATGACAATCAGCATAATGATCGCTGGCATGACATTGCCAAACATCGCGATGGTGTCGGTGTCCTCAAGCCGCGTCCGCAAACGGATCAGAACCACGCTCAAGGCGTAGCCGACCGCGGCTGTGAAAGCCGCGAGGGAGCCCAGAACACGGCTGCCTTCCGGGGTGCCGGTGCCTTGGGCGGAAAGCGCGAAGGCTGCGCCGAAGAACCCAGCGACAGCGGCCATCGCCGCCACCGGTGAGATCTTCTCATGCAAGATCAATCGGCCCATGCCGGGTACCATCAGGGCGGCCATGAAACCCATCACTGTCGCCTCGGCGAGGGCGATCTGCGTCAGGGCCCAGAAGAACGACACCGCGGTGCCGACCTGGACGAAGCCGCGCAGCGCGTGAAACCGTATCGACTCGCCTGACGGAAAGGCTCGTCCGCGCGCGATGAAGAGCGCCAAGGCGAACATCGAACCGACGATGTAGCGCCAGGTGGTGATCGTCAGCACTGGGAGATCCACAGCGAGCGCCTTCACAAAGGCATCAATGCCGACGCCCAGCGCGATGGCGATCACAATGATGACATAAGGCGAAGACACGGCTCTCATCCCCCAGCGGAGCAGAAGGCGCCGTGTCTATGGCCGCGGCCGAGCTTTGGCTACTGGATTCTCCCGTTCGCCTCGCGGCCTTGCCGAACACCGGAACAACCGAGCGTTGCCGCTAAGAGCGCTGTGGCCGGCTGAGGTGGTTAATCGTTGCTGCGTGCAATGCTGCACTTAGCATCGACATGGTCACGCTGATGTAGGTCGGATCGCCCGTGCGAAGTGGCATGTGCACCCATTTTTCCATCAAAGGACAGGGGGCTAGGTCAAATGGTGGGCCGAGCGGGCGCGATGGCCAAATGCCGCGCGCTCAGCTCGCTTTGCGGCTGGCGCGCTCAACCAGCATCGCTTTGATCTCGGCGATGGCTTTGGCTGGGTTGAGGCCCTTCGGGCAGACCTGCACGCAGTTCATGATCGTGTGGCAGCGATAGAGCTTGAACGTGTCGTCAAGGGCAGCGAGGCGCTCTTCAGTCTGATCGTCGCGACTGTCTTTGATCCAGCGGCTGGCTTGGAGGAGGGCCGCTGGCCCCAGATATTCATCCTCGCTGTCCTCTTTGCTGCCGTTCCACCAATAGGACGGGCAGCTGGTCGAACAGCTGGCGCAGAGAATGCACTCATACAGTCCGTCGAGCTCCTCGCGATCCTCTTGGGTCTGAAGATGCTCTTTCTCCGGCGCGTTCTCGGCCTGGAGAAACGGCTGGATCGCCGCGTGCTGGGCGTAGAACTTCGAGAGGTCGGTGACGAGGTCTTTGACCACCGGCTGGTGCGGCAGCGGATAGACTGTGATCGGACCTTTGCCGAGCTCATCAAGGCCCGTGGTGCAGGCCAGACCGTTTTTGCCGTTGATGTTGAACGCACAAGAGCCGCACACGCCCTCGCGGCAGGAACGCCGGAACGAGATCGTCGGGTCGAGCTCAGACTTCACCTTGATGAGAAGATCGAGAACCATCGAGATGCCAGAGGCATCGACCTCATACGTGTCGACACGCGGATTCTCGCCATCTTGCGGATCGTAGCGGTAGATTTTGACGGTGCGAAGATTGTCGCCCTCAGCCTTGTAGGAACGGCCTTCTCCGGTGACTTTGGAGTTTCGCGGTAGCGTCAGTTCAACCATGGCAATTCAGTACTCGTTCTCGTTAGGCTCGTTGTGAGCAATACGCCGATCAGACACGCGGTGCAAAGGGCGAATCCGCGCGCTTTCTAGCATCGCGGGCCTTACGAAACGGTTCGCGGGCAGCGTGTAGGTGCCTGCGGTCATAACCGTGGGCTGTGACGTGAGTGCTAGCCAGCGGTCGCTGCGGTGAGGGCGGAGAGAATCTCGGTCTCGCTCATCGTCTTGTTGATGACCGAGACGACCTCTTGGGTGGCGGGGTCAACAAGGAGGAGCAGGCCAGTTTTGACCTCCGCGGCGAAATGGCTCGACACTGCTTCGCCAATGCCGGCGTTGTCTGCAGCCATGAAGAACGCGCCGCTATCTCGCTCGGTGTAATCGAGGGTGACGAAGGTGATGCCCTCGAGAGCATGGTTCTGACGCACCGCTGCCAATTTCGGATCGAGCATTTTGCAGCTGGAGCACCAATCTGCGTAGCTCAGCGCCGCGGTGATAGCGCGCGGCGCCTGGCTGGTAGACGGATTGCCGCAGGCCGCGACAAGCAAAATGGCAAAAGCTGCGATGATTTTTGGCATGGTCGCGAACTCCTTTTGATCAGGAGTTCGCGTTGGGGCTGCCCCAGGTTACGTCTTCTGGGCGCAGGACACGGAGTATAAGGGGCGGCTGAAGCGGCTGAAACCTATGAGCCGGCCGATGCCGCCACGATCGCCTCGTGGATTTCATCTTCTGTCAGGGTTTTGTCGACCACGCCCACGATCTCTTGGGTGTCGGAATCGACCAACAGCAAGAGGCCCGTGGTGACTTGCGATTTGAATTGCTCACGGACCGCGCTTCCCACACCAGCTTGGTCGGCGGCCTCAAGGAACGTCGCGTTGTCCCGCGATGTGAAGTCCAGGGTCACGAAGCTCGTATCGACATAGCTGTGCTCGTCGAGCACGGCCTCCAATTTGGGCTCAAGCACTTTGCAGTTGGGACACCACTCCGCATAGGCCAGCGCGGCGACCACCGAACGTCCTTCATCGTCGCCCGGTGCGGCGCGTCCGCAGGCCGCGACGGCCAACACCATCAAGCCAATCAAGATCTGTCTCATGGGCGCTCTCTCGTCCATCAACGCCCAGAAATTTATCCTTGAGTGGTTACCAAAAAGCCCCGCGAATGCGGGGCTTTGATTGCTCGGCGTTAGATAAATGTAAAATCAGTAGACCCGCTTTTTGGGCTCAATGTAGCTGATATCGTTCGACATGGTCCATGTGTGGACCGGGCGGTAGTCGATGTCGGTCTCGCCGCTCTCGTACCACGCGATTGTGTGCTTCATCCAGTTCTCGTCATCGCGATCTGGGAAGTCTTCTCGGGCGTGCGCACCGCGGCTTTCTTCGCGGTTGGCCGCTGAGTCCATGGTGACCATGGCTTGGGCAATGAGGTTGTCATATTCCAGCGCTTCGACGAGGTCGGTGTTCCAGACCATGGTCCGGTCACTGACAGAGATATCGTCCGCGCCTTTTTGTGCTTTGCGGATGAGCTCTTGGCCCTCTTTGAGCACATCGCCGGTGCGGAAGACGGCGGCGTTGTTTTGCATCGTCCGCTGCATCTCCAGGCGCAGCTCAGCGGTGCCCGTGCTGCCGTCGGCGTAGCGGAACCGGTTGAGCCGATCGAGCGCTTGCTCGCCAGCTTTGTTCTTGAACTCTGGGACGGGCTCGGATGGATCAAGGATCTCGGCGCAGCGCAGGCCCGACGCCCGGCCAAAGACGACGAGGTCAATCAAGGAATTGGAGCCAAGGCGGTTCGCGCCGTGCACGGACACACACGCTGCTTCTCCAATGGCCATCAGCCCGGGGACAACCTTGTCGTTGTCGGTGCCTTCCTTGGTCAAAACTTCGCCGTGATAATTCGTCGGTATGCCGCCCATATTGTAGTGGACGGTCGGGATCACCGGGATCGGCTCTTTGGTGACATCGACGCCAGCGAAGATCTTTGCCGACTCCGAAATGCCTGGAAGCCGCTGGGCCAGCGTCTCGGCGGGGATGTGGTTGAGGTGCAAGAAGATATGATCTTTGTTCGGACCAACGCCGCGGCCATCGCGAATTTCCATCGTCATCGAGCGAGAGACAACGTCGCGGGACGCGAGGTCCTTGGCTGATGGCGCGTAGCGCTCCATGAACCGCTCACCTTCAGAGTTGGTGAGGTAGCCGCCTTCACCGCGCGCACCTTCCGTGATCAGAACACCGGCGCCGTAGATGCCCGAGGGGTGGAACTGCACGAATTCCATGTCCTGCAGCGGGAGACCTGCGCGCAGGACCATGGCGTTGCCGTCACCGGTGCAGGTGTGGGCTGAGGTGGCGGAGAAATAGGCGCGGCCATAACCGCCCGTGGCGAGAACCACCATCTTGGCGCGGAAGCGGTGGATCGTGCCGTCTGCCAGGTTCCAGGTCACCACGCCGCGGCATTCGCCATCTTCCATGATCAGGTCGAGGGCGAAGTACTCGATGAAAAACTCTGCATGCTGACGGACAGCTTGACCATAAAGCGTGTGGAGGATCGCATGGCCGGTCCGGTCGGCGGCTGCGCAGGTGCGCTGCACTGGACCTTCGCCGTAATTCTTGGTCATGCCGCCAAAGGCACGCTGATAAATCTTACCCTCTTCGGTGCGCGAGAAGGGCACGCCCCAATGCTCAAGCTCATAGACCGCAGCCGGAGCATGCTTGCAGAGATACTCAATCGAATCCTGGTCACCCAGCCAGTCCGACCCTTTGACGGTGTCGTACATATGCCAACGCCAGTCATCCTCGCCCATATTGCCCAAGCTGGCCGAGATCCCGCCTTGCGCCGCGACCGTGTGCGAACGGGTCGGGAAGACCTTGGTCACGCAGGCGGTTTTGAGGCCAGCTTCCGCAGCGCCGAGCGTTGCGCGCAGACCAGCGCCGCCAGCGCCAACGACAACAACGTCGTACACGTGGTCGATGATCTCATAGGAACTCGAGGGCATGGTCGCGGACATGGGTGAACGCCTTCCTTAAGCGATGAGCGTGATAGCGATAACGGAAACAATGCCCACTGTGCCGATGGCCAGGGCATAGACCGAATTGAGCATATGGCTGAGGGATTTGAGACCCTTGCCGTGGAGATAGTCGTCAATCACCTCGCCAATGCCGATCGACATATGCAGAGGAACGGACAAGAAAAAGAGCACCAGCAGAGCGGCATTGTACCAGGTGCTGACAAAGGTCAGCATCTCTGTGCGCGTATCACCCGCGTGGCTAAGGACCGAGATGATCAGCCAGATAGACAGTGGGACCTGGATCATGGCTGTTGTCCGCTGGCGGATGAAGTGTTTGGTCGATGAACTGGCCATTACGCGCCTCCGTAGACGGAAAAGCCAACGAAAAAGATAAGAACAGTGAGCGCGACTGATCCAATATAGGCTGCCCAGGCGGTTTTGGACGCGAACGCCTTATCAAAGCCGCGGCCAGCATCCCAAAAGAGGTAGCGAACACCGTTCAAGAGATGAAAGCTGAAGGCCACGGTGAAGCCGAAAAGAAGGAAAAGGCCAAACGGGCTTGCGAGGAACCCGCTCACCACCGCGAAGGCCGCGTCGGACATGGCCGCAGAGGCCACCCAGGCGGTGAACAGGAGCAAACCGATCGCATTGCCGAAACCGGCAATGCGCTGGGTGATTGACGCAGCCATGGTGGCGGTAAACCGCCAAACCTGAAGGTGCGGAGAGAGCGGCGCATTCGGTCCTGCGCGCTGTGGAATCGTGTCAGACATCAGTCGCTCCAAACTTTGCGATACCCTCTGCCTTATCTTGACGCAAAGCGGCAAGAGCGCGCGGAATCTCACCTTCTCACTTGTCTCAGTAAGGTAAAAAGAGTGCTCAATTCTTGGTTGAGTTGTCGCGAATGCTTATCAGGAACGTTCGCACAGAAGGGTCCGTGGTCAGAGCAATGGCTTTTTCAATCGCTTGGTCCGCGCCGGCGTTATCGCCGCGTGCGCGCAGGACGGAGGCGAGGGTTGCCCAATAGGGTTGGTAGGTGTCGGCCTCGTCAGCGAGAATGCTCAGTTCGACCAGGGCCTGCGCCGTTTGGCCAGCATCTAAAAGAGCTGCGGCGTAGCTGCAGCGAGCGCCAATACTGGGGGCGAGCTCGATCAAGCGGCGATAGAGCGCCAGCGCGGCGCCAGATGTGTCGCGCTCTTCGAGCTTGCCGATAATACGGGCCGAGCCGATGGCCGCCTCAAGCTGATAGCGCCCCGGCTGACCCCGCCGGGCGGCCTGCCGGAGGAGCGTTTCTGATCGTTCGATCAGGTCGCGGTCCCAGTCGTTAGGGCTGCGGTCATTAAGTGGAACAAATGTCGCATCTGGGCCATCGGGCCGGAGGGCCTTTTGCTGAAGCGCGAGGGCGAGGAGACCTTTGGCCTCGGGGCTCGTCGGCACAGTGTGGTGGACGAGGCTTGCCAAGTAGAGGGCCTCATCGACCAAATCGAGGCCCTCACCGCCGATCGTCAGCGCCGCGTAGATGGCATCAAGAACCGCCGTCAGCCGTTCAAGCCACACCTCTTCACCCGGTTTTTCGAAAGGGATGCCGGCGTCTTTGATCTTCTTTTTGGCGCGGACGAGCCGCTGGGCCATCGCCGTTTCTTTCATCAACCAGCATTTGGCGATGTCCTCTATCCGTACACCGAGCACCACTTGGAGCATCAAGGGTGCTCGGACCGCCTCCTCAATCGCCGGGTGTGTACAGACGAAAAGAAGATCAAGGCGCGGGTCTTTCGCGTCCTCCTGCTCCCTTAGCTCCGCAAGCACGCGGATGAGTTCGGCCTCGCCCGCCGATGCTGTTTGGCCCTTCCGCACGTGGTCGAGGTGCCGACGCCGGGCCGCGGTGAGGAGCCACGCATCCGGTGACCGGGGCACACCGATTGTCGGCCAAGTGTTGAGGGCCGTAGCGAAAGCGTCACTCAGCGCATCTTCGGCGGCGGCAAGGTCTCGCGTCCTCTGCGAAAGAAGCCCAAGCAGCCGCGCGCGGCTTTCCTTGGCCGCGGTCTCTGCCGCTGCTCGGGCCTCATCGCTCATCGCTTAAGAGTAATCCGCAATCGGACGGACCTCAACATGCCCGGTTGAGACGAGTGGGCATTTTTCGGCCCAGGCGATGGCCTCATCGAGATTGGGGACATCGATAATGTAGAAGCCGCCCAGCTGCTCTTTGCTGTCGATGAAGGGTCCATCTTGGACCTGGCGCTTGCCGCCGCGTACCGAGACCGTGGAAGCCGTGTGGCCCTCAGACAGCGGCTCACCACTGACCATCACCCCGGCCTTTTGCATCCCTTCAGTATAGGCTGCCCATTGCGCCATATAGGCTTCAAAGCCTGCCTCTTTCACGGCGTTCGCCATCACTTGCTCATCATCAAAAAGAAGAAGCATGTACCGCATTGATCGTTCCCTCCTGGGTTTGCGAGCTTATCAGCAAGCTCACCCCTGTGACGGATGAGGCGCAGCGAAATCGACACATGGCCAGATAATTATGGCCGCGGCAGAAGAAAACGCCCCAGCTCCCGCCCTGTTGCGCGGATGGGCTCGGCGTTGCGCCGCGAGCGGGCGAGCACGACGCTGCCGTCGAGGCCTGCGATCACGAGGGTTGCGAGGTCGCGGCTACCGCCGGTGAGCGGCAAGAGCGCGTCTTCAGCGGCCCGGTAAGTTTGCTCGGCGGCAGCCATCACCTCATCCGGGGCGCCAGCGGAGGTGATCGCCGCGAGGAGGGGGCTTTGTTCGTACCCGGTGCGTTCAGCCCACCTGGCGGTGCCCTCAAACATCCAGGCAACAAGATCAGCGATCATCTTCCCGCTGTTGGCGGTCTTGCTGAGAGCGGCAACGATTTCCGTCTCAATCCACCCGATCGCGGCGATCGCGACGTCGGCCTTCCCGCCGGGGAAGTGGTGATAGAGCGAGCCCTTGGGCGCTCTTGCAGCCTCCAGCAGCGCGGCGGTGCCGGTGCCGTGATAGCCGCTCTTTTGGAACAGGATCACCGCTGCGCGAATGAGGCGCTCCTTGGTCTGAAGATCGCCCAAGTTTTTCGCTGGTAGGGCCGTGAAAGGCGCAGAGAGGGCGGGCCGCGCCATCATCGCCCGGCCAAAGCGGCGATGGTGGCAAGGCCGGTTGCGACCAGCCGCGGCTCGCCGTCCTTCTCGCCTGAATAAACGCGGGCTTGGACGGAGACGGAGGTTTTGCCTGCTTTGATGACCTCGCCCCGGGAGCGAAGATCGTCGCCGACGGCGGTCGCGGCGGCCCAGGCCATCGAGATGTCGGCGAGGGTCGCGATCAAGCCGCCATGCAGGTAGCCATGGTGCTGGGTCAGCTCCTGCTTCCGATCGATTTTGACCTCGGCGTGACCGTTCCCGGCGGACACCATTTGAAGCCCGATCAGACTTTTGAAATTGTTGCCGCCGGTTGCGTTGAGGAGCAGCTCCTCGACGGCGGGGTCTCGTTCAAAGGCCATGATTTGCCTCTTCGGTTGCGCTTATTGCGTGAGAAATAGACCGACCAGTCTAGAGAGTCCAGGAGGGCGCTACGGGCCCGTGGACACGGGCCCGCCATCCGGGCATGGTTTTCTTGGTCTTCCTTGGGGGTTTTTATGACCAGCTTGATCCGCGTCGTCGCTGCTGCAGCGCTGCTCCTCGGTGCTGCCCAAGCACAAGAGCTTGACGTTCGGCCCGTCACGGAGAGCCTCACCAGTGAGGACATCGCCCGGGTGCTGACGCAAGCCGGGCTGTCCCCCACCATGCTGGAGGATGCGACCGGTGCGCCGGTGGCGACGGGGAGTTCGGATGGGATTATCTTCGTCGTCCGCGCGGTCGACTGCGAAGGTCAGCCCGCGCGCTGCGGCCAACTGGTGCTGTTCGCCAATTTCGACCTTGGCCGCCCGATCGGTGATCAGGACTTCCGTATCGTGAATGGTTTTAACGACGGCAACAAAAACGGCCGCGCCTATGTCCTCGAAAACCGCAGCCAGATCGGCGTCGATTACATCATCGACCTCACCGGCGGCGTCACCTCAGAGCATATCGAAAACCGCCTCAACCGCTGGCCCGACATCATCGGCACGTTCCAACAGCAAATGAATGCGGCGTATACCGGGAGTTGATGTGGATAGGGATTGCTTGTTTTGAACACCGTAGCTACCCATATATATGGCAGGTTTCTATCAACCTGGTTCTATCTTTTTATAGGAAATGCGGCTAGTCATGCAGCTAAGCCGTCTTTTTGGGATTCTATTGATGAGCCGTCAAAGCAAGGGAATGCAATTAAGTGATCGGGCTCTACAGGACAAGCGCGAGCGCGGTGAGACGTGGTCTCGTGCCGTTAAAATCGTCAGTGAAGAAACGGCGCTTGGCCGGGCACTGAGAGACCGGAAGCTTCAGGTCGCTGATTCCAAAAAACAGTCTTTCGTCACCGCTGGTGAATAGCTTCGCTTCGTTACGTCGCAAACGATTTTCGCGCTGCTTCGATATCGAACGACCACCCATTGTCACCGAAAATACGTCCAAAGGCTGGGCTCCGAAGCTGGTCTACTAGAGGCCGCTTCACTTGCCGCTGATCCGTTAACTTCCATTGCCAGTGCTGGCCTTGCGCGCTCGGTCTTCCATCGAGCGAGCGTTGACCACGATGACTATTCGATATCGTCAGCACCACGGCTTCGCAGTCTTTTTCCAAGGTGATCGGCACACCAGACCAAATGGTTGCGTCTTTCCACAGGCCAATGGAGTTCGAGAGATCTGGGCAATTGGCTTCGCCGCTCTCCTTCGCCTTCCTCACTCGCTCTTCGTTCGAGCGATGAACTAGGGCTGACGAGGTGACTGTGAGAACAGAGGATCCGGGATCCTCTGCCAAAACGGTAGCGTAACGTGCCGGCCAGCGCGATGCGATCTGAGCAGAGTCCATCAAAAGAGCGACAAGCAAATCAGGTCCGATGCAGCGCACCACCTCCTGTCCTGGATCGACGCGCGCCAGGTCTTCACAGATCAATGTCATCAAGCTTTGCGTATTCCGAAAGCGGACGACTTCAAGTTGTCGCTCAGTGGGGGGAAGATACTCCCACCATGACATGCCTTTGTTCAGAACGTGGCTTAGTCGATAATCTTCAATCTGTTGGTCGTGTAGCTTCCAGCGGTGATGTTTTGCGTGTCCGACTCTCGCGGCGGCCCTGCCCGTGAGGGGCGAGTTGGCGACATGTTGGTTGCTATGAAAAAAAGTTGAGTATTGAACGAAGTTACCGTTTTGGTGGGCAGTACCGTTCAGTTGGCGACAAGACGTTCCAGCGACAATAAATTCGACCTCGTAGAAGACGTCATCCACCTCAGCCTGGAGGATGGCCCGTTCTAGCGCTTCGTACTGCAGGTGCGTGATGGCGCATTCGGGTAGAACTATTGCGTCAATCTTGTCCACATCTGCTGCGGCGACGGCGCAAAGATCCCTAACAAAGGAGACGAACTGACTTGGCGGCACGTCCCTGCTCCAGTCTGGCGAGATACGGAAGTAGTTCCAGTTGCCGCTGTTATGATCCGTCAGCGGTTGAAATGAACTCGCATGTAGATAGTAGGGTATAGGGATAACGAGAATGTTGAGAGGTGATCGGTCAGACTTGTCAGACCGGCTAAAGTAGTCCCAAGATGTCCGAGTCGTTCCAGCAGCAGGGAGAATAGTGAGATTGTGGGTTAGTGATCTCAGATTGCTGCCCACAGAAGGCGTGCGGCATTTGGGTAGAGTGGCCAGCACGTTGTCAGGAATCCGTGCACTGAGTGATGTGTGGTAGTCTTGATCCTGTTCGTCATCCATTGCTTCAACGGACAGGACAAATGACGGGTATGATGCGACGGGTGTGGCCGATGACCAGTCGTGTGGGGAAGAAACACCTTCGGACAACGAGTCTGTGATCACCATCAGATCAATCGCCGCCTGGCACCAACGGTTCAACGGCGAATCGTCGTCAGCGCTAAATGGGCGCATTGGAGCGTCATATTCGTTGAGAATCTGAATCCAATAGGGTGTCAGCATGTCGTCAATAATCTTGCTGCACTCGTCTGAGGTTTCTTTCAGGATTAGGTCCAGAGTTGGTCTGATCCAGTTTTTAAACCTAAGGGCAAATCTTGGGCTCATTGGTCGGCCAGTAAAGGGGCCTTTCAAATGGCGCATCTGTTTCAACTCGGCGTCGAAAAGGGTCGACCGAGCCAGCAGTTTTGAGGCCCGTTGCAAGGGATTGGCGAGCTTAGCCTTTGTTTCTTCTATGTCTTTGTAGGCCTTCTTTGATACCCTAAGGCAGATGTCAGCCGGTGGGTTCGAACTCATTGAGTTGATAAATTGCGATCGAGACGGCGTGAGTTGATGGGCAAAGCGCTCGTAAGACGACGGGTCCACAAGCCCCGCGAGGCCGCCTAACCTGCAGAGATAAGCCGTGGCGGCGAACATATCGATAATCGGAGGGAGTTCCACTGTATTGTCTTGATTGACTTTAAGAAACTCGCCGTTCCAGGGAAAAAGGAGCGAAAGAACGTGCCCTACTGTAGCTGAATAAGAGCTCACGCCAATTGATACCTACACTGCCCCCTTAAACCATTACGTGAATGACGACACGTTTGACCAGTAAAAATGGTAGTGACGCCTCAGCTTGTGCTCGTCCTTCGATCAGCGCCTCTGCGTATGCCGCTAGGGTATGAGCGTCCAGAGACAAATTTTGTGCGTGGCGTGTCCAAAATCTCGGCATCACTCTTAATATTCTCTGCGGGTTTGAAATGTGGGTGCAGATCTCCGCTCCGACCTAGAGCCCCGGTCTTCGACTGGGGCGAGCGCTGTGTACCGGCAGCTGGTTTCAAAGTCAGACCAAAACCAGGTTTCTTCCGTCTACGGTTGTCGTGGTATCAGGAAAAGATCAGTGTCTTCAGTTGTTGCGCCTAACTTTGTCAGGAGGGCATGGGCCTGGCCGCGGTGATGGGTCTGGTGGTTGAAAAAATGAGTCACAAGTTTCCAAGCGGGCATGGTCGCGGTTCTTGTGCCCGCGATGTTGGACCATGTGAAATCTGACGCGAGCCAAGGTTTGGTGACACTGCTCGCCCAGCTTGAGATCTGTTGATCGAAAGCAGCGCGCTCGCTTTTAAGCTTGGTCCAATCAGCATACGCTTCGCCGCGGCCTTGGTGGTCTTCCGGCGCGGCTGGCGGCGTCTTGGCAAAGCGGTTCATCCAGACCCGGTCACCCCAGAGAATGTGGGCGAGGGTCGTATGCAAGGATCCGAAGAAGGCGCCGCCGTTTTGCCGTCTTTGAGCGTCAGGTAGAGTGTCGGCCGATGCATAAATCCATCGGTTCTGCCACAGGTTGTACCGTGCCATCAGGCTGACATAGTGCGGAGAGATCATGCCGCCAGAAGACGATGTTCTGGTGAGGCGAGCAAGTCTGACGCGCAATGCGGTTTCGCCATATGATCGAAGCTGACAAATGAAGGCCTCCCGCTAGGCCAACCCATGGTCTCGATTGCTGGATGACTATGCCATCTCTTCCTTGGCGCGCCTTTTGCGCATGTGGGGTTCGAGCTCGATCTTCCTGAGGCGGATGTTTTGCGGGGTGATCTCGACGAGCTCGTCGTCGCCGATATAGCTAATGGCCTGCTCGAGGCTCAACCGCCTGGGCGGGGTCAGGCGCACGGCGTCGTCCTTGCCCGCAGCGCGGATGTTGGTGAGCTGCTTGGCTTTGAGCGGGTTAACGTCGAGGTCCTGGGGCTTGGCGTTCTCGCCAATGATCATGCCTTTGTAGACTTTCTCGCCGGGCCCAATGAACATCACGCCGCGTTCTTCCAGGTTCCAAAGCGCGAAAGGCACGCTCTCGCCATCGCCGTTGGAGATGAGAGCGCCCTGGCGGCGTGCTTCGATCGCGCCTTTGTGGGGCGCGTGTTCGAGATAGGCGCGGTTCATCACGCCGGTGCCGCGCGTGTCGGTCAGAAACTCCGAGTGGTAACCAATCAGCGCGCGGGCAGGCGCGTTCAGGATAATCCGCGTTTTTCCGCCCCCAGAAGGTTTCATCTCGGCAAGCTCAGCCTTGCGCTGGGTCAGTTTTTCGATGACGGAGCCGGTGTGCTCATCATCGACATCGATCGTGACCTCCTCGATGGGTTCCAGGAGCTGGCCATTCTCATCGCGGCGGGTGACGACGCGCGGGCGGGAGACGGAAAGCTCAAAGCCTTCTCGGCGCATGTTCTCCATCAGGACGCCGAGCTGCAGCTCGCCGCGGCCGGCGACCTCATAGGCATCGCCATCCGCGCTTTCGGAGACCTGGATCGCAACATCGCCCTCGGCCTGGCGGAAGAGGCGTTCACGGATGACCCGGGACTGCACCTTGTCGCCTTCGCGGCCCGCCAGCGGGCTATCATTTGGGGCCACGCGGATCGAAAGGGTCGGCGGATCGATCGGCTGCGAGGGGAGCGCGTCGGTGACGGGCAGATCGCAGAGTGTGTCGGCGACCGAGGCTTTCTGGAAGCCAGCGATCGCCACGATATCGCCGGGGCGTGCCTCATCGATCGGCTGACGAGCGAGACCGCGGAAGGCGAGGATCTTGGTAATCCGCACACGCTCCACCTCTGAGCGATCGGCTGACAGAGCTTTCAGCGTCATGCCCGGCTTGGCGATGCCTTGGGTCACCCGGCCGGTGAGGATGCGGCCGAGGAAGTTGTCGGCCTCGAGCGTGGTGGCGAGCATCTGAAATGGCTCGTCCGCCGCGTCGTCAGCGACAGGTGGCGGCGGCACATGGGCGATGATCCGTTCAAAGAGCGGGTTCAAATTCTCTCGCGCGCCATGCTCTTCATCATCAGCCCAACCGTCCCTGCCCGAGGCATAGAGAACGGGGAAGTCGAGCTGCTCATCATTGGCGCCGAGGGCCGCGAAGAGGTCGAACGCTTCGTCAAGCGCCCGGTCAGGCTCCGCCTGTGGACGGTCAACTTTGTTAAGGCAGACGATCGGGCGAAGACCGAGGGCGAGGGCTTTGGAAAGAACGAACTTGGTCTGCGGCATCGGCCCTTCGGAGGCATCGATCAGCAAGACACAGCCATCGACCATCGAGAGAATGCGCTCCACCTCGCCGCCGAAATCGGCATGCCCGGGCGTGTCGACAATGTTCAGCCGGACGGGCTGGTCGCCCTTGTCCCAGAGGACGGACGTTGCCTTGGCGAGGATGGTGATGCCCCGCTCGCGCTCGATGTCGCCTGAGTCCATGGCGCGCTCGGCCATGTCCTGGTGGGCTTGGACGGTGCCGGACTGGCGCAGCATCTCATCCACAAGCGTGGTTTTGCCGTGGTCGACATGCGCGATGATGGCGATATTGCGAAGAGCTTCGGTCATGCCCGGGCGGATGCCCTGGCCGCGTGGCTTTGGCAAGCGATTATGTTGCAGTGCCGAAATGGGTCCCCAATCTTCCTCAGGCGTCACGAGACGAAAGAGCGAGGCCGTGCTAGGCACCCCCGGGGAAACGAGGGAGACCAGGCATGGCGGAACGCGGGCTGGCGATTGTTGTGAGCGCTGCTTTGCTCGCCCTGGGCGGCGTGATGTCGAGCCAGCTGATCGGCGATGCGGCGCGGGATGCGCGTCAGCCCACCCGGCAAGTGACCGTGCGCGGGGCCGCTGAGCGAGCGGTGGAGGCCGATGTCGGCGTCTGGCGGTTTTCGATCCGCGTGGTCGCGCCTGACCTCACCGCGGCCCAGGCGGAGATTGATGCCGATGTCGCCGAGGTGCGTGCCTTCTTCGCGGGGACGCTGATCGGCGCGGATGCGGTGGAGCTTGGCAATCTCTCCGTGCAGGACGCGCTGGCGAGTTTTTACCGGCCTGACAATTATGACCCCAATGCGCGGTTCATCCTCGACCAGACGGTGGTGATCCGGTCTTCGGAAGTCGGTGCGCTCGAGGACGCTGTGCGGCAACAGGGTGCGCTCCTCAGGCGCGGCGTGGCGCTTGCCAATGGCGGGGTGCGTTATGTCTTCAGTGGCCTGAATGATGTGAAGCCAGAGCTTGTAACCGAAGCGACCGCTTCGGCGCGCAACAGCGCCGCGCAGTTTGCGGCGGACTCAGGCGCCTCGGTCGGCTCGATCATCCGGGCGAGCCAAGGCTATGTCTCGATCCAGCCGCAGGCGGGCTATGAGGATGTCGGTGAGGCGGGCAGCCGCTTCAAAAAAGTCCGAGTCGTGGTGACCATCGACTACGCGCTTGAGGGCTAGCGCCGACGCTTCATATCAAAAAGAGCGAGGGTGGAGGCAAGGCTCGCCGCCTGGCGCTGGGCCTTGGTTGGCGGCGTTCTCTTCTTCTCAGCGTCGCCTTCGGCTGTGTCATCAAGCCGGTTCACGCGCTCGGTGATCTCCAGGGTGCGGAGAAGCTGCCGATAGGTGTCGGGCAGGACATAGGCCGCGAACTGGAACCGCGTGACGTAGGAGAAGACAGCGAAGATTGTTCCGACCTCTGCGTTTTCGACCGACACAGTCTGATAAAGTGCGAAAAGTAGCACGCCTGTCAGCACCACATTCGAGAGCCCGAACATGACGACATCGGTATCAGAGAAGGCGATTTGCCAACGAGCGAGAGCCCTGAAGTGCTTTCGCGTATCGCGCCGCGAGCCTTGCGAAATGATATCCACCTCGCGCTCTTGCTG
This sequence comes from Pseudomonadota bacterium, assembly GCA_038745625.1. Lineage (GTDB taxonomy): Bacteria > Pseudomonadota > Alphaproteobacteria > Caulobacterales > Parvularculaceae > Parvularcula. The sequence continues at coordinate 1,470 of JBCDLG010000021.1, read as the reverse complement.
ATCGCTGATGCGTTTCGACAGTGAGCGGATGAGGCCAGAGAAAGCAAAGCCGATCAGACCGATAAGCACGATGGCGATAGCGCAGGCGATCAACACGGTCCTTGAGAGGAACCACAACAGCACCAAGGAGCCGAAGAGGTTGATCACGGAACGGAGGGAAAAGGGGATGCTGTATTCAAAAAAGCTGACCACTTCGCGCAGCATGCCAGCGCGCGCTGAAATCCGGGTCAGCTCAAGGTCTGCTTCTTGGCTCGCCGTGACGGCTTCTTCGGCGATGTCGCGATAGATCCGGGCATAGACGCGGGTGTCGAAAAATCGGCGTGCCATGCCAATCGTCAAGACACTGATTTGTAGGGCCGCCAACCAAACAACGCCGGACCAATCATCGCTGATCAACCCGTCAATCGCGATCCCTAAAAGGAAAGGCTGCAGCAGCCAGAGCAGCGAGCTCACAAGGATCAGCCCCAAGGTGATAAGGATCGAGGCCCAGTAGCGGCGAAAGATGTTGCCATGCGTGATCGCCAGTGCCTGTGGTTCCTCAGCCATCCCTTGCCCCTTGACGCACCCATCGCGGCCCCGACCGCACTGCACAACGCTTACAGCCGGGAAGTGCAGGGCTGAGGCCTAGCACAAGGGTCGAAGGAAGCGAGACGCGACCCCGACTTTCTCTTTTGCGTCCGCGGCAAAGGGAGAATCGCGCGAAGTAAGCCGCACCATGTTCGACCATCCAATCACCGAAGCTGTGACCCTCGCTTTCGCGCCAATTTTCCTCCTCACTGGACTTGGTGCGCTTTTGAACGTGATGACCTTGCGGCTCGGCCGGGTCGTGGATCGCGCGCGATTGATTGAGGATCTCTTGGAGGTGGGTGAGGCGCCTGATCCCACCGCACGGCATCGCCGGGAGCTCAAGTTTTTGGGTGCACGGATCAAGTCGGCCAACCGCGCGATTGTCGCCACGTCGGTCTCGGCCTTGCTCGTCTGCCTGGAGGTCGCTCTGTTGTTTCTTGAGCAGCTGCTGCCGATGAGTGTGGCTTTGGTGGTGGCGGCTCTCTTCATCGCCACCATGATGTCGTTGACCGTGGGACTGATTTTCTTCCTGATCGAAATCGCGATCGCCACGCGGTCCCTCAACATCCGGCAGGAGCTTCTGCGCTGAAGCAGGGAGATCGGCCCACCGGTCGGCGAAATGTCACAACCTTGCGTCCTGTGTGACAGTGCTGCTGTCAGCCGGAATAACTTTTCCCCATAAGCCGCGCAGGCGTTACCCTGCCTCGCTTTGAGGGCCCCCGCAGCCGCCCAGTTCTTGGCCAACGCACAACTGCTGCGGGTGAACGTCGTTAATCCGCGTATAACCTTTGAAATCATCTCCTTAGCGGATGATTCATCGAGGCTTCTTAACCTGATAGGGCATGGGAAGGGCATCGATGCTGGTACCAATTCGCATTGACCGGGGACGTGAGCCTCTGCGCT
>JBCDLG010000020.1:0-38935 GCA_038745625.1 Pseudomonadota bacterium | reverse complement strand
TCAAACAAATGATCGAGCACCCGGCCAGGAGCCATACCATTACCGATAACGACGAGGCGTTGCGAACTCATGCGCTAATCCTTGAACGATGCTCACGGGTTCATCCGTAAACACTCTAAGAGCTGATTGAACCTTCAAAAGGTCAGGCTCTTCCCCGTCGAAAAGCGCGATTACACACGACACTGTGCAGATATGAATATGGCACAGCTTGTCCATAAGAACAAGGCTTCAACCCAGAATTCCAACGATCATACACCGTATCATATCTTTGTTTTTCCAATAAAAAAGAGGCCCACACCATGGGCCTGCTTGTTGTTGGGATAAGCTTGAGGCCGCTAGAAGATCCAGTCGATCTGTGCCCAGAATTTCGCGTTATCGCCCGCGAACTCTTCCGCTTTGTAGTCTGCGTATTTGAAAAGCGCAGTGGTTCGACCAAATCGCGCCACCAGAACCGCATTAAATTCATCTCCAAAGTCGACACCGCCGACGTCAGAGGAAAACTCATGATAGGTTGCAAAGGCCTTGATCATCTTGGCTGGCCCCACGTTTTTGGCTGTGTAGGAGATCGTACCGTAGATATCTTCAAGACCGTCGGCGGGCGTTGCAAGAAACAAGTCAGCGAAACCGTTGAACTTGTGAAGCGTCGAGAGCGGCGCACTGAAAGCCTTCACACCATCGTCGCTTCCCAGCACTTCATAGCCGATCGTTCCACCAAAGCCGCTTTTCGATAGCGTACCCTCAATATTCAAATAGTCAGTGTTATAATCGATCGGCTGGCTTCCATAGTCCGACTGCACCGCATAACGCGCCTTGCCAGAAAACAGACCTTTCTTCGCCAGCACCTGAAACCCGTAGGTTTGGGACGACGCGCCCGGCGCATCGTTTTCGAAATCGAGGAGATAGGAATAGGCCGAGATGGTGACCGCCGCGATCTCTGTCGGGACTTTGTAGTCAATATCAAAGAAGAAACTCTCCGAGTCCCAACGACCAACCGGCGAGTCATCACCGAAAATCCGATTGACCTGGTCCACATAGGTAACATCAAAAGTCAGACCCTCAACGGAGGTGTTCACCATACGCACGGCGTCGAAGGTCTGCTCATTTTGACGCCATCCCACATTGCCGATGAAGCGGGAATCGTCATGAATAATCCGTTGGCGGCCAATTGTGATCACCGTGTCGTCAAGGGATGTGTTCGACAGCTGAAACCGGTTGAGCTCCGTGACCTCCGGATCGGGAACGACTGGGAACTGCGTGTTACCATTGATCGTCGAATTGAAGTCGTTCTCATGCGCTTCGATATGATCAAAATCGATGAGGAATTTTGTGTTCTTAAAGGCCCCTGTCTCAAAGCCTGCGCGTATGCGGGAGGTGAGCGCGTCGGCATTCTCCGTAAACCCGTCCTGATTGACGGTTTCGTAGCGCAGGCGGTACTCGAAAATTGGTTTGGTTTCGGCAATGGCCTTATCGAGCGCGGACGGCGCTGGCGCTTCCTGCGCATAGGCTGTTCCGGCGAAAGCCAAAAGTGCAATGGTCGCAACACAACCATTCATGCGTGAACGCGTCATGATATTCCCCAGTAAACGGACGAAATGAAATGAGCCGCCTCGCTCTTAGGTGATCAGGGACCATCATCGCTCCCGCTGAACCGGTAACGAGCACGATACCGATTGCTACATTGCCTCGCGGCAATTAAGATTTCTTTGTTCTGACAGCTAAGCTGCGTGCTTGGTTGTCTCATACTCCTCGAGGAAGGCGAGCAATTGCTCCCTATACCCGTAATAGTCGGGGTGGGAGAGAAGATCTTTACGCGTTCTTGGGCGCGGCAGATCCACATCCATAATCTTACCGACCCGGGCGTGGGGACCATTGGTCATCATGACAACCCGATCACCGAGCAGAATGGCCTCATCAACATCGTGGGTCACGCAGATCGCTGTGACCTGCGTGCGCGTCCAGACATCCATCAACACCTCTTGTAGCTCCCAGCGCGTCAGCGAGTCGAGCATACCAAAGGGCTCATCGAGCAACAAAAGCTTCGGAGACAGAGCAAAGGCGCGTGCAATGCCGACGCGCTGCTGCATACCGCTAGAAAGCTCCGAGGCTCTCTTCCTCATAGCGTCACCGAGCCCTACGCGGCAGAGATAGTGCTCAACGATGTCCCGGCGCTCCGATTTGGACGCGTTCGGATAAACCCGATCAACGCCGAGGGCAACATTGTCATAGGCTGATAGCCACGGAAAAAGACTGGGCGCTTGAAACACAACTCCGCGGTCCGGACCAGCATTGATAACGTCTTGACCATCGAGTGTGATGGCGCCGCTGGTGATCGTGTTCAGCCCCGCGGTCATGGTGAGAACCGTCGATTTACCGCATCCGGAATGTCCGATAATCGAAACGAACTCTCCTTTACGCATTGTGAGGTCGAAACCATCAACAACGGTCAGCGGTCCCTTCGGAGTCGGATAGACCTTGGTGACACCCTTGAAAGAGAGATAGCGATCGGAAGGCTTGACGGCCACGACTTTGGGATCAGTCTGCTCGATCGGCTCGTTTCCTCCTTGTGCTGTCCGTTTAGCCGTGTTTCCGATCGGCGTTGGATCGAGATCAGGATGCAAAGGTCCCTCGCCTGCTTGGGAGCGCTGCTCAACCCCCGCCTGCATCAGATAGTCCGTTACTCTCTTCCGTAGCGCGACAAACCGAGCGTCATGATTGATCTTGGTCCGGTCACGAGGACGTTCAAGCTGGACATTGAAGGACGGCCCAAGGGTCGCTTCAGGTCCAGGGTTGAGCGGAATGATCCGATCAGCGAGCAAGATCGCTTCATCGACATCATTCGTAATCAAAATGGTCGTTTTGCGCTCTCGCCCGCATATCGCGGCGATCTCGTCCTGGAGGTTCGCCCTTGTCAACGCATCCAGCGCTGACAAGGGCTCATCAAGCAGCAAGACGTCGGGCTCAATCGCGAGCGCCCGGGCGACATTCACACGCTGCCGCATTCCTCCAGATAGTTCCGCAGGCTTACGGTTTTCTGCATGCGACAAGCCAACCATGTCGACATATTTATGAACCTGCGCCGCCTTTTGATTTTTGCTCCATTTGGGGAACACCGCATCGACAGCCATGCGGACATTTTGCGTGACGGACAGCCAAGGCATCAGCGAGTAGTTCTGAAAAACCACCCCCCTTGTCGGTGACGCGCCCTCGACGATCTCGCCAGCGCATGTGACCGTCCCTGCACTTGGCTTGGTCAGCCCAGCGATCATCGAGATCAACGTCGTTTTTCCCGATCCCGAGAAACCGAGGATGGCGACAATCTCTCCCTCGTCGACATTGAGGCTGATGTCTTTCAGGATTGTCTGCGCCTCAGCACCTTCACCGAAGCTCGTGCTAACATGTTGGAGGGAAAGATAGCTCACCGGTCGGCTCCTACCGTTGGCCCGAGAAGGTGAACATTGCTTGTAGCGTGTACATCACGCGGTCGAGCAGGAAGCCAATGATCCCGATGGTCAGGACAGCGACCATAATGCGCGCGAGGGAGTTCGACGAACCGTTCTGAAATTCATCCCACACGAACTTTCCAAGCCCTGGATTCTGAGCGAGCATCTCAGCAGCAATCAGCACCATCCAACCAACACCAAGTGAGAGACGTAGCCCGGTGAAAATGAGAGGCAGCGAAGACGGGATCACCAGCTTGGTGATTTTCTCATAGGGCTTGAGCCGGAGGACCTGACTAACGTTTAGGAGATCTTTGTCGATCGATGACACACCGAGCGCTGTGTTGATCAGTGTCGGCCACAACGAACACAACGTCACGGTGATGGCAGAAATGAGAAACGCCTTGGGCATCGCGTCGCTCGGCGTGACATAAACAGCCGAGACGACGATTGTCACGATCGGTAGCCACGCCAGAGGCGAGACCGGTTTGAACACTTGGATGAGCGGATTGATCGCTGCGTTCACCATGGGACTCAAGCCGCAGAAGATGCCGACGGGTACAGCAATCAGTGTTGCGATCACAAAGCCGAAGAACACGGTCTTCAGCGAGGTCCAGATCTGGTCGAAGTAACTCGGCTTGCCCGTGAACGCTCGCTCACGAACCCGGTCGGCGCGGCCATCGGCGATCAACTGGGCGTTGCGTTCGGCCTGGCGCTCATAGAACGCCGCCTCCTTGGCGCGCACAGCGTTGTGGTCATCAACCAGAGCTCCAAATTGTTCGTAGACGGCAACAGGTCCCGGGATCTTACCGAGACTCGTGTCGATCTTACCCGCACCCCATGACCATGTTCCGAGAAAGAGCAAGACTGCTAGGATAGGGACACCAAGCTGCTGCCAGAGCTCCTTGAGGTTAGGTCCGAGTGCTTCGCCCATCCCGATACGGATCATGGGGTTGATGAAACCGAGACCTACAACGCCAAGGAGGTTCATCACCTTCTGCGCGGAGAGTGTAAAACCGCTTTGGGAAGCTAGAACGTCTGTCTTCGGATGTTCGGTTGGCGTGGCCTCGTCGATCTCCTCATCGAGGGTTGGCGCTAGGGCTAAAGCTTGGCTCGACATGCTGATGTCTCCTTGCTGGATCGCGGGCTACGACTTCTCGACATCGCCAGCGATGGTGACCACTTCACCCTCTTTGAGGCCGATGGGGAACTGCGACAGGTAGGCGTTTGGCGTCCGACCATCAAAGGTCACGCCATCGATAAATTCTGTCTGCGGCGGTTTGAAACCATCGGTTTCCCAAGGAAAATCGCTTTCGTTGGCTTTTCCCTCATCGACCAACATACGCGCAGCGGCAAGGTAGATATCGGGCCGATAAACGCGCTTGGCTGTCTCAATATACCAATCATCAGGCATCGAATCGGGGATCTGACCCCAGCGGCGCATCTGTGTCAGGTACCAGATTGCGTCAGAGTAGAACGGGTACGTTGCGTTATAGCGGAAGAAGACGTTGAAGTCCGGTACCTCACGCACATCGCCCTTTTCATACTCGAATGTTCCGGTCATCGAGTTGGCGATCACCTCAGCGTCCGCCCCCACATATTCTGAGCGCGCCAAGATCTCGACGGCCTCTTCACGGTTAGCGTTGTCGTTCTCATCAAGCCAAATAGCGGCCCGGATGAGCGCCTTGACCACAGCCAAATGCGTGTTCGGATTGTCTTCAGCCCAGGCGTTGGAAACGCCGAAGACTTTTTCGGGATTGTTCTTCCAGATCTCAAAATCTGTAATCACCGGAACACCGATACCGCGGAAGACCGCTTGCTGGTTCCAAGGCTCGCCGACGCAGTATCCGAAGATCGTGCCAGCCTCGAGCGTCGCTGGCATTTGCGGTGGCGGCGTTACAGATAGAAAGGCATCTGCCTGGAACTGGCCGCTTGTGTCCTCCGTCCCATAGTAGCCAGGATGGATCCCGCCAGCCGCCAGCCAATAGCGGAGCTCGTAATTGTGGGTGGAGACAGGAAAAACCATCCCCATTTTGAACTGCTCACCGCGCTCAATATAGTCATCGACAACAGGCTTGAGATAGTCAGCCTTGATCGGATGTTCCGGTTTGCCATCGAGGTCCGGGACATGCTCCTGCATCGCCTCCCATACCTCGTTCGACACGGTGATCCCATTGCCATTGAGGTCCATCGAGAAGGCGGTGATGATGTCTGCCTGCGTTCCAAAACCGATGGTGGCCCCAAGCGGCTGTCCGGCCAGCATATGCGCGCCGTCCAACTGTCCATCGATCACCCGGTCGAGCAGCACTTTCCAGTTCGCCTGCGGCTCCAGCGTGACGTAGAGGCCCTCGTCTTCGAAGTATCCAAGCTCATACGCGATCGCGAGCGGCGCCATATCCGTCAGCTTGATGAACCCAAATGTCAGCTCATCCTTTTCGACATCAAGCATCTCCGCATGCAGCGGAGCGGCTGCCATAGCGATGGCGGACGATACGGAAACAAGAAAGTTCTTAAACGGACGATGTGAATGGGCCATGCTGAGCGTTCCCTATGTCGAGCGCACGCACCCTGAGGAACGCGGTCGACCTAATCTGAATGACAAGGAAGGAGGCCGACGCGAACATCCACGCGGCGGGAAGATACCGAGAGCACGCTCGACATTGAGCTGCGATCATTCCCTGTTAATTCCATAGCTGAGGAATCGATGCGCGAAAAGAAATTTTTTTGCGCCGCCGCATTTTCTTGCAGCTTTCTTCTAAGTTCCCGACAAATTGCGCACGGATTAGGCTTTGACCGATGCCAATTGGACACACATCGCTTCGGCAGGACCCACGTATCGTCGATCCTAGGCGACTGCCCCGCTAGCCGCGCAGCATCCGCTTAAATTGGCTAGGCGTGAGCCCCATGCCTCGCTTGAAGGCCCGGCTCAGAGACCGCTCATCGCCATAGCCCAGCTCTTCAGCCAACACAGCGTTGGATATGCTGTGATCGGATAAAATGATCGACTGCGCGCGTTCAAACTTCGCCCGCTCGATCAGTTTGGAGAAGGTAATACCATGTTGTGAGGCCAGTCTCTGTGCTGATCTGACACTCATATTGGCATTATCAGCGACAGTTTGCACATCCGTTACACCCCTCGCGACACAGGCGGCGGTGGCCACCTGAAGGCTTTCCATCTGTCGGGAAACCGACCGCGTCTCGCGCAATCGCCGCTGCTGGTTCAGATGAAGGCGTCCCAGATTAAACAGGCTCTCATCAGCAAGCGCGCAAGGCTCGTTGAGGAGGTCTTTCCGAAAGACGAGCGTGTGTTCCCCCGGGAACCGGCCAAAACTCACCGGCACGCCGAAGGCTTCGTCATAGGCGGCCTGGGTGGCATTGGAGGTGAAACCCAGACTGACCTCCGCTATCTTTGCGGAGGGACCAATCAGTCCACGAATAAACCACCACAGTTTTGTGACGCCAACTTCGTGAATGGTGCCATTGTCGAGGGCATCAAGGGGATGAGAGAAATGGTAGGCGACATGGTCACGACTTGCCTCGGATCGCACATTTATCCTTGTACCGATGATGTCGATATAATCTATGAACACTTTGAGGAGCTCAAGCGGCGTTGGCGCGTAAAAGGCTGCGCACTCAAGACCACCGGTGAACGGCGACGGCGTCAAGCGCGCCATCTCAAGCGACGGCGCGCTTGAAACGCCGCTATCAAGCGTGGCGCGCATGATCCGCGGCGGCAGATCATCACGAATCATCCCCTTCGAAGCGGCGATATCGGCAGGATTGACGCCCGTCAGGAACGCGATGTTCTCCACCGGCAAACCACAAGAAAGGGCAAATGTGAGTGCCGAGGAGGCAACGATCGATGTCGTGGTTTCGCCATAGACGAGCGGTGCCGGTTCATCACCCACAGGATCAGGCGCGGACGAGGGTGTCACTTCGCGCTCATCGAGCGGAAGAACGTCAAACCTCGAAAGATCCACAGCGTCCATAAACGTGTTATGCCACAAAGCTGGACCGAAAACCCAGGCTGGCCAGCAAAACGAGCCTATACCTCGTCCCCGCGGCGATTCGCCGGGACTTCTTGTTCCCCTACAATGACGAAGGATGCGCTGGTGAGGTCGTAAGACGACATTTGCGTCAATAATATGCAGAAAAGGTCCTGCTCACCCGATGTGCATGATGATCTGTTGAGAATCGGGCGTTTCGCCAGAAACGGCCGGACCAGAGGCGACACACGAAAGCGATCAGCTTCCGCCAGCGACTGAATATTTGATCTTCGCGTTGCGCGTCTCGAGAAGCTCTTCGAGGGTGATGCCCTTCATGCCCGAATAAATGTCGAGGTTCGAGACTCCCACAGCTGCACCGAGTTTTTCGAGCACGAAAAACGTCGCCCCCTTGTGAATAAGGCCCCGCCAGTCGCGCTTCCGGATCAACTCGCGCTCATCGGCGCCGAGATCCGCCTCGTTCATTAAGCTCTCTGGATCTTCAAGAAACCGTGCCCGTGTCTTGGCGTCCACCAAACCATGAAGGAACTCATTGAGCTTGTAGGCCGAGGCCGCTCTCTCCAGAGAGAAAGGATAGGTCCCCTCTACCTCCTCAATGCCTTTGAGTTGGGCACCGACCTCGGCCAAGCTCGAACTGGCATTCGCTTCATCGGCATCGGGTTCGAACACCAATGTGGCGATGGCCGTCATGGATGGTAGGTAGTAGCTGCTTTGGATCTTCTTCACGCTGCCGCCCATCGCACCGCGCATGATCAGCCACATGATCACCTCGACACCCTCGGCACCGCCCCTAAGGGTATAGTCCGTATGCGTTAAGGCAGTAAGGGCATCTGGGTCCTTCTCCAAGAGATCCATGAACTTGTGATCCCAGTCCGGGTTGTTGAACCCGGCGCGCTCGCCATGAACTTGATGGGACAACCCGCCGGTGCCCAAGACAGCCACACGCAAATCCTCCGGGTAGCTCTCAATCGCGGTCTTTAGGGCTTGCCCGAAACGGTAGCATCGCCGCGCCGTTGGAATGGGATATTGCAGCACGCCCACCTGCAAGGGCACAACAGGCACGTCCCATGTCCCATCGGTATAGTTGAGGATCGAGAGGGGCGAGAAACAGCCATGGTCGAGCGGACGATCCCGGAAAAAGGAGAGATCGAACTCCTGCTCCATCATGGAATGGCCGATATGACGGGCCAACTCCGCATGCCCCATAAGCGTGGGAAGATCCCGCGCACCGCCGCCCTCATCAGCCGGATCGTAGCTATCGTCGACACCAAGCGTGAAGGCCGAATAGTGGTCGAAAAAGAAGCTCGTCACATGGTCATTGTAGATCACGAACAGAACGTCCGCACGGATCGATTTGAGCCAGTCCTTGACCTCGCCAAGGTTATCGAAGACCGGCTGCCACGACCCCTGATCGCCTAAGTCACGATCGACCGCAAAACCAATGGTGGGTGTGTGAGAGACACCGATACCGCCAACAATTGTCGCCATGACCAGATCCTCAATGATAACCAATTGACATTAGTCGATCGAAAACGCCGATCAAAAACAATGAGGAGAGGTTGTCAAACACACAGACCTCTCCTCATCGCCACGGGAGGCTCGTTGCGTTAGAACTCAAAGCCGACGCGCACGCCGTAGACCCTGGGTTCGGTAACATTCACACCAGCCGTCCGCTCCGCCCCCGGAGCAAAACCTACGGGTGCACGCGTGATCTGCACATCGTTCTCGAGGTTACGTACAAACATACCGATCGAATACCGATCATCGGGTGCCGTATAGGTGAGGTTGGCATCCGACCGCGTGTAGGCGTCCTGCTTGAACTGGAACGCATCCGTGAAATTTGAGACGATGTAGCCGCTGTCGTAACGTGACGCGACCCGGCCCAGAACAGTGCCGCCATTCGGCAAATTCCACTCACGGGTGTACTCAAAGCGCGCGGTAAGATCAGAGACAAGATCAATCGACCGGCCCGACCAATCCGAGAACACCGCACCCACGGGCGGGAAACTGCCCTCCTCCCGGGCACCGGCCGTATAATCGGTATACTCGCCGCTCATCAGCGAGAAGCCAAAACGGACCGTGTCTTGGCGTGTTGGCTCCCAGGTGAAATCGTTCTCCCAACCGAAGACCTCGACACCGGCGATCTGTGTAAAGATGACAACGTTACCCGCGACATTCACCAAGCTGGTGATCTGCGCATCGCTGTAATCATAGTAGAACGCAGCCGATTCCCAGTTCAGGTTCGGCAGGATCTCGCCCTTAAAACCAATCTCATAGGAAATCAGCTCTTCAGGATCATACGGAGCGACACCGCCCGTCGCGGGATCGAAGTCATTGAAACCACCCGCTTTATAGCCGGTGGCGACGCTCGCATAGACGAGAGTATCGTCGGTGGGCTTCCAGTCCAGGCCGACCTTCCACGTGATCTTCTCGTCGCTCTGATCCCCATCGTTTCGATCACCGATACAATTGTTGGGGAAGACGCAAGGGTTACCATCACGGTCGACCTGGTTTGGCCCCACAGCGAAGGTCCCCCGGCGAGAGACCTCATCCTCTTGGTACCGCGCACCAAGAGTAATGTTCAAATTATCAAGCAACGCGTAGTCGATTTGTCCAAACACACCTGATGATTCTTGATCAGTCGAGTTCAGAACATCGATAGCGGAGATCGACGCTTCGCGGGTCGGATCAAAGACCGGCGCTGACCAGCGGTGGTCACTTTCGTTGAGATCCTCTCTGTACCAATTGTATCCTAAGATCCAGTTGAGACGTCCAGGATTGGCGTTCGCCAGTCGTACCTCATGCTGATCGGTGATGGCCGTCCCGACATATTGGCCCCAATCATAGACAAACAGCGGCGGCGGCGGTCCTGGCAACGCGCTTGGATCAAGCGTCTCCGCCGAGAAGGAATCCACATCATAGTTCCGGTGACCGAAGAGATAGGTGAAGGCAACGCCTTTGATCTCGGTGTTGAACTCTGATGTGAAGTTGATGAAATCCTCGTCGAGCTCAGGTACCAGTGCGTCTGGCACCGCGACAACCGTCCGTTCCGACTCGCCTGAGAGGGAATCCACCTCAACCACTTCGTTCGCAGCAACGCCGCGCCCGACCGGCAAAAGGTTGCTGACGGGAACGGACCCAGCGCCGGTTCCCGCAATGTTGCCGAAGGACGACGTCACGAACAGCGATGTTGTGTCATTGAATTCATAGAGGCCTGAAAAACGGAAAGTCAGGTCGTCTTGGTCGTTATAGCTCTGATCTCCAACATCCGCAGGCAGATAACCATCCCGCTCGTTATAGGCAAAGGCGCCACGCAGCGCCAGTTTCTCCGTTACCGGAACGTTGACAAAACCCTCAAACCGGGTGGTGTCAAAGTTGCCATACTCCGCATCAGCCCCGGCGCTGAAGGATTGCTCAGGACGCTTGGTGATGATGTTGATCACACCGCCCGTCGTGCTTCGGCCATAGAGTGTGCCTTGCGGGCCTCGCAGAACCTCGATCCGCTCCACGTCGAAAAACGCTGTCCCCATCTCCCGTGGACGACCGATCGTAATACCGTCCGCGTTGACCGAAATCCCCTGCTGACCCTTACTCGTGCTGTCCGTGGTGGTCACGCCCCGGATGTTAACGGTGACGCCGAAGTCGTTGCGTCCGATCTGGACGCTGGGCGCGACGTTCTGAAGATCCAGAATCGTCTGCACACCCGCTTCATCAAGCCCCTCGCCGTCAAGAACGCTCACGGCCAAAGGCGTATCCCCGAGAACCGTTTCGCGCTTCAGCGCCGTAACCGTGATGACGTCCTCATCGACATCCAAATCTTGAGCCTGTGCGTGTGCTGCAATTGCGAAAGAAAGAGCAATATTTGACGCCCAGAAGAGCTCGCGTCGTGCAAGCTTGTTAACCATGTTGTCCTCCCGTTATGAACTCAACACGTCGCCAGAGAAGACCCGCATGCCCCCCTTCTAGAGCAGACGGCCAGGTCGCGTATTGATTTGAAAATCAGTCTGTTGAGCCAATCTGAGTCCGGCCATGCACTCTTGCGAGAAACGCATGACCTTTTGCAAAGAGAGGTGCGCAATTGCAGTCCACGTTGTATATATATCACGACCATCTTGCCTTTACTCCGTTGGCGTTCCAACGGCACGACTTTCTGACCGAAAGTGACTCGGTGCCTGGCCTGTCTCTTTCTTAAAAAAGCGGGTGAAATAGGAAGGGCTCGACATGCACAACCAGGACGTGATTTGCTCCACCGTCATATCACTGAAGATCAACAACCTCTTCGCTTCGGTGATCGAGCGGTCATGAATGAGCTTGATCGGAGGCTTGCCGGTCGCCGCCATGCAAATCGAGCGCAGCTGCGTCAGGGATATGCCCATGACATCGGCATAGTCCTTCACCTTCCACCCTTGGCGAAAGTAGCGTTCAACAAGATCGTTGAACTGATCGATATATTTCGCCTCGGTTGCGGCGACGGTATCGACGGCTGATTCGGTCTGTGAACGCACCACGCTGAGAAAGAGCGATGTCAGCATCATCTCGGCCGCCAAGACATGCCCGATACGGCGTCTCTCAACCTCTTGATCAAGGCTGCGGAGCTGCGCCTGAACCCCTTCCCACAGCTCGTCATTGCGATCGAATGACATCAGCCGCGGCTCAGACCAAAGCCAGCTGAACTCTGGAAGCTTGCTGACGACCTGGCTAAGATACGAAGCCTCAATCGTCAGAACCCAACCGTCGCAGTCGGTGTCGTAGTGAAATCCGTGAACGGTGTGTTTTGGTAGAACGATCACGCAAGGGCTGGCGAAGGTCCATTGCTCATCCTCTACAAGCACGGTTCCCCGACCGCTTCGTAGAAACATCAGCTGCCCAAAGCCTGGATGCGCGTGCGGCTCTATCTTCCAGCCACGATCACTGCACCGGTCGCCCAGATGCTCGATGTTGACAAACCATCCGCGCCAATCGTCGAGTTTCTCACCATAAAGAACAAACCGCGGAACCGATCGCTGCTGGGAGTGCTTTCCTTCCTGGGTCATCTCATCCGCTCACCGCCCCACCGTCAGTGCCTGAAGCGCAAGACCAACAGAGCGGCCGCAAAGAGTGGGAACGAAAACAGCAAGAACAGACCGTATAGATCCCAATTCGCGCTTGCGAGGTAGCCCGCGGCAATGGGCGATAAGATAGCACCGGTCCGGCCAAGGCCGGCGGCCCATCCAATGCCCGTTGCGCGAATCTCGGCCGGATAGACGCGCGCCGCGAGCGCATACATGGCCGTGAACGCGCCTTGCAGCAGCAGCCCGATCGCAAAGATGGACGCGTTCAAGGCGAGCAGGCTATCGGTCTTGAACTGATAAAGAACGACCATCAGGACCGCGCTGCCCGCAAAGAACACCGATATCGGTCGCGCGAGTTTCGTATGGGTGGTGATCAATCCAATTGCGACGATGCCAATGACCGCCCCCATATTGTTGAGGGTCAGCGCAAAGATCCCTTGGGACCTTGTGAAACCCGAATCGACAAAGAGCGATGGGATCCACGATAGCTGGAAATAGAGCGTCAAGAATCCCAGGAAGTAAACGGACCATAGGACAACGGTCGACGTGCGATGCTCAGCCTTCAGGAGGCTGGACACGTTCGCCGACGAGACGGCGTCATCCTGTGACGGCCGAACCAACTCATCGAGCGGTTCGCGACCTAACTTCCGCAGTGTGCTGTTGATATCAGCAAGATCGCGATCGGGATCTCGCCCCCGGGTTGCCAGGAACATTACCGACTCAGGAAGTGTGAGGTGGATCATGACACCCAAGAGAAGCGTGGCAATACCGCCATAGACGAACAGCATCTCCCATCCGAAAATAGGAATGATAAAATCTGCGATGGGACCAACAACCATGGCGCCAAAAGGATAGCCCATCACCACCATGGTAACGGCAAGGTTGCGATACTTATCCGGCGAAAACTCGCTCGCGATCGCGGCACCATTGGCGAAAATGATGCCGATACCAAGCCCCGCGAGAACGCGCACCGCCATCAGCAAGAGAACAGACTGCGGAATAAAACCGGTGAGGATCATCGACACGCCGATGAGCGCCGTGGCAGCAATGACGAGAGGACGCCGTCCAAAGACATCAGCAAGCGGCGCCAGAAAGGCGGCGCCGATCGACATGCCGACCAAGGCCGAACTCAAGATCCAACCCTTTTCGGAGTCCGATATGCCCCAGTCGGAGGAAATGGAGGGACCGGCGACCGACATGGCGACCACATCAAATCCATCAACGAGGTTGAGAAGAAAACCGATGCCGATGATCATGATGATCATCGGGCTGATCGGTCCAGCGTCGATACGCGCGCGTATTTCGTCTCTACTCGACTGCAAAACCACGTCGTTCACACGATCTTTCATCATCAGAACACAAATCCATCCATCAACTTTCTCGCCGTCCGCAGAACGGCGGCGGATTGGACAGATCCCTCGTCGTCAACCTCCAAAGCGCAGGTCATCTCTCCACTTGGGTGCTCAATCGATAGCGATTTTCTGTGACCAGACGGCACATCCGCCAGCCATGCTGCTGGAGATCCTGCCGTCAAACACGCCGTCGCCACCGTCACGGCGCCCAAAACACCGATTGATGCGTGCGCTCGGTGCGGAATGAAACTGCGGACGGTCAGTGCTCCCCCGTGCCGAGGCGGCGCGACGAGCATCAACTTCGGCACCGTCTTCTCGCGCACATCACCGAGCTGCATCAGCGGCCCGGCTTGCAACCGGACCGCCTCAAGCTTGTCCTTAAGGCCCGTATTGATATCGAGTTCTTTGCGGCTCTCATAACCGCTGATGCCCACATCCTCCGCTGAGAGAACGATGCAGGGCATACCGTTATCGATCAGTGTACAGGTAACGCCGTCAATCACATTGGTGACCTGACCTGACGGCAGCAGCGCCCCGCAGGTGGAGCCGGCCGTATCGCGGAACTCGAGAAAGATCGGGGCATGGCTCTTGGGTACACCATCAATGCGGGCATCGCCTTGATAGCTCACCCGGCGGCCTGGCGTTTGAACGGTTGCAATGGCCGTCTGGCCGGTGTTCTCCATATAAATGGCAACGCTGGTTTCATCCTGTTGCGGATCGACGAGACCACGTTCGATCGCAAAAGGTCCAACACCAGCGAGGATGTTGCCGCAGTTCTGACCCGATGACACGATAGCTTCGTCGACCGCGACCTGGAGGAAGAGGTAGTCAACATCAGCCTCCGGCCGCGTCGATGGTTTGATGACGGCCACTTTGCTCGTGAGCGGATCAGCGCCCCCCATCCCGTCAATTTGGCGAAGATCCGGTGACCCCATCATCCGTAGCAAGAATGCATCGCGCTCCACCGGCGCCGTCGGCAAGTCATCCGCCAGAAAATACCCGCCCTTCGACGTGCCGCCGCGCATCCACAAACAGCGGACACCCTCAGACATAGGTGAGACCAAGCCGCTGCAGCCGCGGTCGCATGTCGTAGATATCGAGGCCAAGCTCGCCATCTTTCAGACGGCGTCGCTTCTCGTCTTCTTTTGCAAGACGCTCCTGAGCCTTGACCAACACGTCAGCAGCGGTCGCTCGCTTGACGACACAGACCCCGTCATCATCAGCGACGATGACGTCCCCAGGGTTGATCGCAGCACCTGCACAAACCACCGGCACATTCACCGAGCCAAGGGTATTTTTCACCGTGCCCTGGGCGAAAATGGCCTTGGACCAGACGGGGAATGCCATCTCCGTCAGATCACGAACATCGCGCACCCCGGCATCAATCACCAGGCCGCGGCAGCCGCGGGCCATCGCAGACGTGGCCAGCAAGTCACCGAAATAGCCGTCATCACAGGGACTTGTCGGCGCCAGGACAAGAACGTCGCCATCTTGCAGCTGCTCAATGGCAACGTGGATCATCCAATTGTCGCCCGGGGGCGCCGAGATGGTCACCGCAGATCCGGCAATCTGTGCACCGCGGTAAATCGGGCTCATATAGCTGGCAAGCAGACCTTCGCGCCCCTGGGCTTCATGCACGGTCGCCACACCCGCAGCGCCAAGGCCCTCGACCACCGAGGCATCCGCTCGCTCAACATTCCTGACAACAATTCCTGCCATGGATTTGGCTCCACAATCCGTAGGCAGCGATACCGATCTCTCCTGAATGACGCGAATACAGAGATTGTGAAGGATATAAGCACAAGCTAAAAGAATGCATGCAGCCATGGCAACTCAATATACGCCACCTTCACCTCTTTATACGCACTGCACAAAAGGGCGTACTCAAGGCCGCGGCCGAAGCGGAGCATCTCTCTCAGCCTGCCGCGACCCAGGCAATGAGCAAGCTCGAGGAGCAGTTGGAGACCCTGCTCTTTCATCGCCAGACGGATGGTATGCGCCTCACCGAACATGGTGAGACGCTGCTGCCACGGGTTGATGCTGCGCTTGCTCACATCGGGTCGAAGCGGATCACCAACACACAGGTGCGTGCCTTCTTGGCGGTCGCCAGGAGCGGGAGCTATTCCCAAGCGAGTCGCGACCTCGGCCTAGCCACGGCCTCGCTGCACCGCGCCGTATCCGATATGGCGGCCGCTCTTGGTGCCCCCGTCTTCGAGAAATCGGGGCGCGGGATTGAACTCACGTCCGGCGGGCGGCAGTGGGCCCGGCGCTTGGGCCTTGCGCAGGCCGAACTCGAAGCAGGCCTCGACGACCTTGCGCTGGCCCTGGGACGAGGCAGCGGCCGGATCGTGATCGGGGCGATGCCGCTCAGCCGCGCCAAGCTGATCCCGCAAGCCATCGCTGCATCGCACGCCGCGCGGAATTTGGCGCAGATTTGCGTCGTGGATGGATCGCATGCGGAACTGATAGAACCGCTTCGTGACGGTCGGATAGACTTCATGATCGGGGCCATTAGAGACCAACAAATCGGCCCCGACATCAAGCAGGAGCCGCTCTTTGTCGATCAGCCAGTGATCGTCGCGAGGGCCGGTCATCCGGTCTTTCGCGACCCCGTCAGCAAACGCTCATCGATCGAATATTTGCATCAATATCAATGGTGTATACCGAGACGTGGGACCCCTCTGAGGGAGAATTGGGAGGCCACATTTTTGCACGCCGGCGTATCTGTTCCGCGCGTGCATGTGGAGTGCGGATCGGTCCTGGTGATGCGCCAAGTTCTGCTTGATACAGACTGTTTGGCGGTCCTCTCGCTCGATCAGGTATCAGCGGAGCTCGACGCTGGCTGGATTAAAACGGTCTGCCCCGCTCCTCGCAGCCTGCACAGAACGATCGCGCTGACCCACCGGAAGGACTGGCGCCCGACAAAGGTTCAGGCCGCCTTCCTGGAACAATTGCGCGCTCTGACCGAAAATGCGTGAGCTTTTCGCATTTTCGAATAACCGAGAGGGTATTCAAAATTGTTGGGTACGGGTCACCTGGTTACGCAGCTCTCATGGCAAGACAACTCGCATTTCTCGGTTTTGGAGAGGCAGCCCAGACCTTTGCTGGCGATAGCAAGTGGCAGGCTGAGGCCAAGGGGTATGATATTAAGCTCAACGACCCAGTGCTTGGACCAGGAAAGTGTGCCGAGTTCTCTGCGCTGAAGGTCGCCGATCATCACGACAATGATGCGGCGCTTGCGGGCGTTCCTGTGGTCTTAAGCTTGGTGACCGCAGACCAGGCTGTGAAAGCCGCGGAACAGGCAGCGCCCCATCTCTCGCCCCAGAGCCTTTTTCTCGATATGAATTCCGTGGCGCCGATGCGCAAAAAAGAGGCGGCGGACATCATCGAAAGTGCTGGTGCGCATTACCTCGATGTCGCCATCATGGCACCGGTCCAACCTGCTGCGCTCGGTGTGCCTTTGTTGCTAAGCGGCACGCATGCGCAAGCAGCGGAAAAGGCGCTGAAGTCCTTCGGGTTCGCTGATGTACGGACGGTCGGGCACAATGTTGGCGATGCCTCGACAGTCAAAATGATCCGCTCGGTGATGATTAAAGGGATTGAGGCACTGACCGCTGAGTGCCTGATGGCCGCGCACGCCGCCGGTGTGGTGTCTGAAGTGCTGTCGTCATTCGGCGAAGGGGAAGCGGAACGCGCCAACTACAACCTCGAGCGAATGCTGGTCCATGGTGAGCGCCGCGCGGCAGAGCTCGAGGATGTGTGCGCCACGTTGGAAGACTTGGGGATTGAGCCGCTGATGTCGAAGGGCACTGTCGCCTATCAACGGTCACTGTCACAGCAGAACAATGGTAACGTCCCGCTGGCGTTGGACGACAAATTGGCATTGGTCACGCCGAGCAAGAGCGGAACGCCCTATGCCGCTCATCATTGATTGCCACGGCCACCACACCGTCGCGCCGCAAAAGCACCTGGACTATCGCGAGGCACAGAAAGCCGCCCTCAAAAATCCAAGCCTTCTTCGACCAACCCGGCCTGATATCTCTGATGATGAGATCCGAGAGGGCATTGAGGCCAACCAGCTCAAATTGATCCGTGAGCGCGGCATTGATATGACGATCTTCTCGCCCCGTGCGTCTCGGATGGAGCCGCATGTTGGCGATCAGGAGACAGCGATCGAGTGGTCCCGCGCCTGCAACGATCTGATCGCTCGCGTGGTGTCTCTTTATCCCGACACGTTTGCTGGCGTCTGCATGCTGCCGCAAACACCGCAAACAGACATGTCGGCTTCGATTGAGGAGCTTCACCGCTGCGTCGATGAGCGGGGCTTTGTGGGGTGTAACTTCAATCCGGATCCATCGGGCGGGCACTGGACAGCCCCGCCCCTCACCGATCGCTCCTGGTACCCCTTTTACGAGGCGATGTGTGAGTTGGACGTTCCCGCCATGATCCATGTGTCGGGGTCGTGCAACCCGACCTTTCACGCGACCGGCAGCTACTATATCGCCGCCGATACCAATGCCTTCATGCAGTTCATCGAGGGTGATCTGTTTAAAGACTTTCCTACCCTACGTTTTGTCATTCCCCATGGCGGGGGCGCTGTCCCCTACCATTGGGGACGCTATCGCGGTCTGGCCGACATGCTCAAGCGTCCGGCGCTCGACGGCCACGTGATGCAAAACGTCTATTTCGACACCTGTGTTTATCACCAGCCCGGCGTCGATCTTTTGTTTCGCGTTATCGACAAAAAGAACATCCTGTTCGGCTCTGAAATGGTGGGCGCGGTGCGCGGCATTGACCCAGAAACTGGGCAGTATTTCGACGACACCAAACGCTATGTCGACGCGCTCGCTCTATCACCTGATGATCAGTATGCGATTTATGAAGGGAACGCGCGGCGCGTTTACCCTCGCCTCGACGCCTTGCTCAATGGCAGGGGCCTATGATCAACATATTCGAACGACGCCGGACCGCGAGGGCATACCGGCATGACCACAGAACCATCAGTAAGGGGCTCACATGAAACACCGTCATCTTTTTCTCGGCTTTGCGGCGTTAAGCTTGGGTGCAGCTTGCTCAGACGTCGCCGCGCCCACCCCAGAGGCTGAACCGACTGAGGCCCCGACCATACCCGCAGGACCGCCGCCCGCTGGGCCGCCACCTGGCGGTCCGATGCGTGGCCCCGCTCCCGTGGATATGTCCGCCATCGCCAATCAGGCACTCAATATAGCCTATGCAGACGATTCTGCCGCGCAGGTGCTCGACGTCTTCATGCCCGAGGGCGAAGGGCCCTTCCCAACGGTGATCCTGATCCATGGCGGCGCCTTTATGATGGGCTCCAAAGAGATGGACTACGGCCATGCCAAGGTCTTGGTCGAAAGCGGCTATGTCGCGATCTCGATCAATTACCGTCTAAGCGGTGAGGCTGTGTTCCCCGCAGCCGTGCATGATTGCAAAGCCGCTATCCGCTTCGTTCGCGCGAATGCGGAGCAGTTCAAGGTTGACCCCGATCGCATCGGCGCATGGGGCGCATCGGCTGGCGGCAATCTTACTGCGATGATGGCAACATCCGCAGGCGATGCATTCGCCGATGGCAGTGTTGGTGACCACACGGATGTTCCTACGAACATTCAGGCCGGGATCAATTGGTTTGGACCGATCAATTTCCAAACGATGGTGCCGGAAGGCTTGGCCCTCGGTTTCCAGAACGACTACAATGTTGATCTCGAAAGCGCCTATGTCGGCGTCGCGGCAGATGATCCGGCCAACGCAGAAATCGTTGCTCGCGCCAACCCGACCACCTATCTCGACGTCGGTGATCCACCGATCTGGATTGTGGTCGGCGATGCCGATCCACTTATTCCTTATACGCAAAGCGTCAACTTCTACGAAGCAGCAAAGGCGACGCTTGGTGAAGATCGCGCGACGTTCACGCTTCTTGAAGGGGCGGGTCATGGCGGCGGCGCTTTCGCCAGCGAGGATGTCCTCAACCAGTCTGTCGCCTTTTTCGACAAGCATCTGAAAAACTGACACGCAACATGCGAGACGATCAATTCACGACAAAGCGCCGCGGCGGATTCAATCATCCATAGAGATGAGTATCCGTCCGGACTGAGATAATCCGGGAGAGAAGCAATGCAGTTCCACCTCAACGGCTTTCACGCAGGCGACCCTGATGTTCGCAAAGATGCCCGGGCGGACGTCAGTCGCTCGGATTCTCTCCCTGACACGACCGATGTGTTGATCGTTGGCTGCGGCCCTGCGGGACTGACCCTCGCAGCGCAGCTTTCTCAGTTTGCTGATATCAAAACCTGTATTGTCGAGCGAAAGCCCGGCCCGATGGAAAAAGGACAGGCGGACGGTATCTCCTGCCGCTCAATGGAGATGTTTCAAGCTTTTGGCTTTGCCGAAAAGGTCAAGCGCGAGGCCTATTGGGTGAACGAGACGACCTTTTGGAACCCCAATCCAGATCGGCCCGACGAGATCTACCGTACTGGTCTTATTCAGGATGTTGAGGATGGCCTCTCCGAGATGCCGCATGTCATCCTCAACCAGGCTCGGGTCCACGACCGGTATTTGGAGGTGATGCGCAACTCCCCAACGCGTCTTGAGCCTCACTACAACCATCATCTTGTTGACCTTCACGTCTCCGACGACAACACCGATTTTCCCGTTGAGGTCACACTCCAGAAGACGGGAGAGGCAGACCACGACGAGACGGTGACCATCCGTGCACGCTATGTTGTGGGCTGTGATGGTGCGAGAAGCTCCGTCCGGCGATCGATTGGCCGTGAGCTCAAGGGTGGGCAATCGAACCAGGCCTGGGGCGTGATGGACGTTCTGGCCGTGACGGATTTTCCCGATATCCGCCGCAAGTCGCTGATCAAGTCGGCCAATGAAGGCAACATCATCATCATTCCGCGCGAGGGCGGGCATCTCGTTCGCATCTATATCGAGATGGATATGGTGGCTGGCGGTGAGCGGCAGTCGACAAAGGACGTCACGGTTGAGCAACTGATCGATGCGGCCAACAACGTTTTCCGTCCCTACAGCTTGGATGTGAGGGATATTGCGTGGTGGTCGATTTATGAAGTCGGCCATCGGTTGACGGATAAATTCGATGATGTCCCGGCAGAGAGGGCGGATGATCAGCTACCCCGCGTGTTCATTGCCGGGGATGCTTGCCACACCCACAGCGCTAAGGCAGGCCAGGGCATGAACGTATCGATGGGTGATGCGTTCAATCTGGGGTGGAAACTCGTTTCTGTGCTCCACGGACAGTGTCCGGCGTCCCTGCTCCATACCTACTCTGCCGAACGTCACAAGGTGGCCCAGGACCTTATCGATTTCGATCAGGAATGGTCAGGGATCATTGGTGCACGCCCCGATTCGGCGGACCTTTCCAGCGAGGATGTACCCGAGTTCCAAAAGTACTTTGTCGAGCACGGCCGCTACACCGCTGGTGTCTCCGTCAAATACGAGCCGTCCCTCCTGACGGGGAAATCAGATTGGCAACATTTGGCACCTGGTTTTGAAATCGGAACCCGGTTTCACTCCGCACCCGTTATTCGTCTGATCGACTCCAAACCGATGCAGTTGGGGCATGTGGTGGAGGCAGACGCGCGTTGGCGGCTGTTCATCTTCGGAGATGCCTCAAATCCCAGCGACAACCAGGCCGCCTGCAACGCGCTCTTCGATTTTTTGAGCGATGACAGTCAGTCGCCGATCAAGCGGTACACACCCGCTGGTGCCGCGACCGATGCGGTGATTGACGTCCGCGCCGTCTTCCAACAGCACCATCGCGACCTGAGCGTTGGTGCTCTTCCAGCGCTCCTGAAACCCGCCAAAGGAAAGCTGGGGCTTCATGATTCGGAGAAGTCTTTCGCTGCTGATCAAAAGAGCGGCGATGTTTTCAGCATGAGGAGCGTTGATCGCGATCGTGGATGCATGGTGATCGTCCGACCCGATCAGTATGTCGCCCATGTGCTGCCGCTGGATGCAACCGGCGAGCTCTCCGCGTTCTTTGACGGCTTTATGACCAGTCAGACCTGAGGGGAGCGCCCGGCAAGCTGCGCCGCATCGACCGTGCGTGGGCTATAGCCTCATTTCCCGGACATGCTCGGGAACAATCAGGTCAGCTTCCGTCGCCTCCTGAACAGCGTTCGGCGATATGCCCGGGCCCAACTCCTGGAGGAGAAGACCTTTATCGGTTGGCTCGATGACGGCCATGTCCGTCACGATAAGATCCACGCGCCGGAGCGCCGTCAGGGGCAAGGCGCATCTTGGCTTGATCTTTGGCCGGCCCTTTGCGGTGTGAACCATCGCCACCACAACCCGTTTGGCACCGGCGACAAGATCCATCGCGCCGCCCATACCAGGCACCATCTTTCCGGGCACGGTCCAGTTCGCGAGAAAACCGCGCTCGTCGACTTCCAGCCCGCCAAGAACCGTCATGTCGAGATGACCACCGCGGATCAGGCCAAAACTCATAGCACTGTCGATCGAAGCCGCTCCGGGCACGGCCGACACAAAACCGCCGCCAGCATCAGTCAAAGAGGGGTCCTCCATCCCCTCCGGTGGACGCGCGCCTAAGCCAATGACGCCATTCTCAGCTTGGAAAAAAACATCGTCCACGTTCGTCACGAACTCCGCGACGCGGCTCGGCAAGCCAATCCCGAGATTGACCAGCATGCCAGATCGGACTTCCTGGGCGACACGCGCCGCGATTATATCCTTAGCGTCCATCTTGCTCTTCTCTTGATTGCGCGCCGCTCACGCCGCCCTTTCGAGGATATGGCTGACGAGCACACCAGGGGTCCTGACACTGTCCGGCGGAATCACACCGACCGGCACAATGGTCTGGGCCTCAGCGATCACCGTATCGGCAGCCAAGGCCATGATCGGATTGAAGTTCTGCGCGGTCAGCGAGTAGTTGAGGTTGCCCACATAATCTGCCTCATTCGCAGCGATCAAGGCAAAGTCCGCACGCAGAGGTGTCTCAATCAGATAGGTGACACCTTTCACGTCAACTACGGGCTTACCCTCGTCAACCGGGGTTCCGAGTCCGGTTGCGGTCAGAATACCGCCAAGACCCATGCCGCCGGCCCGGATCCTCTCGACCAACGTGCCTTGCGGCGACAGCTCCACATCGATCTCGCCGCTGATCATTTTCTGCTGGGTCTCGGGATTGAGACCGATATGCGACGTAATCAAACGCTTGATGAGGCCTGCCGTGATGAGTTTACCAATCCCATTTCCTGGCTGTGCGGTATCATTGGCGATCAAGGTCAGATCCGTTGGCGCTCGCTCGACCAAGGCATTGATCATGCGATGCGGCGAACCGACACCCATGAAACCGCCGATCATGAGCGTGGAGCCGTCAGCAACCCGCTCGGCGGCTTCGTGAGGTTTCAGCGCGTTCTTCATTCTGTCGCCTTCACAAACGCGGTGGTCGCCTGGGCGTGCGCGACATCAATATCCAGCGTCGCAAAAGCGGAGGCGGCCTGGGCGATAATCCGCTCCTCATCTGTGGACAGAACAAGAATAGGAACTGCGCCCGCACCGATCATCCGATCGTTGCGCTCATTAGCCGATGCATCCACCTCCAGGCCGAGATGGCTGAGCCCTTCGACCGATTGGGCGCGGACAGGTGGAGCCCGCTCGCCGATTCCGGCTGTGAAAACAAGCGCATCAAGGCCGCCAAGAACCGCCGTCAGCGCACCGATCTCACGGCGTATGCGGAAGCAGAAATAGTCCACCGCCTCGCGCGCTTCCGGCCGCTCGCTCTCCAGCAAGGCGCGCATATCATTGCTCACCCCCGAAAGGCCCTTGAGACCGCTCTCTTTGTAAAGAAGGTTGGTCAACTCATCGACCGTCATACCGTGTTCGAGGAAATAGAGGATCACACCAGGATCGAGCTGGCCGCACCGGGTGCCCATCGGCAAACCATCGAGCGCTGAAAAGCCCATCGTTGAGCTGACGCTGACGCCGTTGCGCATGGCACAGAGTGACGCGCCATTGCCAAGATGGGCCACAATCACCCGGCCATCGAGAAGCTCTCTTTCCTCCGTGCACAACTGACTGGCAATCGACTGGTAGGACAGACCATGAAACCCATAGCGTTTCACCCCCTCATGGTAATAACGCCGGGGCAGCGCGAAGGTCTCATTCACCCAGGATTGGCTGCGGTGAAAGGCTGTATCGAAACAACCGACCTGCAGCGCCTCAGGGAACGCGGCCTTGGCGGCAGCCACGCCCTCGAGGTTATGGGGCTGGTGCAAGGGCGCGAGCGGCGACAGGCCAGCCAGGGCATTGATCACATCATCGGTCAGCAGTGTCGGCTTTGAAAACTCCGTGCCCCCATGAACGATGCGGTGCCCGATGCAGACCACGTCTCGTCCATCAAGCACTGGGGAAAGTGCTGCCATGATCGCCTGAAGCGCTTGGTGATGATCAGCGGCACGGACCGGGTCGCTGCGTTTGGTGCCGTCCCAACGCAGCGAGATCGCGGCATCACCGCCAATGTCTGAAACCTGACCCGATGCCAGGCAGGGCAGTCCCTGATCGTCCGCATAGACAGCGAACTTGGTCGACGAGCTACCCGCGTTGAGTGTGAGGATCGAGCTCATCGCGGCTTCACTCCGTTGACGGACAGCACAGCAAGCGCACACGACGCCAAACGCGACTTGGCACTGTCCGCGCGGCTGGTCAGAATGATCGGGCATTTGCAGCCCAGCACCAGGCCCGCGGCTTCAGCATGGGCCAAATAGGTCAGCTGCTTCGCGATCATGTTGCCCGCATCGAGATTGGGGGCCACCAAAATCTGCGCCTGTCCAGCAACCCGGGACTGGATGCCCTTGGTCCGCGCAGCGCCCAGATTGAGGGCGTTATCCATGGCCAGGGGGCCCTCGACCACACCGCCCTTGATCTGTCCGCGCTCTGACATCTTAGAGAGAAGCGCTGCGTCCAAAGTTGACGGTATCGCGGGGTTGACGGTCTCCACCGCGGCCAAGACGCCGACGCGTGGTTCCTCCACGCCCAAACGCATTGCAAGATCAATGGCGTTCTGGACGATGTCGGCCTTTGCCTGAAGATCAGGCGCAATATTGATGGCGGCGTCGGTAACCATCAACGGGTGATCGATCCCCGGCACATCCATCACAAAGGCATGGCTGGCTCGCCGTTCGCCGCGCAAGCCGATGTCCTTGCGCACCACCTCAGACAGCAAGACATCCGTGTGCAGATGCCCCTTCATGATCGCGGACACCGCGCCATCATGGACCAGGGACACAGCCCTTGCCGCCGCGCCGCGATGGGTCGGCTCATCGATCAGCTCGAAGCCAGAGATATCATGCCCGTGCTCATCCGCCTCGGCGCGGATCCGATCCGCGCTGCCGATCAGCACGGGATCAATCAGATGATGCTCCGCCGCCAAAAGCGGGCCCATCAGGGAGTCGCGCTCTTCAGGCGCCACGACCGCCGTGCGCATCGGCGGCAGATTTTCCGTCGCCGCGAGGAAGTCATCAAAGTGAAGGTGACGCTGTACCGTCAGCCCGGGCATATCATCGACGGTGAACGTCCGCGCTTCAGCGGGCGCGATGACTTCCGCGTCGCCTTCGACAATCCGTCGCCCTTCCCCGTCTTCGACCCACGTCTCAAAAGTCGCTGAGCGGCCGTCTGATGTCTCCGTGAGCCGCACATGGGCGGTCACGGTATCGCCAGCCTTGACCCGCCGCAGAAAGTGCAGGCTCTGACGACGATAGATCGTCCCGGGTCCCGGCAGCTGATTGCCAAAAACGCCCGAGATCAACGACGCCACCCACATGCCAGGCGCGGTCGCCTGCTCGCCATTCTGCTCCAGCATGTGCAGCGGGTTGTGGTCGCCGGACGCATTGGCGAACACATAAAGATCGTCCGCTCGGCAGAGCCGGGTCTGGCTTGCCGTCATCCCGACCTCGAGCTGGTCGAAGGGAACATTCTTGAGCTCAAGCGTCATGCACTGACGACCTCGGGCCGACCCGCTGCGCCCTTTTCCTTTTTGGGCGGGATCCCAAGATGCGCGACCATGCTTTCCCAGGCTTGCTTGAGGGCCAGCGGCACGTCGTCATCGTCTGGCTGAAAGATGAACCGAAGCACGTCCTCCGCCTGTTTGCGATCCGCCTGGTTTTTGATCAGCAGCGGGAGCGAATCGAGCCCATGATCGGGGGTGAAGCGGACGATGATCCGCTGACGATCAAGAATATCGAACTTCTCACCCTCGCTGAGGTCTTTGAAAGGCGTCATGGTTTTGACTGCCGTCGCGATGCGCTGAACCTGTCCCAGCTCAACGCTACTCTTCTCATCAGCATACGCAATCGCGAGCCTGGCGATACCGGCCGCTAAACCGCCCTCGCCGAGACGTGCAAGAGCGTCCAGCACCTCGGGCTGGTGTTCCACCGGGCCGCGCGCCTCGTGATACCGGGTGCCCGCTTTCGGTGCGCCATAGGCCAATGCCCAAGGCGTCGACCACAAGGAGAAGAAAGCGAGTTCGGTGGCGGCCTCCTTCACGTCCCGTGCGATATCCATTGAACGGGTGATATAGTCAGCCCAGAAACGTTCGGCCTGGATAAACGGGTTGCTGTCGTCCACTGGGTCGCGGCGGCTGCCTGCGTAGTGGGCCAAGGTCTTGGCCATCATACCCATTGGGGTGTTGCTGGCGAAGGCAGTCTTCTTGACCCGCATCGGGTTGGCTTGTCTCGTCATTTTGGCAAGCTCGGGGCTGACCGACGCTTTCACCCACGGGCGCAGGAAGGTCTCGTAGGCCTCAGCGCCCGCTTCGGATGCCCGGGCGACTCCGGCAAAGGACGCCTCATCGCGGCGATCACCGGTGACAGCGGCGAGATCCGCAAATGTCCGCTGCGCAACACGAACAACGAATTCATCATTGTTCATATTGTCGGCATCACGGGACTCGTCATCGATACAAATCTCATAAAGACCCGGCGGCACGTTCTCGATGGTCTCAAGAAGCGAGGCCATGCCCTTGTGCTCTTTCTTCGCGATCGATGACGACACGAAGATCCCTAAATGACCCACCTGGTCATGCACCATGTAGAAAATGCGCTGCCGGCTGGCGATAACTTCATGCTCATCCGTGTAGGTATCAAGAATCCAGTTGAGCGCTTGGGCTGGCGGGGTGATGTTGTCCCCTTCCGATGCAAAACAAATCACCGGCCCACGGATCTTTTTGAGGTCGATCGGCACACCGGGGTCAAGCTGGGCCTGGTTACGACCGAGGTAGTTGCCGACAAAGAGCTGCTCAACGATCCAACGGATCTCCTCATCCGTCATCATATAGTAGGCGCCCCACCAGCGCTCAAAATCGATAAAGCGCTTGTCGACGCCCGCTTTATCGACGTCACGGAAGAGATCGTAGTATTTGGTGAACCAGTTGCGGCTCGGGTTGAGCTGCTCGAAATTGAGCACCAAACTCGATCCATCAAAGATGCCCGCGCCGAGGTCGGATGACATCAGGGTCAAAGGCAATCCACCAAAGACACCCGCCGAATAGCGCATCGGATAGCGGCCGACATTGCCGGCCCAGTAAGACATTGGCGCGCCATTGAGAATGATCGGACCTGTCACTTCTGGATGGGTTGCGGCCATCACCGCACTGGCCCATCCCGCCTGGCAGTTGCCGACGACGACCGGCTTCTTGCTATCAGGATGCCGCCTTGAGACCTCGCTGACGAAGACCGCTTCAGCATCGCACACATCAGCGAGCGTTTGTCCGGCCACAGGCTCGATCCGGAAACTGACAAAATAAACCGGGTGGCTCTTGGCAAGCGCGACACCGATCTGGCTATCGGGCTTGAACCCGCCAATGCCAGCGCCATGTCCCGCCCGCGGATCGATAATGATGTAGGGGCGCTTGGTGTCATCAACGGACATGCCCTCTGGCGGCAAGATCCGAAGAAGGACGTAATTGCAGGGTCGGCGCAGATCCGCGCCGTCAACAATCAGTTCGTAGTCGTAGATCAGAACAGGAGGGCTGCCCGCATCCGCATGCGCCGCATGGGCATCACTTGATTGGCGCATGACGTCGAGGGTGAGCGCGGCCCGTTGCGCCGCATCACGCATATAGCGGGTCCAGGCATCGACCAACCCGAGCGGTGAACCCGTGGCCTTGGTCGCGGCAAACACATCCGCCACACTGGCCCTCAGATCAAGCACAGCATTGTTGACGGACTGACGAACCTGGTCGGCCTGCTTACCGCCGATCGCTCGTATCACCTCGGACTGATAAGCCGCATCTTGCGACATGCGGCGCATGTCCTCGAGACCATTTGTACCCACGTTCTGTACCTCCTCAGATCCACCGCAAATGTCGTTAGCCGCTAGCTCATCATGCTGTAGCCGCCATCGATCGAATGAACACAGCCGGTTACGTTGCGAGCGCCATCGCTTGCGAGAAACGTCGCATACGCACCGATATCTTCTATGGTCGCCAGGGTCTGCGTCGGCGCCTTAGCGGCGGCCGCGGCGAGCATGTCGTCGAAATGAGCAATCCCGCTCGCAGCTCTCGTGGCCAACGGCCCTGGAGACAGTGCGTGAACGGATATTCCTTGGCTACCAAGTTCGGCCGCTGCATATCGGGTGACCGATTCGAGCGCAGCCTTCACAGGCCCCATAATGTTGTAGTCCGCGACCACGCGTTCAGAACCATAAAACGTCACCGTCATCGCCGTGGCGCCGGTTGACATCAACGGTTCGGCCAAACGCAACAGCCGGAGAAAGGAGTGCACGGAGACATCCATCGCCCGGGCGAAGCCGTCGGTCGAACAGTCAATCACACGCCCATGCAGGTCGTCCTTGGGACAAAACGCAATTGAATGAAGCAAAATATCGATACTGCCCCACCGTTCCCGAATGGTATTAAACAATGTTATGTCATCACCAGACCTCTCAACATTCAGAGGCTCAATAATGTCTGCATCTAAACTTTCTGCCAGCGGCCGTACAAAACTTTCCGCTTTTTCATTTAAGTATGTGACGGCCAGTTGTGCGCCAGCTGCGTGAAAAGCTTTGGCACAACCCCAAGCGATCGACTGGTCGTTCGCTACACCGACCACCAACGCTTTTTTATCTTTCAAAAGAGACTGAAACACTGGCAAACCACCAATTCTCATCTATCACTCTCGAAAATTTGAATAATAAAATTTTTCGAATGCTCGAAGGACGAACTGCGACAATCTTGCCGCATTGCGGCAGAAACACGCCGCATTATTGGGTTGCGTCAAGCGGTTACGCACAACTCGTCGATGCTGAAGTACGGGCGATCCGGCCTTGCAGGTCGGACGCCCAGCACGAGGCATCAGCCAATCAGATCAGTCCACGGTCCGTTGCCGAAACTGCGAAAGCGGCTGGCCCGTCCATGATTTTAGGGCGCGCCGCAACGCCCGGCCATCAGAATACCCAACGCGCAGGGCGAGATCATCGGCGCTCGCATCGGGGTCGTTCCTCACCGTCTCGCGAAGGAGCTTGAGCCGCGCTTCGTCGATCATGTCGCCGAGCATACGGCCGTTGCGCCGTGCGATCCGCTGGGCGGTACGTAAGCTAAAGCCAGCGCCGTCAGCGACCGCGTCTGCACGAAAAACGCCGAGCCACGCCGCCGCGCTCACGACGTTCCAAAGCTCCAAGAATTCCTGCGGCATATCTTTGGACGCACGTTTTCTCGCCTTTTGCCGAAGCTGCGATCGTGCGAACAAGAAAAGGTCTGGATTATAAAGGGGTTGGCGGTGCTCGAGATCCTCTTTCCGGAACACCAGAGAGTGGGCGTGATCGCTAGAGCGGTAGACCGGCTGGCGACCAAAGAATTCATTGTACGCGGAGCGATCTCCGTTCGGCGTGTGTCGCAGTCGCACCTCATACGGATGACAACGTTGTCCAAAGGTCGACCGCATCAACCGGGTCAACGCACCCAGAACGACCTCGTTGCAGCAGCCATTGTCGCGCTCGTCACCATCAAAACGAAGGGAGAAAACGACAAAGGACGACGTCTCCGTGAGCGCGGTCGCCAGTCCCGAGTGAAAAGCTGCGAAATTGTCCTCAAACGTTCGGAGCGCCATGAGACCGTTCGGTGCCAACATGATGGCCCGTTCGAGACCGCCAAAGAAACTAAAGGGAGCCTCCTCTGCGATCTCCAGGCTCGGCGCGACACCCACGCCCGTATCAAGAATCGCATTGAAAATATTGGGGCCTGCGATCGCTGGTATTTCCTTGGCCGAGCCGATCCCGACCGGAACCCCCGCCTGGTCCAGCACGCGATCGACAGAGATACCCTTGGTCACGACGTAGTTCATCACCGCCGCGATGGTGTCAGACGCAATAATGCCGTGACGAAGGTTCTTGGGATCGGGGAAATCCTTCCCTTCATTGTCCATCGCTAGGCACCTACCCAACTGACTGACACCGCCATGGTGGCCGCATCGCCAACATTCAGATCGGTCTTGTCACGGAATGTCGTTAGGAGGAAAGCGCTTTTGCGACAAGTTGCAGCACCCAAAAACAGACTTGCCGCGTGGTGGCTTCGTATCTCGTCGCGGTGGAGACCGATGATCTCGCAATGGCACAGCGCCAAACGCTCGTCATTCGACGGAATGTGGCACGCGGAGACGGGCGGCGCCGACAAACAGACACCAAGGGCCGAGGGGAGGCCCTATCCCTCTCCGCGTTGTCATCAACGCTACCATGGCGACCCATGAGCTTTAGGACCAAACGCGACACCTTTGTGCGATCGTGCAACGCTGGAGCATCAAGACCGCAACCCGCGCCGGAGATGTCCCTCATCGGGTCGCCCCTCAGCTTTCAACCAAAATCTGGCTTCCTTGGCATAAGCGCACCGATGACAGTCGGTCTGTCTCGCCTCACTCGCCCACCACCGGACTGGAGCCGGACGAGTCATTGATAAAGCCATCTCTTTGTATCTTGTACTGAGGACCTCTCTCCAGACAGCGGCCTGACCATCAGCTCATCGCATATATATCCCTAGTATGACGATCCGTAAAAAGATTGTATTGACTTTATCGACGAATAGAGGCCACATACATCGCGGGAATACATATATCAGTAAAGCGATTGATAAATTTTATTTGTATACTGAATATTTAAAGAAATGGCGTGACGACCAGAAAAAGATGCGGCAATTGCTCCCGACGCAACCCAGCGGAAAGAGGGCAAACAACGCCTGCAGGTACTCGCAATCTCGCTCAAGAAACAATACGATCTGTCATATATATATGTCGGTTGAGGCGTACCTAAAACATACCAATTGTGCCCACCCTTCCGTGTAGTGATATAAAGTTCACCCCCCTGATCGCCGATTGCCCCGCCCACCCGGAATAGACGTTGCGCCAACCGCCGTTCTCCGCAGACTCTCTTCGAGAGAGTAGCAGCCACCACTCATCGTACAGATCCACTGCTTCAGGAAGGGGCAACCCATGAAGACCAACTCAAAACGCCGTCAAACCCTCAAAGCGTCTCTCACGCTCTCCGCCATCGCATGCTGCGCCGTCGGCGCCGCGTCCGCGCAGCTTCAGGGGACGTGGTACAACTCGTATTGCTCGCGCGTGGACCTGACCGTGGCGGGCGACGTCATCCAGGGTGTTTATACATCTCATACAGGGAGCACGGGCTCGTCCTATGCGGTCGGGCAGTTCGACGGATCAGCATCCGGAAGCGGCACCGACGGCACACCCTTTTCCATGGGCGTCCAATGGCGCTTGATCAACGATCCGGTCTCACAGGCCGATGGCAGTTGGCACTGGGTTTCGCTCTTTTCGGGACAATACTTCCCTGCACAGACCATTTCAGAACCTGACCAAGACCCCTACGACATCCCGGAAACTCTAGAGATCTTGAACGGCCTCCTTGCGACCGCAACAGTGCCCGGTCTCAATGACACCGCCCCCGTTCTGTGGCCTGAGAGCCTCACATTCACCAAAACGCCGCCGGCGCAATGCCAACCGAGCACGCCGGGCGTCCCTGTCTCGTTTACCCCCACAGCTGTAGACAATGTGAGCGGCACCTGGACGAACGCCGATGGTGATGAGTTGGTGCTGACGCTCGGACCGTACATTGGGGAAGTCTCCGGCACCTTCACCAGCAGCGCTGGTGATGAGTATGACGTTCTCGGACGATATGATCAGATTGCGCCCCCGCAAAGCGGTTATACCGTTGCAGCACAGGGTATCACGCTTTCGCTTTTCGATGACTCGGCCAGTGGCGGCGACCCCGCCCTGAAGATCTTCGCTGGCGGCGTGGACTACGACAAGACCTCCGAAATGTTTCTTTATGTCAGCGACCTGCAGTCAACGAGTTGGACGGACCGTTTCATCCAACAGACGCTCGACAAGGAAATCTGGACGAAGCAATCAGGAGGTGGTGGACCGATCACTCGTCAATAGCGCCAAGATCAAGGCTCGGTCGGCAATTTCTCGATCGCGCCTTGTATCATAATGAACGACAT
This sequence comes from Pseudomonadota bacterium, assembly GCA_038745625.1. Lineage (GTDB taxonomy): Bacteria > Pseudomonadota > Alphaproteobacteria > Caulobacterales > Parvularculaceae > Parvularcula. The sequence continues at coordinate 6,589 of JBCDLG010000020.1, read as the reverse complement.
GGGCAGCATACCCCCAGGAACGTGGTCTGACTGTCCTCATTCGACTCAATCAGGAGCTCAATATGACAACCAAGACAAAATCCGCTTTCGGCCTATCAACATGCCTCACCGCCATCGCGTCTGTGGCCTCGGCACTCACTCTCCTATCAGCTGCCCACGCGCAGACAACTATGAACGTCTCTCTGCAAAGAGGGCTTCTAGCCGACTATGGTGCTTCACCCTGGTTCACCGACGAATTCAGCATGGGAACGAGTCCTATGAAATTCGTTTTTGATACCGGAACGGATCTTTTCTGGGCAACCACCGACGTCTGTACAACAGTTGCATGTCAAGCTCAGACATCCATCGACACATCCCAGCCGGGCTTTGTTTTTACTGGCGATCCCACAACAGCTGACTTCGGACCATGGGGTGTTATGGATGTCCGGCCAGCGGAGATCTACTTGGCGCGAGGCTCTTCGACGCTGATTGACCCGGTCGAATTTACGGGTTCGATCAACTATGATGGTGAGAAATTCCAGTATCTTGCCTGGGGCGGCGGCATCGGGCTGCCGTCGGAATCAGATGATTCAACGGGCACCAATGTCTTCGAGGCACTGTATCGCAACGGTACTATCTTAGATTTGAAGTTCGCATTCTACACCGATGCCGTTAGCGGAACTGGGACCTTGGTTTTGGGTGGCGACGACCCGACCCAGTACGATCCATCAGTCTCCGTTCTTTTGCCCGCTAAAAAATCCTCAAGCGCTGGGCTTGACTACCTGTGGGGCACACAGCTCAATGAGGCATCTCTTGGCAGCCAGTCTTTCTCTGGACTGACAGGCGGTATGTTCTACGTCGACTCCGGATCATCGCGCTTCAAAGGCGGGTCGGCCTTTATCCAACCTATCCTCGATCAATTCTATGCGATTGTTGATTCATCTGGAAACCCCATTTTTGAGTATTACGCGGATTCAGGGGCCGATTACACTGGACTTGTCTATGCCAATGGTAAATCGCCAAGCGACTATCCAACGCTGCTCCCGGACTTCACCCTCAACCTAGGTTCCTCTTGTTCCGGCGACACAAGCAAAGAGGGCGAGATCAGCTTATCGGCCGATCAGTACTCTTACTATGTGGATGAAGGTGATCGCAAAGATCAATGGGTGCTGGCCTTCCATATCCTTGAGGGCGTTGATGGCCTCCTCGTAGGCTCAACGTTTATGGACCTGGTGGCCACCACTTTCGAATTTGTGGACACAGGAACAGAGTTGAGCCAGGGCAATATGACGGTTTACAAGAAAGCGTCAGGCCAGCAGCCCGCTAGCCTCTCGTGCGTGAGCCCTGTTTCCAACCCACCCTTCCCGCGGCCTATCACGCGGCAATAGAGAGCGCGTCGCCTGCCCCGGGCGCTCCGGAGACTTGCTGGTTGGCGATCGCCAACCAGCTTTTTTATGCACGCAGATAGGTTTCACTCAGTAAACAGATGGTGAGTTTGCATCGTGACGACGCCTCAACCGATATTGGATCGATATTAAGAAGACGACGGCAGTGGCGAGCAGCGAGTCGAGGGAAGCAACGCTGGTCAGCTGAAGAATGTGAAGATGGCTGAGAAAACCAAAAACAACGCCGGCCAACCAGGCCCCAAGAGCTGGCCAATGAAAGGCTGATAGGTCGCCAGCATCACTATAGTGAAAGCGGCGGGCAACGAACGCGTCGAGCAGATAAATCGCGGCGATCGGCGGTATCAAGACGCCAAGAAGCACGAGAAACTGCACGAGATAGTCTTGTGCCGGAACAAAGGCGATGACTGTACCGAGTGCGCCTATCCCCGCAATGATCCGCCGAAGTGGAAGATCCTGCGCAATCGTCGCCAGCGACAATCCCGACGAATAAAGGCAGAGCACATTGCTTGACCATGCTCCGAGTGCCAACAAAAGAAACGCTGGCAGGCCCAGGCCGAGCGCCGCCATCACCGCGAGCAAGTCCGGATTGCCCGCTGCAAGGCTGGGGATCGAGGAGAGAAACTGCACCAGCGGGAATACGACCCCAAGCGCAATGAAGACCGCCCAGACCGCGCCGCTGAGGCTTCGCGCAAACCGGCTGTAGTCCGGCTGGATCACCACACCTGCAATATAGCTGCCGATGACGGCAGAAACCGCCGTTGTGAAGCTGAACGCATCGGTCAGCGCACCAGGCGCCACCATGCCCTCGCCGAGACTCCGATAAGCTGAATAGACGAGAAAAACCACCATCACGGGAACGAGATAAAGCGCAAGCCGATCGATCCCAGTGAACCCGCGGAGGGTCACCCCTATCATCAACCCGCTGGCCATCAGCACCAGGAGACTGTTGGGCGGCGTCACGCCAGAGAACTCCGCAACGAGATGCTGCCCCGCTTGGCCGAGGAAGTTGCAGATCACGCCGTACCAACCCACCAGGGACAAAGCGATGGCCAAATTGACAAGCTTTGACCCAGCGCTACCAAACGCATAGCGCGTGAGCAGATAGGTGGAGAGACGAGTCCGTGCACCGACATAGCTTGTCAGGGCACCCAGTATGCCGAGGCAAAGACTTCCCAAGGCGAAAGCGGCGGCGGCTTTCGTATAACCCAAGGAGCCGCCGATCTGGGCTGCGACGATGAATATGGAGAAGCCAATCGTCCCGCCAATGACGATCAACGCGAGATGCAGACCACTCGACTGTTCACTCGCGCCGACTTCCGATCGGGTATAATGGAGATCGTCGCTGGCGGAGTGCTTCACTCAACATTCTCCTCTCCGCGCGAGCGGTCGTCATTCTTCTGGGACTTAGACGTCGACCGCGTACACCGCTCGCGCCCGTTCCGCCGTGACGTAGCCGTCTCGAATATCGCGACGCACATCATCAGCCGGGCGATCGCCGGGAGATCCAAAACCGCCGCCATTGGCGGTATAAACTTTCACGACATCATCCTTATAGAGCGGGATGGCCGTACACGACGTATACCGTGTTTGCTCGCCAGACGCTCGATCGAGCACAATGTAATTGGTCGACCCCTCAAGGCCCCCTTCGAGACCCCATGGACCGGTTTCTGAACGGACATAGGCCATGGTGATCCACCAATCATCGTTCAGAATGCGGTAGTCGAGCTCGATTCCCTTGCCGCCGCGATATCGCCCCTCGCCGCCAGGTGCTTCACTCAGCGCAAGGCGATCAACCATCAGGCCATTCCGCTGCTCGGTGATCTCCACGGGGACGTTAAAGGTATCACCGTGATATCCCGTATAAAGAGCATTGATGCCGTCACCATCTTGGGACGCCCCCCAACCGCCCAATTGCGGCTCAACAATGCCGTGGACGTCGCCCGTCTCAGGATGGGGTCCGCCCATAAAGGTGCCGCAAATCGAGGCGTAGTGGCCGGCCGTCAGCCGTTCCGGCATGGCTGGCGCGAGCGCTTTCCAAAGAAGATCGAACAGCAGCATGCTCGCCTCGTAGTAGATGCCCATCGCCGAGGGGTAGGTCGCCGCAAACAAAGATCCCTCATCAACCAGCAAGGTGATGGGCCGGAACGAACCAGCATTGCCGAACGTATCGGGGCTGGTGATCGCCTTGAAGATCATCTGGCAGTCAACAAAGGTAGCGTCTCGCGATGAGTTGAGCGACGTTTTGGCCTGCTCAGGATTTCCCCTCAAGTCGACGACAAAGCGCTCTTCGTCGATCGTGATGGTGACACGGATCGTCTGCCCATCTTCTAACCGTTCCTCCGCGTAAAACTCACCGTTCGGAAGATCGCGCATGCTCGCGCGCGCAATCTGCTCACCCAGCGTGATGTAGTCATCCATCGCGAAACACACGGCCTCCTCGCCGTATTTCTCCAGCAACGATAGAAACCGCGCACGACCCGCCCGCATCGACGCGACGCCCGCCCAAAAGTCCCCTTCGGTCGTCTCGGGCAGCCGTGAATTCGCTAAAATCATGTCGAGTACGGACTCATTGAGATCACCGCCCTCAATCACCTTGATGCAGGGAAGCTGCAGGCCTTCCTGATAAATCTCCGTCGCTTCGGGGCTTATCCCGCCTGGATAGGCGCCGCCAAGATCCACCCAATGGGCCTTGTTGGCCAGCCACCCGACAATCCGCCGTTCGTGGCAAAGGGGCATGATGAGGACCACATCGTTCAGATGGCTGACACCACCGCGGTGCGGTATATTCAGCATAAAGATGTCGCCATCCGCGATCGAGGATGCGGGGAACTTGTCCCGAACCGCAGCAACGCCTGGCTGCAGCATGCCAATGAAACCTGGAATACCAGACCCAGAGCTTGCAAGCTCACCCTTGGCATCGAAAAGCGCCACCCCGAAATCGAGGACCTCATAGATAATCGAGCTCATCGCCGTGCGGCGCATGGTGGCAAACATCTCATCAGTGATGGACGAAAGTGAGCTTTGAATCACTTCAACCGTGATCGGATCGAAAAAGGGTGTTTCCGCTTTAGCTGCTGAGGACATCGAGTGATCCCTTTATCGTGATATGTAAGTTTCCGTAGTCGTCGACGCTCACCTGTTGGCCTGGGAACACCACAGTGGTGGAACCTGCCTCTTCAATCACCGCTGGTCCATCAATATGATCGCCAGCGCCTAGGAGGTCGCGGCTAAAGATCGACGTATCCATCACGCCGAGCGTATCGAAGTCAACGGCTCTCATACCGCTGCGTGCGCGCTCAAGGTCTGTTGACGGCGGGATCTTTGCTGGGCTCGGGCGGTCCACGGCCGCAAAAGCCGTCACCTTGAAGTTCACCACCTCAACATCATTATCAAGACGATAGGTGTACTGCTTCTCATAGGACGTTCGGAAATCGTCCAAGATGATATCGATGTCATCTTCGCGAACAGCGCCGCTGGTGACAGGAATTGTGACGCTGTGTTCCTGCCCCTGGTAGCGCAGCGCCAGATAGCGCTCGAGCCTGATATCGTCGGCGGCAATCCCCTCCTCAACAAAGGCGCTGTGAGCTTCCTTCTCCATCTCCATAAAGGTCGCAGAGACAAGGGGCGCACGCACCCGGTCAAGGCGCCCTGGTTGTGTACGGATATAGTCCCGACGCAGGTCGGACATCAGCATACCCCACGCTGAGAAGACCGCCGAATGGGCGGGAATGATCACCCGCGGTATGTTGAGCTCCGCCGCCAGCGCTGTGGCATGCATCGCCCCGCCCCCGCCGAAGGCCACCATGGTGAAGTCGCGCGGATCATAGCCGCGGTTGATCGAGACCAGCTTCAGGGCGTTGATCATGTTGTTGTTGGCTATCCTAACGATGCCGCGCGCTGCCTCTTGCGCAGAAAGGCCCAGCCGTGCCCCAAGGCGGGCCATCGCCGCCTCGACGGCGGGCATGTCCGCTTTGATTTCACCACCGACGAAATAGTCAGGGTTGATCCTTTTCATCATGAGGTTGGCGTCGGTGGTTGTGGGCTCGGTCCCGCCGAGGCCGTAGGCAACAGGGCCAGGCTGAGCACCTGCGCTTTGCGGTCCCACATGCATCTTGCCGTGCTCATCCACCCAGCCTATGGAGCCGCCGCCATTACCAATTTCAACAATATCGACGACCGGCGTGATGATGGGATAGCCCGCGGACTGACGACTGCGCTCGATCATGTACTGACTGGTGATCGCCACCTGCCCATCGTCGATCAGCGAGCATTTCGCTGTTGTTCCTCCAATATCGAAGGCAATAATGTTCCTGATACCGAGATACTCACCAAGCGCAGCGGCACCAAGAACGCCGCTGGCTGGTCCCGACTCAACAATCGAAATCGGCGTCCGCTTGGTTGCCTCGACCGTATCAATACCGCCATTCGACTGCATGATGTAGAAGGAACCATCAAACGAGTTATCTGCGAGGCGCTCCTCTAGCCGCGCGAGATAGGTCTCCGCAATCGGCTGCACATAAGCGCTCGCGACGGTCGTGTTGGTCCGTTCATACTCCCGCCACTCGCGAGAAATCTGATGCGAGGCGACAACAGCAATATCAGGCCACCGATCTTTGATGCGATCAACAACGGCTGCTTCATGCATCGGATTGGCGTAGGCATGGAGAAGGCATACAGCGATGGCTTCGACGCCCTCTGCCTTGAACCCCTCCACGATATCGTCAACGTCGTCGAGGATCAGCGGGGTGACCACCTCCCCCGTATAGGTCATCCGTTCGGTGACTTCGCAACGAAGGTAGCGGGGGACGAAGGGCTCGGGCTTTTGATACCGCAGGTTAAAGAAATCCGGCCGGTTGCCTCGCGCGATCTCGAGCACATCGCGAAAGCCCTTGGTGGTGATAAGCCCTGTCTTGACGCCCCGGCGTTCCGTCAGGGCATTGATGACTACCGTTGTTCCGTGGGCGAAATACGATACGTCGTCGAGCTGAACATCAGCTTTGACAAACGCATCAATCACACCTCGCTCAAAGTCCGGCGGCGTGGTGTGTGCCTTTTCGGTCGCGACCGAACGCACCTCTCCGGTCTCATCGTCGAGCTCAAAGTAAACAAGGTCCGTAAACGTCCCACCAATATCCGACGCAGCTCGTACCCGACCCATAAGACCTTATCGACTCCGCTCTACGACGCGTTGGTGTTGCTATCGG
>JBCDLG010000019.1:0-38982 GCA_038745625.1 Pseudomonadota bacterium | reverse complement strand
TGCAGCTGACGCGCCACCTCGGGCCGCTGGCGCCACCGCCGCAGCCGCACATAGGAGCGCGCAAACCGTTTAAACCTCATAGACTTCCGCATGGGCCCCAGCATAAGGCCCGTCACGTGACTTAAGAGAAGGAACGCCGATTTGAACATCCTGCTCATCGGCAGCGGCGGCCGCGAACATGCGCTGGCCTGGAAAATCGCGCAAAGCGCCCTGGTGAAGCGGCTTGTCTGCGCCCCCGGGAACCCAGGGATGGCGAGCCTTGGCGAGTGTCTGGACGTGCCTGATCCCGTCGCCTTCGCAAAAGCTGAAGGCATCGATCTGGTGGTCGTGGGCCCTGAACAGCCCTTAGCAGAAGGGCTGGCGGACCGGCTCGAGGCAGCAGGCATTCCATGCTTCGGCCCATGCAAGGAGGCTGCCCAGCTTGAGGCGTCGAAGGCGTTTACCAAAGATCTATGCGCCGAAGCCGGCATCCCGACCGGCCGGTATGGCCATTTCACCGATGCGGACGAGGCCTCGGCCTTCTTGGACACGTTCGAGGCGCCCTACGTCGTGAAGGCCGACGGCTTGGCAGCGGGCAAAGGCGTGGTGATCGCCGCCACGCTCAACGAAGCGCGCGAAGCTGTGGCGACGCTGCTGCCGATCTCGGGCAGTTTGGTGATCGAGGAATTCCTGCACGGCAGGGAGATCAGCCTTTTTGCGATCACCGATGGCGAGCGCGCGGTGCGGTTTGGCTCGGCCCAAGACTACAAACGAGCGTTTGACGGCGATGAAGGCCCCAACACCGGCGGCATGGGCTGCATTTCCCCGCCGCCGCACTTTAGCCAGGCCTTGGAAGACGAGGCCTACGCCACCATCATTGAGCCGACGATCAGGGCGCTGAAGGGACGCGGGATCACCTATCGGGGCGTCCTCTATGCGGGCTTGATGGTCACGGCCTCCGGGCCGCAGCTGCTTGAATACAACTGCCGTTTTGGCGACCCCGAGTGCCAACTCCTGATGCGGCGGCTGACATCGGATATCGTCCCCGTTCTGCTGGCAGCGGCCAAAGGCACGCTTAGCGATGAAAGCGCTACGTGGACGGATCAATCGGGCACACTGATCACCTACGCCAATGAAGGCTATCCCGGGTCCTACAACAAGGGCTCCGTTATCAGCGGCATTGATAAAGCCGAGGGCGAGGACAGCGTCGTCGTCTTCCACGCGGGTACATCGGTGACGGACGATCAGCTCGTCGCATCCGGCGGCCGGGTCCTCTCCGTGACAGCCCTTGGCTCCGACGCCGAACAGGCTCGCGCCAGGGCCTATCGCGGCGCTCGAGCGATCGATTGGCCTCAAGGCTTCTTCCGCACGGATATCGGCGCGTGATTGACAAGGCCGTGGTCCGCGATGCCGTGGTCACGGCCCTCATTGTTGGACCGATCCTGATCGGCATCAATTACGGCGATGCCATCCTCAGCGGCAGTGCGGTCCCCATGGCCAAGGTCGCGCTGACGATGCTCGTGCCTTTCATGGTTGCGTTTGTCTCGGGCACCCGCGCAGCATTGCGGCGCGGGCGCAACGAGCCTATCGGGACGCCAGACGAATCAAACTCCGCATCTGGGAGCCAGACCCCATGAAGATCTTTATCGACACCGCCGACACAGAAGAGCTGAAAGCCGCCTTCGCCACCGGGCTCGTCGACGGGTGCACGACCAACCCGTCGCTGATCGCCAAGTCGGGCCGCGACTTCAAAGAGGTCATTGCCGAGATTTGCGACATGACCGACGGCCCCGTCTCTGCTGAGGTTGCCTCGACCGATGCTGAGGTGATGGAAAAGGAAGGCCGACTTCTCTCGCAGATCGCGCGCAACGTCGTCGTGAAGCTTCCCCTCACCTGGGACGGCCTCAAGGTCTGTCGTTCGCTGAGCGATGACGGGATCGACACCAATGTGACGCTTTGCTTTTCGGCGACCCAGGCCTGGCTCGCGGCGAAAGCTGGCGCGACCTACATCTCACCCTTCATCGGTCGGCTCGACGATATCGGCGTTGATGGCATGGATCTGATCGGCGAGATCAGGGCGCTTTACGATGCGCAGGACTACCGCACGCAGATTCTCGCGGCCTCGATCCGCGGTCCGCAGCATGTCAAGCAAAGCGCTCTTCTCGGCGCCGATGTGGCCACCATCCCGCCGAAGGTCTTCGGTCAGCTGTTAAGCCATCCGCTCACCGACAAAGGCCTCGATGCCTTTGTCGCTGACTGGGCCAAAACGGGCCAATCCATCCTCTAAAATGAAAAGCCCTCCTCCCGAAGGAGGAGGGCACGAGCGCCAGATGGTGAAGCGGCTAGAAGCCTAGCGCTCGATTGAAAGGGCGTTACTGACCGGCAATCACATGGCTGTTGGTGTGGATCGCTGAGACGCGGTGGTCGCCGAGGTTGGAAACCAGAGAATCAACCAGTTCGTTGCTGCAGGTTGCCAGGTTTTGAATCTGGTGTGTTTTTGCGAGGCTGTCACGGCAGGCACCGCGCGCAGCATCCTGCATGTTTTGATAAACAATCTGACGGCCAGCTTGCGTATCGAGCAAATCCCGGTCGACACGCACACTGACGTCTTGGGCGAACGCTGGGGCAGCAGCGGCAGCAACGAGAGCGGCAACGGTAGCGATGGTGGTCTTCATGGTGGTCTTCCTTCCTTCCAGTTCAGGTCTTCTGTGTCCGCCCAGGGCACGAGGAAGGGTTCAGGCAAAACCTGTTCTTCCCCGGTGGTGGTGCCCGGGACGTCCCATGCAAGTGAACGCGGGGGGTCCTCCCCGCTAACGCAATGATAAGGTTGCTTTCTGTGCTCCCTTATCGACAATCGATGTTATTGTTTTTCGGCGATTTACAAGGTGCCGCAGAAAAAAAGTTTCGCCGTTACGCCTCTCTTTTCTGCAAGCTTCGTGAAGAGGCTCGTGGCCCGCTCGCCATCGCGCCTATCGCGACGAACCAAGACAGGATTGTGTCAGATTGTTGGAGAGTTGGTGGTTGGGGATAAGCCGTAACACATTGGGAACACAAACAAAAAAGGCGGCCACAATGGACCGCCTTTTCAGCAGGATCATCCAATTCGGCTAGCTTGGGAGACCCAAACGCATCACCTTAGACCAAGCATCCACGAAGTCGTCAACGAAGGCCTCTTCCGATCCGGCAAACGCGTAAGCCTCAACGACCGAGCGAAGCTCAGCGTTCGAACCGAAGACGAGGTCGACCTCTGTCGCTGTCCAAACGAGCTCGCCCGTGTTGCGATCGCGGCCCTCAAAGACACCGTCATCCACAGGTTGCCAGCGGGTCGACATATTCAGCAGATTGACGAAGAAGTCGTTGCTCAGCGTACCCGGACGATCCGTCAACACACCATGTTTGGCACCGCCGACATTCGCATCCATCGAGCGAAGGCCACCGACAAGGATTGTCATCTCCGGCACCGTCAGATCCAGAAGATCCGCCTTGTCGACCAAGGCCTGGGAAGGCGACAGCATGGTCCGGCCATAGAAGTTGCGGAAACCATCAGCCCGCGGCTCAAGCACAGCAAAGGACGACGCGTCAGTCTGCTCGGCGCTAGCGTCGGTACGGCCCGGCGTGAACGGCACGGTGACGTTGTAGCCAGCATCGGCCGCCGCCTCTTCCACCGCTGCTGCGCCAGCGAGGACGATAAGATCCGCCATCGACACCCGGGTGCCGTCCGTCTGTTCGTCATTGAACGCCTGCTGAACACCTTCCAACGTGGAGAGCACCCGTGCTAGCTCGTCAGGATTGTTCACCGCCCAGTCCCTTTGCGGCGCGAGGCGAAGGCGTCCGCCATTGGTACCGCCGCGCTGATCGCTTTCGCGGAAACTGGCGGCAGAAGACCACGCCGTCCGCACGAGCTCAGAAACTGTGAGGTTCGTATCGACCACCGCTTGCTTGAGCTCAGCGATCTCACGCCGCCCAATCAGCGGGTGATCCACCGCAGGGATTGGGTCCTGCCAGATGAGCTCGCCATCGGGCACCATCGAACCGAGATAGTTCGCACGCGGACCCATATCGCGGTGAGTGAGCTTGTACCACGCCTTGGCAAAGGCGAGTTCGAACTCGTCTGGGTCCTCATAAAAACGCTCGATGATCTCGCGGTAGGCGGGATCTTCTTTGAGGGCGAGGTCCGAGGTCAGCATGATCGGCGCATGGGTCACGCCGACGAGGTGGGCATCAGGGACCATGCCGTCCCCTTCCCCATTGGCTGGGACCCACTGGACAGCGCCTGCAGGGCTTTTCTCTTGCACCCATTCAAATTCGAGGAGATTCTCAAGATACTGATGAGTCCAAACAGCCGGAGCGGAGGTCCAAGCGCCTTCCAGGCCACTGGTCACAGTATCCTCCGCATTGCCCTTACCGCAGGTGTTGTTCCAACCGATACCTTGATCCTCAACACCATTGGCCGCGGGCTCTGCGCCAACGCAGGACGCCGAACGGGCGCCGTGGGCCTTACCGAAGGTGTGTCCGCCGGCGATGAGAGCGACGGTCTCTTCGTCATTCATCGCCATCCGGCCAAAGGTCTCGCGGATGTCTCGCGCTGAATCGAGGGGGTTGTGGTTGCCGCCTGGGCCTTCAGGATTGACGTAGATGAGACCCATCTGCACGGCTGCGAGCGGGCCGACGGGCTCGCGGCTTCCCTCTTCGGGATAGCGCTCATCGCCGAGCATGGTCGTCTCGGGACCCCAATAGACAAGCTCCGCCTGCCAATCATCTTCGCGGCCGCCAGCAAAGCCATAGGTCTCAAAACCCATGCTTTCGAGCGCGACATTGCCGGTAAGCACCATAAGGTCGGCCCAAGAGAGCCGGTGGCCATACTTCGCTTTCACTGGCCAGAGGAGACGGCGCGCCTTGTCGAGGTTGGCGTTGTCAGGCCAGGAGTTCAAAGGCTCAAAACGCTGCTGGCCACCCGCCGCGCCGCCGCGGCCATCGGTGGTGCGATAGGTACCGGCCGAGTGCCAGGCCATACGAATGAAGAACGGTCCGTAATGCCCATAGTCAGCGGGCCACCAATCTTGCGAGGTGGTCATCAGCGCTTCGATGTCCGCCTTCACCTCATCAAGGTCGAGGGTGAGGAACTCGGCCTGGTAGTCAAAGTCAGGGCCGTAGGGGCTCGATTGCGCCTCGTTCTGGCGCAGCGGCGTGAGGTTCAAACGCTCGGGCCACCAAAACTCGTTGGGTTTGGCTTCACCAGGTCGCTGGCTCGGCCGACCCATCGCCGGAGGACCAGGGGGCGGGCCCTCAGGCGCGGCCATCTCAGCGCCCATTGGCATCATCGGCGGGCCAGCAGGCGGTGAGGCTTCGCTCGCCGGTTCACCGCCGCATGCAGTGACGATAAGGGCAAGCGCGGACACACTCAGTTTGCTCATTTTGGTGAAAGTCATGGACAGCTCCTCCATTTAAGGGAGCCTCGCCCGGTCGGTGGGGGACGGGGGTTTCAGGGGCAGCCTGACCGAGCGAAGCCCGTTGGCTTAGAAAGACCACGGGCGGACCCATCGAGACAATCACATTTTCTTGATAGAATAGATCGAATGGGTCGATGTCCGGCCAGTCAGCCGCCAGTGAACACCAGCAGAGCGCCGAGCTTTGCGATCGGAAGAATAATCAGTGTCCGCAAGAAAAAGATCTGAATGAGATCAATGACGCTCAGAGGCAGAGACGACTTGAGGATAAGGACCCCCACTTCCGACATGAAGATAAGCTGACCCACCGCCACGACCGACACAAGGAAACGGGTCTCCTCTGAAGGAATATCCGCGACCAGCAGCGCCGGTAGAAACATATCGGCGAAGCCTATGACCATGGCTGGTGCCGCTTCGCGGGCACTCTCCACCTGGAGCGCTTTCAAGAGCCACACAAAGGGCCAGCTTATCCAATCAAAGAGCGGCGTGAGCTCTGCGACGGCAAGCGAGAAGGTGGCGATCAAGATGACCGCCGGGATGAGGCCCAACCAGATATCGAGGATGTTGATCACGATCATGCGGGTCAGCTGGCCAGGGTTTGGCGACCGCTTAGCCCTGGCAAGAGCGCTCTGCCATGCACGCTGCACACTGAACGCTGTCTGCACGACCTGCCGCTCTTGGTTGTCGACGAGGAAGCTATCGTGTTTGCGGCTCAGCGGCGGAATGCGCGGTAGAATGATGGCGCAGATGATACCTGATAAGACGAGCACGGCATAAAAGGGGAAGAACAGGCTCTCCAGTCCCACTGTCTCGACGATGACATAGGCAAAGGCGATCGAGACGATGGAGAAATTGGTGGCGATCACCGATGCCTCGCGCGCGGAGTAGTGCCCCGCCTCATACTGACCTGTCGTCACCACAACGCCGACCGAGCTGCCCCCAAGCCATGAGGCGACGGCATCGACGGCGCTGCGGCCCGGAACCGTGAACAGACGCCTGAAGCTGCGTTCGACCAGCGTGCCGATGAACTCCATCAAGCCAAATTCTGTGAGGAAAGGAAGCACGGCGCAGGCAACGCCGATCGTCACCAGGATCGTCACCGCCAAGTCATTAAGGGCGAGACCGCCGATCTCTTCGCTTGCGAGCCAAGCCGGCCCGAGCTCAGCCCAAATCATCAGTGCCGTGACAGCCCCCAGAACGCGGATCACGATCCACGTGACCCCGGGACGCAGCAGCACCTCGGCCGGATGGCCAGCGCCCCGGCGCTTGGCCAGCAAACTGTAGGCCAGCGTCGCCACGGCAGAGACGACGCAGATCAGAAGAACAATGGTGGGGAGCGCTGGCGCCGCCCAGCGCTGGATCACGCTTGCGACGATGCCGAGCGGGATGGTCAGCACGCCCTCATAGGGCACCGGCAAGAGCATGAAGGCCGCGCCGAGTGATGAGACGGCCAAAAACGTGAATGCCGCTGATCTCGGCGCGCCCGCGCGATCCGTCATGTTGGCCCCCTTTGGCTGCCCATCGCGTCTTGCACACGACATGGCCGAGGAAGCCAAGGATAAGCAGCAGGTGGGCATCACCCACACAGCGGCCACCGGTTAGGATTAGGGCCGCAGGTCCCAGATCACTTTCGCATCGACCCACATGATGTCGATATTGCCGTCGCTCACTTCACGATGAAAAAAGAGGTACTTACCGTCCGGGGTTACGGTTGCTGAGGCTTCCCAGGCGCGTGTGTTGACCTGGTCACCCAGATTGATCGCCTCGCCCCAGGAGCCGTCGCCCTCGCGAAAGCTGACATAGATATCGGAGTCGCCAAAGCCGGTGTGGCGGCGGCCATCCCATAGGATGTAGGACTCATCGGGCGCGATGAAGGGATGCGCGTTCCACGTGCCCGTGTTGATCACTGCACTGAGCGCCTCTGGGTCCTGGCGCTCGCCATCAATGAGCTCTGAGAAACGGATGATGCCATCTCCGTCCGTACCCGCCTCATCGAACACATAGGTGCCTTGCGAAGACGCTGTCAGGCGCATGATACGCAGCTCCTGGAACGCTGGACCAAGGCTCTTGATCTCCGACCAGCCGTCATCCATGCGCTCTTGATAACGTCGCCCCAGGTGGAGCGTCTGCCCATCTGGAGCAATGAAGGGTTGGCCGACCCGTTCTGATAGAACATGCTCTTTCCACTGACCATCGACGTAGCGGAAGACGACGAACTCCTGCGGGCCATCAAGCTCGGCCTCACGGATGAAATAGAACTCCTTCCTATCCGGTGAAAAGACACCGCCATAGTCGAAGAGCTCTGATGTGACGAGGCCGGGCGCAAAGGACTCTGCCACAGAGCCTGGCGGCATTTGCCCGAGATAGGGACTCGCCAGATCGGCCTGGGTCGCGCCTGAGAACGTGCTGCATGACGACAAAAGCGCCGCCAGTAATGCCGCCAGTGGTACGCGGAGCATCACTCGTCTTCCGCCGGTGCTGCAGCCATGTCCGTCAGCCATTTGATGCCGCCCACTGCGGTTGGCGGGAAGGAATCCGAATGGCCAGAATTCTCAATCACCAGCGGCCCGGTCAGGGACAGGCCCTGCCCCTCCCACCGGCCAAAGAGGTCCGCCAGGGCGTTGACACCCTCGAACCGGTCCTCCTCCAGCCCACCGACGGTGAGGTAGACATGGACGTCGAGGTCTCCTCTCTCCGGCGCGCCTTCCTCTTCAAGCTCACTCAAATAGGCCACCGAACGCTCACCGCTTGAGGGGCTACCGAGGATATAGTGCCGGAACGTCTCCGGCTCCGCGATCAGGACATAGGCCCCGAAAAGGCCGCCGAGCGAGAACCCGAAATAGGTGCGCTCATCGGGATCCGCTTGATAGTTATCTTCCACATACGGAATGACATCTTCCCGGATGAAGCGGAGGTGGTTCGCAGCCTGACCGACATTGTATCGCGCCTGGACCTCAGGATCCGTGGCAGGCAGAACGGTGTAGTCGCGAAAGCGGCTGACATGCGGCCGATCAGCACCGAGATCAGTTTGCCAGGAAATCCCGACAAAGATCGCGCTCTCCATCATGAACTCCATGGTGCCGGCGAGGGTTTCGAAATGCCATTTCCCATCGGTGGCGTAGATCACGGGATGGCGCGCATCGGGATCCTCGCCATAATCCTCAGGCAGACGGATATAGAGCTCGTAAGCGCCGCCTTGCGCATTGTCGGTGATAGGGATCACCGCTGACCGGGGTGAAGCGAACGGCTCCTGCGCCATCGCGCTGACCCACGCCACAAGCTGGCACGCCAGCAACACGGACAACGCCCTTTTCACCTGCAACCTCGCCATGACGCTGTTCCCTTTGCTACGCGGACACAGAGGTGCACGCCGCCGTCAATCCTTCGCTAGAGACAGCAAGCAGACGCAGCCCATCCCGCACCGAGCGTGACATCTCGGCGTGTAACACTCTGGAATACTGTAGCAATTCAGCGCAACGCCTCTATCGTCCCTATCTTGTGGTCATAGGGCCTTCCCATCGCGCCACAAGTGAACGGAGCGTTAGAAACCGGCGGGGTTAGGGTCAGTCGTCGGGGCATAACGCGGCGATCAGGGTGCGGACTTGCTCCAGCTCTCGGCGCATGCCGATCTCCGCAAACAAACCCTCCGCCTGCCGATAATTGGCGCACGCGCCGGCGACATCACCGCGATCGAAAGCTATATTTCCAAGATTGGCCAACTCGCTCGCCATTCCCTCCTTGCGACCCAACTCCTCCTCCAGCGCCAGGCTCCGCTGGTGGTAGTCCTCCGCTGCATCAAGATCGCCCCGCGTCTGCGCGATCAAGCCGAGATTGCCCAGTGAAATCGCCTGCCACTCCTGGCTCGTTTGTAAGGGGTCAGCGATTAGGCGCCGATAGGCTTCCTCCGCACCCTGGAGATCACCGACTCGTCTCAAGAGATGTCCTAATTGATTCCATGCCACCAGGTCATCCGGGGTCAGACGAACCGCCTCGTGATAGGCGTTGAGGGCTCGTTCCGTGTCGTTGTAAAACGCAAAGGCACCGACCTGTTTCCAGGTTGCCGCGGCTTGCTCAGCGCTGTCGTTGACGGCGCGGCTTTGGTCTTCTGCCAGCCGCTCAAGATCCGTGATCGCTTGATCTTGTTTGCTCTCGTCACCCTCCGTCAGGCCTTGGTTGTAGAGTTCAAGGGCGCGCAGTTTGCGCGCGTCGCCGGAGGTTAAGAGCGCCTCCACCGCCTCGCGGTAGGCGTCGACGGATGCCGGATCGTGGCCCGGGTTGCTCGCCACATAGGTCTCGGTCAGCGCATCAACCTTGGCGTTCAGGTCCTGAAGCTCCGCCTCCACGCCGCTGAGCCGTGCACTGATCTCCGTCAGGGTTTTGATGATCAGCCCGTCCGGCGCCTCGGCGCGTGCCTGGGTCCATTGCAGCCCGGCAAAGGCGATGAAGGCCAAGACGGCGGTCACCAATGGAGACGCGCAGCGCGCATAAGGCCCGACGCGCAAAGCAACCATCACCGCAAGAGCGATGGCTAAAGCGCCCGCCATGGCGGTGAGGACACTGCCGAAACTATCAAAAACCTGGAGCAAATCCGCGACGATGCTGAGAAAACCAAGAACCGTTGCGCGGCGGGCGAGATGGGTCTTGCGAACCTCTTTTGCGCCATCCTCACCAAAGAGACGCACAAGCAGATCGGTCGCCTGCGCACCACGCACGGCCCGCTCGGCCCTGGGCGATCCTGTCTCTTCCAGTTCTGGCGCCGAAGTCCCGTCCACTGCCCTCTCCTAGCTGAGGAAAACCTGGCCGACACAACCGCGCCGTGCAAGCGGCGGGCGCGGTGAGCCGCCGCTTGCCTCCCCGGCCCTTTTCCGCTAGCGGCGCCGTTTCGAGCAGTGGTCGCTTGGCATTTGGGATTGTCCCGCCGCCGAGGGAGCCGAAGGCGGTCCCGCGTTCCCGCGCCCCGTCTCCGCTGCCAGACAAGGGTGAGAACCATATGGCTCTTTACGAGCACATCTTTATTGCGCGGCAGGACGTGAGCCCCGCGCAGGTCGACCTCCTGACCGAGGAACTCCAAGACATCCTCAAAGAAGGCGGCGGCAAGGTCGAGAAGACCGAGTATTGGGGTCTTCGCAACCTTCAGTACAAAATCAAAAAGAACCGCAAAGGGCATTACGCTCTCATGCATATCGATGCGCCGTCGGACGCGGTGGTCGAGATGGAGCGTCAGATGAAGCTGAAAGAGGATATCCTCCGCTTCATGACCATCCGCGTTGATGAGCTCGACCCTGAACCTTCGCCGGTGATGAGCCGCCGCGACCGCGACGAACGGAGACCCCCTCGCTAATGGCTAAGACATTCTTCCGTCGCCGCAAAACCTGCCCGTTCTCGGGTGAGAAGGCGCCCAAAATCGATTATAAAGATCCAAAGCTTCTCGGACGCTACGTCTCCGAGAAAGGGAAAATCATCCCAAGCCGGATCTCCGCCGTCAGCCAGAAGAAGCAACGTGAGCTTGCCCGCGCCATCAAACGCGCCCGGTTCCTCGCGCTTCTTCCCTATGTTGCGCAGGACTAAGCCCGATGACCCAAGTTATTCTCCTGGAACGGATCGAAAAGCTCGGCTCGATCGGCGACGAAGTCACCGTGAAGCCAGGCTTTGCTCGCAACCACCTCTTGCCAACCGGGAAAGCGCTGCGTGCGACCGACGCCAACCGCAAACGCTTTGAAGCCGAGCGCGCCGCGATCGAATCCCGCAACGCCGAGGAACGCGAGAAGGCGGAAACCTCCTCCCGCTCTGTCGCCGACAAGCAGTTCGTGCTCATCCGCTCCGCGTCCGATGCCGGCATGCTTTACGGCTCGGTCTCGGCCCGTGACATCGCTGAGGTCGCCTCGACCAAGAAGCTCAAACTCACGCGTCAGAACGTGCTGCTGGATGGGCCGCTGAAGACCCTGGGCATCTTCCCTGTCCGCATTCGTCTGCACCCTGAGGTGACGGTTGCGATCGAAATCAACATCGCTCGCAGCCAAGACGAGGCGGAACGCCAGGCCAAAGGTGAAAACGTCCTCGCCAAGGAAGTGGAAGAGGTCGAGAAGGTCACCGGCACCGGCTTTGACGAGGACGGTGAAGCCGTGGAGGCTGCTGAAGCGGCCGCTGAGCCAACCGAAGCGGACGCTGGCGGAGACGCCGTATAGAATGTTGGGCGTCGTCGTTCCGTTCTTTAACGAAGAAGAGAACGTCGGCGCCTTTTTCCGGCGACTGACGGCTGTCGCTTCGGACCACCAATTCAAGCTCGACATTGTCGCTGTCGATGATGGCAGCACCGACGGCACGCTCGATCAACTTTTGCAGGCGAAGACCTGGGTTCCTAATCTTCGCATTTTACAGTTTTCCAGGAATTTTGGGAAAGAGGCAGCGATGTCCGCGGGCCTCGATCACGTGCGCGGTGAGCGGGTCGTGGTGATTGACGCAGACCTGCAGCACCCTCCCGAAGTCATACCTGAACTGCTCGATAAGCTCAGCGAAGGCCATGACGTTGTGTATGCGCATCGCCGGTCGCGCCAAGGCGACGGAGCCATCCGATCGCTCTTCTCAAGGTCGTTTTACCGGCTTCTTGAAGTCTTTGGCGAAGTGGCTCTTCCAGCGGATGCCGGTGACTTTCGCGTGATGAACAGAGACGTCGTCGAAGCACTCAAATCACTGCCAGAAAAACAGCGGTTCATGAAGGGCCTCTACGCCTGGGTGGGCTTCGATCAGGTCGGTATTCCTTTCGACGTCGCCGAGCGTCACGCGGGCAAAACGAAATTCTCGTTCTTCAAATTATTTGGCTACGGATGGAATGCGCTGATCTCCTTTTCGGCGGCACCGTTGAGGATTTCTTCCATGCTTGGCCTCGCCGTCGCGTTCGCGGCCGGTGTCTACGGGTTGTTCACAATTGCCGAGGCCATCGTCTTCCAACGTACACCGCCAGGCTATGCAACCATCGCGTCGGCAATCCTATTTCTCGGGGGCGTTCAATTGGTTGCCATCGGTGTCTTAGGCGAATACGTGTCGCGCATTGTTGGCGAAGCCAAAGGCCGACCGGCCTATATTATTGGACGCGTTTATGACTGATGGACCGGCGGCGGAAAGCGTCTCGAGACTGAGATATTTTCTGGAAAGCGACGGTCGGTCTCGATGGGTCCGATTCGGCTTTGTCGGCAGCCTCGCCACGATCGCCCATGCGAGCGTGCTTTATACGCTCGTCGAGTTGTTCGGCGCGGATGCTACGCTCGCCAATGTTCCGAGTTTTGTCGTGGCCACAACGGTGGCGTATTTTGGCCATCGAATCCTAACGTTTCGCTCGGTCCGGTCCCACAGCCACACATTTCCCCGTCACGTCGCCGTCGCCATCACCGGACTGGTGGCGAACCTCGCCATCTTCTCAATCGTCAACGATGTTCTAGGATTTCACTATTGGTGGGCATTTGCCGGAGTCCTGGTGACGGTTCCGCCGATGACGTTCGTTCTGTTCAAGAATGTGGCCTTCTCCGCGGACGACAGTCTCTCGTACGTCAGCAAAATCCGTTTGCGTCAAACCATGCTCGCGGTGTCGCCATTCGCCATGGTGACAATCGCCTACACACTAGCCAACTACATCCCCATTCCGTTTGCTGATCACTGGGACTTGGTCCCAATGTTCGACCGAATGACACAAGGGACTTTGAAGGCGCCCGAGCTGTTTGCCTTGCATGGCAGCCACTGGCACGCCAGCGGATATGTTGTGATGCTCGGTCTCGCGTCCCTGACCGGTATGAGCCATCTCGTCGAGGTGATTGCGAGCCTGTGTATCGCGGCATTTGCGATGATGGGACTGGTTCGGATTATCGACCGGGCCTTCGGCGGTAGCCCCAATCGGCAAAGGCTCTACGCACTCATGCTGCTAGCATTTATCTTTTGGTCCGTAGACCAAGCGTCCAATTGGATTTGGCCGTGGCAAGTCGCCGTTTTTATGACGATTGCAGGAACGATCTGGGCTGTTGAACGACTGACCCAAGAACGGCTGCGCCTGCGAGACATCACGCTGGCCATCGCGAGCACGACGGTTGCCATCTACGGCTTTGCCACCGCTTGGGCTTTGGTGCCGGTGGGACTGGGCTTGATCTTTTGGCAGCGCGGCGTGCCTCTGGCCCAACGCTGCGGGCAAGCCGCGATTTGGGCAACGTTCAGCGCCCTGCTCATCACCCATTTTCTCATCGCTCAGGGCGCCGACAACTCATATGCGGAATCGGTACTACCTGATCTGAGCTGGAGCAGTCTCGCTGGGTTATCCTTATTTGTTGTGAATTTCGTCTGCTCACCGATCACACGGTTCACCGATGCCATTGAGTTCCCCGTTCTTGTTCTGACGGCGCTATCGTTGTTCTTGTCGATTAGAAGTGCGCTTCGAACGCAGCAGCTCCCGGACCGCGTGCTCAAACCATCACTGGCCTTTGTGACCCTCGCGCTCGGCGCTGGAGGCATGACGGCCCTAGGCCGATGGGCCGTGTTTGGCGCGAATCAGGCGTTCGTTGGCCGCTACATCACCTTCGGGAATCTCTTTTGGATCGGTACCGTCATTTTGTTTGTATGGAGCCTGCGTCACGCGACAGGCGCGGTGCGCTCGATCGGCATTGGATTCCTTTGCTTGCTCATGGTGATGAAAGCGATTGGTTGCTTCAACAGCGCCACCAAATGGGCAGGCAGACGGAGCGATATCCTTGATTCAGCTCAGTTTATCGCCGCCTGCTACCCCGAGCTTCCGATCGAGAAGCGGCGCGAGATCGCTCATGATACCCAGCCTATCGAACCTCGGCTCGCTGTCCTGGTGCGTGAAGAGGTGAGCGTTTTTGGTGGCTCTCCTCGCGGCCACGACTGCCAGCCAGCCACACCATAGCGGCCTTTGTGAATAGGTTTCGCTAGCCGTCGGGGGCGCCAAGTGCGATCGTCTGGACATGCCGGATGGATCGCCTCTTCCCGCGCCGCAGGGCGCCGAACAGCAGCTGCCTTATTCCATTGATGCGGAACAGGCATTGCTCGGCGCGATCCTCTACGACAATGAGGTCTTCTATAAGATCAACGGTTTTCTGAAGGCGGATCATTTTTACGATCCGTTGCACGGGCTTATCTACAGTGCTTGTGAGAAGCTGATCAGCTCTGGACGGCTTGCCTCCCCGGTTATGCTGAATACCTATGTGACTGACGAGGAGGCGTTCACCGAAGCTGGCGGCGAGCGCTACCTTATTCAGCTCGCCCAGTCCGTGCCGACGACCGTTGGGGCTTCCGACTACGGACGGTTGATTTTCGACCTCTTTGTGTCCCGCGGCCTCATCGGCATTGGCGGCGATATGATCGAGCGCGCCAAGGCCGCCGATCTCGACGAGGATCCGCAAAAGCAGGTCGAAGCGGCGGAGAAAGAGCTCTATGCTCTGGCCGAGACCGGTACCTATGGCGGCGGTTTTCAAACATTTGAAAGTGCACTGACGGATGCCATCCAAACGGCGCAAGCCGCTTTTAATCGCGGCGGCGGCCTGTCAGGTATCTCGACGGGCATGCGGGATCTCGATCAGAAGCTGGGCGGTCTTCACCCGAGCGATCTTTTGATCCTTGCCGGGCGCCCATCCATGGGCAAGACCGCGCTCGCCACCAACATCGCGGTCAACGCAGCCAAGGCTTACGTGCCGCAAAAAACGGCCGAAGGGTCGTACACAGCGAAAGAAGGGGCGCGGGTCGGTTTTTTCAGCCTTGAGATGAGCGCCGACCAGCTGGCATCGCGGATCTTGGCGGAGTTCTCGAACATTTCGTCGGAGAAGATCCGGCGCGGCGATATCTCTGTGCAGGATTTCGAGCAAATCCATGATGCGTCACTGCAGCTCAATGATATTCCTCTTTATATTGACGATACCGGTGGCCTGACGATTGCCCAGGTCGCCGCACGCGCACGGCGCCTTAAGCGCATGAACGGGCTTGATCTCCTGGTCATCGACTATCTTCAGCTTTTGGCTGGCTCCAAAAAAGTGAGCGAAGGCCGCGTGCAGGAGCTGACCGAGATCACCACGGGCCTCAAAGCCTTGGCGAAGGAGCTGGAGGTTCCCGTCGTGGCACTCAGTCAGCTTTCGAGGCAGGTCGAAGCGCGTGATGACAAACGGCCACAGCTCTCCGACCTTCGGGAGTCAGGCTCGATTGAACAGGATGCGGATGTTGTCATGTTCGTCTTCCGCGAGGAGTATTACCTCGGCCGGGCGGAGCCGCGCGAAGGCACGCCGGAGCATCTTGAATGGCAACAGACCATGGACGAGGTCCACGGTGTCGCCGAAGTGATTATCGGCAAACAACGCCACGGTCCGATCGGTACGGTGAAACTTGGCTTCCAGCCCGAGTTGACCAAATTTGGTGATCTCGCCAATCCTGAGCGCTTCCCGCAGCGGTATTGACCCGTCGCTGGCCAGCGGAGGCGCCTTCATGAACGACGACTATCGGCCCCGCCTGACTGTGGATCTCGCCGCCCTGCGCCGCAACGCCCGGACGATGGCTGCTATGCGGCCAGGCGCTGAGATGATGCCTGTTGTAAAGGCCGATGCCTATGGTCTGGGTGCGGAGACGATTGTCAGATCACTTCTCCGCGAGGGGATCACCAGCTTTTTCGTCGCCTTTGCCGAGGAGGCAGCGCCGCTGGCCGCGATCGCGCCGGAAGCCACCTGTTATGTTTTCGGCGCAGCGCCCGGCACAGGTCCTTACACCGATCGTATTCGGCCCGTCCTCTATCGCCGTGATGACCTTGAGGCGTGGAGCAGCGGGCCTTGCGCGGTGCAGATTGAGCTCGGGATGAACCGCCTCGGAATGCGCGCCGAAGCGCTCCACGATCTTGCCCCGCGCGACGAAGTTGCCTTGGTGGTCGCTCATATGAGCGATGCGGGCACACCCTCTTCGCCGCGAATTGCTCAGCAGCGGGAGCAGTTTGCCCAGGCGGTTCTGCCGCTGAAGCAGGTGTTCCCCAGGGCCCGCTTCAGTCTCTCCTCGACGGGTCATCTGATGCTCGGCGCCACCTTGAAGGAAGCCGCGATCCGCCCTGGCATAGGCCTTTTTGGCGCTGCCCCCGGACCACAAGGCGCGCTCGAGCCCGTTGCGACCTATGAGGCGCGGGTGATGTCCGTCCACGATGTGCCCGCGGGCGAGACGGTGGGCTATGGCGGCCGGTGGACAGCGGCCCGGTCCGCACGCATCGCGACAATCGGCGCTGGCTATGCCGACGGCATACCGCGTGAGCTGACGAACAAAGGCAAGGTCTGGGTTGGCGGCAGCGCCTGTTTGATGGTGGGCACGGTGTCGATGGACCTCACCACCATCGATGTGACGGACGCTGGTGCGGTGGATGTCGGCGACTGGGCAGAGATTTTCGGGCCCCACATCGCGATCTCAGACGTGGCAGCGCAGCTCTCCACCATTGACTACGATCTTTTGACCGGCATCCGTGGGCGGACCATCCGGCGCTATGTCAATGACAGCGACAAATAGCGCAGCACATCGTCATAGTCGCGGCGCAGCGCTTTTTCTTTCGCCTCAGCCTCACCGTCGAGACCCCATTTTTCGGCCTGGAACGCTTCATCAAGCCGCGCAGCCTTGATGGCTCGTTCTGGGTCCTGATCGGCATAGAGAGCCAGCACCGCCGAACCCGTGATCTCGGTCAGGAGCTTACGGGGGAACAGTTCCGTGGTCGGCAAAGCTGTTAGTCGCGAGGAGAGCGCAAGCAGGGTCTCTTGCGGCTGATCAATCGGCAAAAGACCGGTCGTCACGACAAAGAACAAGCCCTCAGCCTTGGCTTGGCTGAGGAACGGCTCGAAAAGATCCGCCTGGCGCACGGCCAACTCCTGATCGTCAGCCCGGTAGCACAGAAGATCGCTGCCGCCGTAGGAAACGATCGTGTCGACGAACTCCGAACGCCCCTGCTCGCCCGCATCCAGGACAAAGCCATGAAGGCGCGTCATAGGCATAGCATCAAGGCGGATTTCGTCCTGCTGCGCGTCCCACTCTTCGCGCAACGCGGAGGCCAGCGCGTGTTCTGCGACGAGGTTGTTGCGACCGGCGGTTTTGGCTGTACGGCCATCAAGAGCGATGGCGAAACCGTCATCACACGGCTCAAGGCTCACCTGCTGATAGAAACGTTGAGGAGCAGACATTACCCCTCCTCCGGCCATTCTGGACGCACATCGAGGGGGAAGCCAAAGAGCTTCCAGGTCTCCAGCATATGACCGGTCAACGGCGCCTCAAGCACCAGCGGTTTGCGATGGGGCCGCGGTACGACAAGGCGGCGACAGAAAAGGTGCATATTGGCCGGAAGGCCCTCGAGCTTCGCCTCCGCCCCGCCATATTTCCCATCACCAACAATAGGTGTACCGATCAGTTGCATATGGGCCCGCAGCTGATGGGTGCGGCCCGTGATCGGGCGAAGCGCCACAAAGGCCGCGCGCTGCCCAGCCATTTCGATCACCTGATAGTCGCTGATCGCGATCTGGCCTTTGTCGGAGAAACGCGCCTTTTCTTGGCCAGAGGGGCCCGACTTTTCGAGCTTGGCGTCGATCCGGCCCTCGGTCGGCGATGGCACGCCGCAGACCAAGGCCCAATACTCCTTCTCGACCTCCCGTGTGCGGAAGGCATCAGTCAGCCAGGTCGCCGCCTGGCGTGTCTTGGCCGTGACCAAGAGGCCGCCTGTGTCCTTGTCGAGCCGATGGACCAGCCGCCCGCGCGGCCCGTCACTCGCAGCGTCTTGCAACAACCCATCGATGTGATCGGATGTCTTCGCCCCGCCCTGAACGGCGAGGCCAAAGGGCTTGTTGAGCACGAGGACCTCGTCATCCTCATAGACTGTCATGCTGGCCAGCGTCGCTTGCGCATCGGCGCGGCTGCGGTTCGGCTCCCGCGGTTTGGCCTCGCCAGCTTCGGGCATAGGGGGAACCCGGATGGTTTCTCCTACAGTGATGCGGCGGGACGCCTGCACCCGTCCGCCATCGACGCGCACCTGGCCCTTGCGGAGCATTTTCTGAAGGGCGCCAAAACCGAGCTGCGGGTAATGCTGCTTGAACCAGCGGTCGAGCCGCTGGCCGTCATCGTCCTTTTGGACGGTCACCATCTGCGGCCCGGTCATACGAGCACCTTGCCGGCCATCTGCCCAAGGACAAAAGCCACGATCGCCGCCACGACAGATCCGGCGCCATAGAGAAGAGCCAGGCGAAGATCGTCCGAGCCGAGGCGCACCACATCTGCCGCGAACGTGCTGAAGGTCGTCAGACCACCAAAAAGGCCCACGGTGACAAGGACCGTCACGAGCTCCGACCGTCCGGCGAGAAGCACAAGCGCGAGCCCCAGGCCAAAGGACCCGGCCACGTTGAGAAGGGCGATGCCGAGGGCACCGCTAACGCCGAGGCTCAAGAAACCAAACCGCAAAGCCGCGCCAAAAGCGCCGCCGAGACCGGCTGCAAGAATAGAGAGGGACAGACTGTTCACACGACGCGGAATAGCGCCCCAACGGCGCGCGTCAAAGCCCTACTGGGCTTGCGCCATCAGCGCTTCCACGTCCGCCGCGAGATCGATCTCAAGCGACGACGTCACCTCAAGCGCCCTGTCCTCATAAACGTCGCTCTCAGGATGGGCATCCCGCCAGGCGGCCACTGCCGCATCCCGCTGGCGCAAGAGCCCAGCGATCTGGGGCCTGTAGAGCTGCACGATGGCGGTGATCCAAAGATTGAGCGACCAGCTCGGCTTGGTGCTGTCGATCTCAAAGCGATCGAGGAAGCCGATCACGTCCTCAGCCGAATACCAAACCTCACCCGTGACCCAGCGATTGGTGGTGAAGAGCCGGATCGGCGTCCCCATCGCGTCCATGCCGATGCCAATGAGATGCGCCGCGATATCGGCGGGCTTCTCCGGCACCTCGCTGTTGCTCGGATCAGGGCGGGCGTCACCCATCCCCGGCCCGCGCAAAAAGGTGTGGAAATGGCCGTGCTCATCGTCGTGTATCGAGGGCGCTGCTGCGTCCCTGGGATGGGCGTGGTAGTAGTACTGACCATGGCTCTCGCGGTCATAGACATCGCCGTCGGGCAGGTGCTCCCACACCGTAAAGCCTTCTACCGTGTCCAAAATCTCAGCCACAACGTTGCTGCCGGATTTTTGCAGCACACGCATGGTCTCTGAGACGGTGGCGGCCGCGTCGAGCCGCGCCTCGAGATCTTGCTGGTTTAAGATCGTCATCGGCGCGGCCTCAGCGGTCATCGGTCGATCACCTCAGCTTACTGAGGGCTGCAAGGGTTGCAGGGGCTGCATGGGTTGGCGGCAGCACAAGGATCCGCCTTGGCAGCGCATGGGTTTGCTGCACAAGGATGATCGGCAGCGCACGGGTTGGCGGCACAGGGGTTGTGGGCCGCGCAAGGGTTAGCGGCGCAAGGATTGGCCGCGCAGGGATTTGTCTTAGCGGCGCAAGGGCTACAGGGGTTGCAGCCGCCGCACTGGGCATAGCCGGATTTGGCGGCGCAGGGCCCACAAGGCCTGGCACCGCCGCAAGGGTTCGAGCCGGAGCAGGCAGAAGCAGCAGCAAGGGTGAGGCCCACGGCAGCGCCCTTCAGCGCGGCTTTGTTGATCGGGCGGCGGAAAAGCGAACGCGTCATGGAGTGTCCTCGTTGGTTGGATGTGACGGATGACACTGCTCTCTTCGTGCTTGGCGCTGGAAAGTTGCACGTGACGGTCCAGCATCTGGCATCATCCGCTCACTCCCTCTAAAATAGGACTTGTGACGCGTTCTGTTTCCAACCTTTCGAGCGATGAGCCAGCCCTGCGACTGACCAGGCCCGTGGTTCTCGTGGGCCTTATGGGTGCGGGCAAAACAACGACCGGTCGGCGGCTTGCCAAGCGATTGGGTGTCGATTTTGCCGATGCCGATGACGAGATCGAAGAAGCAGCTGGGATGCGGATCGCCGATATCTTCGAAATTTACGGTGAAGCGGAGTTCCGCGATGGCGAGCGCAAGGTCATGCAGCGGCTTCTCTCCGGCCCGCCTCATGTCCTCGCCACCGGCGGCGGCGCGTTCATGAACGAAGAAACCCGGGCGCTGGTGAAAGAGACATCGACGTCGGTCTGGCTCCGCGCGGACCTCGCCACCCATGTCCGCCGCACCTCGATGCGCGACACAAGGCCAATCCTGCGCCAGGGCAATCCCGAAGACATCCTCCGTAAGCTTCTCAAAGAGCGCAGTCCCGTCTATGCGCAGGCTGATATCACCGTGGACAGCGACGACGGCGCCCATGTGGACACGACCGCTCGGATCGTCGAAGCCCTGGCCACCTATAGCCAAGAAGGCGGCACCATCTGATGCGCATCGTCCCTGTGGATTTGGGCGGCAGATCCTATGATGTGAGGATCGGCGCCGGAGCGCTCTCCGCCTCGCGGGAGCTGCTTCGCTCGCTCACCGAAAAACCAAGCGCCATCGTCGCCGATGCAGCGGTGCTGGAGATCCACCGCGAGACGCTGACAAGCGCGCTGCCCGCGCTTCCGATCATCGAAGTGGCCTCGGGCGAGGGTTCGAAGTCTTGGTCAGAATACCAACGGGTGAGCGAGGCCCTCTTAGCGGCGGGGGTCGAGCGCGGCGGCGCGGCTGTCGCCTTTGGCGGCGGCGTCATCGGCGATCTCACCGGCTTTTGCGCCGCGACCCTCCGGCGCGGCTGCGGCTTCATCCAAATCCCCACCACGCTCCTCTCCCAGGTCGATAGCTCCGTCGGCGGAAAAACAGCGATCAACACGGCCTCGGGCAAGAACCTCGTCGGCGCATTCCATCAGCCATCGGTGGTGATCATCGACACCGATATGCTGAAAACCCTTCCGCATCGGGAGCTTCTGGCGGGCTATGCCGAAGTTGTGAAAACAGCCGCTCTCGGTGACACAAGCTTTTTCAGCTGGCTCGAAGAACGCGGCGAAGACGTCATCGCCGGTGACCCTGAGGCCCGCGAAGAGGCCATTGCCCGGAGCTGCGCGGCCAAGGCAGCGATTGTCAGCGAGGACGAGCGCGAGACCGGCAAGCGTGCCCTCCTCAATCTTGGCCACACTTTCGGCCACGCCCTCGAAGCCGAAGCGGGCTATGATGGCCGCCTGCTGCACGGCGAGGCTGTCGCCCTTGGCATGGCCATGGCGGCCCGCTTCTCCGTCGTGCGCGGCTTTGTCAGCGAGGCCGAGGCGAGCCGGATCATCGCGGTGATTGCTGCGTCGGGCCTTCCGACACAGATGTCGGACATCGGATGGCTCGAGACCTCACCCGACGCCCTGCTGGGCCATATGCGGCAGGACAAAAAGGTTGAAAGCGGGCAACTCACCCTCATCCTTTTGCGCGCTGTTGGTGAAGCCTTCATCGCTAAGGACGAAGATGCCGCTTCGCTGCTTGCGTTCTTGCGGGATGAGACGCACCTCTAGGGCCTTATGATCACCACGGCACTTTTCATTGTCGGACTGCTGTTCCTTTCAGGGTTTTTCTCAGGGTCCGAGACCGCCCTCACCGCCACATCGCGCGCAAGAATGCGGACGCTGG
Source organism: Pseudomonadota bacterium (assembly GCA_038745625.1). Classification (GTDB taxonomy): domain Bacteria; phylum Pseudomonadota; class Alphaproteobacteria; order Caulobacterales; family Parvularculaceae; genus Parvularcula. Next base: position 16,983 of record JBCDLG010000019.1, on the reverse strand, counting down.
AGCTTAAAGGCGACCGGCGCGCAGCGGCCGTCACGCGGATTACGGAGGATCGCGAGCGCCTGATTGGCGCGATCCTTCTCGGCAACAACCTCGTCAACATTCTGGCGTCGGCCTTGGCGACGACGCTTTTCAGCCAGCTCTTCCCAGGCTCAGGCGTGGTGATCGCCACCGCGGTGATGACGGTCCTGGTCCTCGTCTTTGCTGAGGTGATGCCCAAAACGGCGGGAATCGCGCGCGCGGACAATGTGGCGATGCTGGTCGCTCCGATCATGGAACGGATCATTCCAGTCTTCGCACCGATCACCAAGGTGGTCCAAGCGATCGTCCGGACCACGCTGCATCGCCTCTTCGGTGTCGATGTCACCGAGATGAACGACGCCCTGTCCGTCCATGATGAACTCAAAGGCGCGATCGAGCTCCACCACGAAGAAGGCCAGATGGAGAAAGAGGCGCGCGATATCATCCGCGGCGCGCTCGAGCTTGATCAGATCAATGTCGAAGAGATCATGATCCACCGCAAATCGGTGGAGATGCTCGATGTGAACACACCGCCCAGCGAGATCGTCGAGAGGGTGCTCGAATCAAAATTCACCCGCATCCCTCTTTATGACGATGATCAGGACAACATCATTGGCGTGCTGCACGCCAAGGATATGCTCCGTGCCCTTTGGAAAGTCGGCAATGATCCTGATCAGGTCGATTTCCGCGCGATCGCCATGGAACCCTATTTCATCCCTGAGACGACGACGCTGAAAGAGCAGCTTGATGCGTTCAAAAAAACGCAGCTCCACTTTGCGCTGGTGATCGACGAGTATGGCTCCCACCAAGGCCTTGTGACGCTGGAGGACATTCTCGAGGAGATCGTCGGCGAGATTGAGGACGAGCACGATGTCGCCGTGGTGGGCGTCGAGCGGCAGCCTGATGGCTCGGTGATCGTGGCGGGCGACGTCACCATCCGCGACCTTAACCGCATGATGGATTGGCGCCTGCCCGATGAAGAGGCTGTCACCATCGCTGGCCTTGTGATCCATGAAGGCCGCTGCATCCCCGATGTCGGCCAGATGTTCAGCTTTCACGATTGCCGCTTCGAAATCCTCGGCAAACGGAGAAACCAGGTGACGAGCCTTAGGATCGTGCCGCTAAAGGACGCGGCATAGCCCACGCCATCGAAGCCCCCGATCGATCCTCAGCCCTGCCAATCCAAACGGCCCGGACCCGCCGGCGCAGAGACGTTGGGCCGCACACCCGCAAATGTGATTTTACCACCTGCTATTGATCAGCGGGACACGTTCGCCTGGCACGCATCCTGTGCTTGGCTTGGCCGGACGGAGTCGTGGAAGGCCCATCCCATCGCCCAGCCGCTTAAACCGCCGTGCCAAGACACGCTGATTGCCACGCAGCCCTGTCCGCAGGAGGACGGGCGCACCTACAGTGTCGCGACGCGTCGGCTTGTGCTCACCGCATCGATCATCGCTTCGTCCATGGGCTTCATCGATGGCTCGGGGCTGACCGTCGCACTTCCCGCTATGCGGGAGGATTTCGGCGCTGATCTTTCATCGCTGCAATGGGTGCTGAATATCTATGTATTGGCACTGGCCGCCTTGTCCCTGGTGGGTGGCGCGATGGCTGACGCGAAGGGCCGGGTTCGGGTGCTGATTGCTGGCATCGCGGTTTTTGGCGCAGCCTCGGCGTGGTGTGCGCTCTCCTCGTCGATCGGTTCGCTCATCGTGGCGCGCGGCGTTCAGGGCGTGGGCGCCGCATTTATGACACCGGCGAGCCTTGCCCTTATCGGATCGGTGTACCCCAAGGATCAACGCGGCGGAGCGATCGGTTTATGGGCCGCATCATCGGCACTGATGACATCCGTTGGACCGCCGCTTGGCGGCTGGCTGACCGAGAGCTTTGGCTGGCAGGCCGTCTTTTGGATCAACCCGCCCCTCGCGCTGCTGGCGATTGGGATCTTGCTCTTCGCCGGGCCTGCCACGCCGCGCAAAGATGATGCTCCTTTCGACAGCTGGGGGGCGCTGTTGTTAGCGATCTTCCTAGCCGCGCTGGCAGCTGGTTTGAGCGCGCTCGGGGGAGAGGAAGGTCCGCTGCCGATCTCGCCAGCACTAGCGTTTCTGGCCGCCGCTATCATGCTCGGCCTCTTCATCCGCTGGCAGATCATAGCGGCGTCTCCGATGATGCCGCTTACGGTCTTCCGCAACCGGACCTTCGCAGGCTTGAACCTGGCGACCCTCTTTCTCTACGCCGCGTTGTCGATCGTCTTTTTCCAGCTTCCATTCACGCTGATTGAGCGTCTCGGTCTTTCTGCGAGTATGGCAGGCATGGCGTTCTTGCCCTTCATGCTGGGTGTCGGCCTCCTATCCAATGTCGCCGGTAAGCTGATGGACAAAACCGGCCCTCAACTGCCGCTCGTATCGGGTTCCGCCCTCGCCGGCCTCGCGTTCGTGTGGATGGCTGTTGCCGCAGAAGCGAGCCTGCTCGTGGCGGTCCTCGTGCCTATGGGCCTTCTCGGTCTTGCCTTTGCCCTTCTCATTGCTCCGCTCACCGCCGGGGTGATGGCGAGCTTGGGCGACATCGACCAGGGCCTGGCGTCTGGGGTGAACAACACGGTGAGCAGGATCGCGCAGTTGATCGGCGTGGCAGCGGCCGCTGCCCTCGGCTCGACCCTTGTGAGTTTTCAGACGGGCGCAGGGGTCGCCGCAGGTCTCGCGATCCTTGCTGCCGTCGCCGCAGCCCTTGCAACCAAGGCACAGACCAAGGCCTAGATCGCGGCACCAGCCCTCAGGGACGATTGGCGGGCACGCGTTGGCTGTTGACGGATAGGTCAGAGCCATGGACACTTCGCCTGTGACCCAACCGCTCCACGTCGTCGTGCTCACCGGGGCTGGCATCTCCGCCGATTCGGGTGTCGATACGTTCCGTGATCAGAATGGTGTGTGGCAGAAGAATGACCCGATGAAGGTGGCAACGCCGGAGGGGTTCGCTGAGGATCCTGAGCGGGTGCACGCTTTCTACAACGCGCGCCGGGCGCAGCTGCCGAGCGTCCAGCCGAACGCGGCGCATGTGGCGCTCGCGGAGCTTGAAGCCGCACTCGCGCAAAAGGGCGGCTCCCTCACCTTGGTGACACAGAACGTCGATGACCTGCACCAGCGAGCGGGCAGCAAGAATATCTTGCCGATCCACGGTCTTCTTCAGAAGGCGGAGTGTTACGCTTGCGGCCATGTGGCGGAATGGACGGGCGATCTCTCCACGGAAACGCCCTGCCCGGCCTGCGGCGCCAACGCCATGCGGCCCTACATCGTCTGGTTCGGGGAAATCCCGCGCCATTTCGACGAGGTTGAAGACCGCATGATGGAGGCGGATCTTTTCGTCGCCATCGGTACATCGGGCGCGGTTTACCCCGCAGCTGGACTTGTCGGCCTCGCCGCGCGCCGCGGCATCCCGCGGGTCGAGCTCAACCTCGACCCGTCTGACAACGCGGATCTCTTCACGGACCGCCGCTACGGCAAGGCGAGCGACGTCGTTCCCGCCTGGGCCGCCGATATTCTGTCCGTGTAGGGTTGATCATCAGGCCGCTCATTTCTGAGGCATGCCGAGTTGAGCCATGGCGGCAACGCCCGACCACCAGGAGGATGGCTTCGGCTTGGGTTTGCAGATCGGCTTGGGCTTGGTCTTAGCTGCGTCTTTCCGCATGGGAATCTCCTCTCGACATCATCGGGAGATACGGTTATGAAACCTCAACCCAAGTTGAGGTCAAGATTTGAAATCGACTCCTTTGCCAAAAGCTCTCACCCCCGGCCAAGCCGCCGCGCGCGCGGGGCTTTCTGTCTCTGCCCTTCATTTTTATGAGCGCGAGGGCCTCATCCGGTCCTGGCGAACGCCGGGCAACCAACGGCGCTACGACCGCGCCGTCCTGCGCCGGTTGGGGGTGATCAAGACGGCACAGAACCTCGGCATTCCGCTTGCCGAGATCCGCGACAAGCTCAGCGCGCTTCATCCCGAAGACCCACCAAGCAAAGACGACTGGGCCGACGTCGCGCAGGGTTGGCGCGAGGATCTCAGCGAACGGATCGCCAAACTCACACGTTTGCGTGACGCGCTTGATGGCTGCATCGGCTGCGGCTGCCTCTCGGCGAGCAAGTGCCCGCTCTATAACCCCGATGACCGGGCGGCGGAGCGGGGCACCGGCGCCCGTTATGTGGAAGATGGCGGCGTTGCCCGCGGGAACACGTCCGCTTGACCCGCCCGCACGGCATCGCCACGGACGTTCTATGACTGATCAACCCGCCCCGGCGCCGCGTTTCGCGCTCCTCTTCATGTTCATCACCGTCCTGATCTCGATGATCGGGTTCGGGATCATCATTCCGGTGATGCCTGATCTCTTGACGGAGGTGACAAGCAGGTCGGTATCGGAAGCCGCTTCCTTGGGCGGCTGGCTCTATTTCGCCTACGCGCTCGCCCAATTCGTCATGTCGCCGATCCTGGGCGGCCTCTCGGACCGATTCGGTCGGCGCCCTGTGATCCTCGTCTCGCTCCTTACCTATGCGGTCGACTTCCTGCTCCTCGCGGTCGCCCCCACCTATGCCTGGCTGGTGCTCGCGCGGATTGTCTCGGGCGCGACGGCCGCCACCTATTCCACAGCCAATGCGGTGATTGCGGACGTCTCACCGCCGGAGAAACGGGCGGCCAATTTTGGCCTGATGGGCGCAGCGTTTGGTCTCGGTTTCATCATCGGACCGGTCATCGGCGGTCTCTTCAGCGAGATGGGCACGCGTGCGCCGTTCTATGCGGCGGCAGCGCTTGGCTTTTCGAATGTCGTGTTCGGCTTTTTCGTGCTGCCAGAAACGCTGAAAGAGAAGCGCGCCTTCGATATCCTCCGCGCCAATCCGCTGGGCAGCCTGATGTCGGTCAGCCGCTACAACATGGTGTTCATTGTGCTGGGCGCCTATTTCCTGATGCAGTTTGCCCATCAGGCCTTGCCAGCCGTCTTCTCCTATTTCGCAGTCTTCAAGTATGGCTGGTCACCGGCCGATATCGGCTATGCGCTGACCTTTGTTGGCGTGACCGCCGCGGTCGTTCAGGGCGGGCTGACACGGCGAATCATCCCGGCCATCGGCGAGGCCCGATCGGTGCTGATCGGCGCCACAGCGATGACAATCAGCTTTATCGGCTACGCCTTTTTCGCGCCCACCGGCATCTATGTGTATCTTTGGATCTTCGTCGGCGCTCTCGGCGGCCTGATGATGCCGGCGATGCAAGGGATCATGTCGACGGCTGTCCCTGGCGACGCGCAAGGCGAGCTTCAGGGCGCTGTTGCGTCGGTGATGTCGCTCACCATGATGACAAGCCCCGTCGCGATGACGATGATGTTCACCTACTACACCAGCGGCGAGGCCGGTTTCATCTTCGCGGGCGCACCATTGGTTTTGAGCTGCCTCTGCATCGTCGCCAGCATGGTGCCCTTCGCCGTCATCGTCGCGCGCTCATCGAACTCGAAGGTTCAAGCCTCGCCGGGAGCCAATGCCTGAACAGACATGGCGTGCACCGGCCCGGCGAGTTCGTCTTTCAGAGCTGCATTCACAGCCCGCTGCCGGGCAACGCGGTTTTGGCCGTCAAAAGCCGCGCTGACGATTCGCACACGAAAATGGCTCTCCCCGCCGTCTGGTGCGCCAGCATGCCCCTTGTGCAGGTGGCTTTGGTCCACAATATCGAGCGCCTCCGGGGCAAACGCGGCCGTCAGTTTTTGCTCAATTGTTTCCGCTATAACGCCCATCACGTTCACCTTTGAAAAATGCCGCAGTCGGCACACGATCCGGTCTTAAGTCAAGGCTGGTTCGAAGCCGCGGTGAGGACCATAATCACGCTATGGCAGACGACCAGTACAGCTACCGCCCGCGTCACGGGTTCGATATCCGGATCAAGCCGACCAAAGGCTCCCGGAACGCCAAGAAAAGTTGGGCGAAGACCGAGACGCGCGTCTGCGATATCGAGGGTTGCGATAACGCCGCCGAGACTCGCGCGCCGAAATCGCCTGAACAGATGGATGAGTATCTCTGGCTCTGCACCACATGCGCGCGCGAGCACAACAAGAACTGGAACTTCTTCGAAGGCAAAACCGATGCTCAGGCTGCGGCCATGCGCGATCAGGCCCGGTATGGTGACCGGCCGACTTGGCAGTTCTCGAAAAACGGTCGCGCCTCTGCCGCGGCGCGCGCTGGTCTCGATGGGCTTCACGAGATCGACAACGCCGTCGGTGGCCGCACACGGATGGAAAACTCCGATGCCCAAGGCGACGTCTATCGCGAGGGACGCCGCCTGACCCGGCTGCAGCTGCAGGCTTTCCGCACCATGAATTTAAAGCCCAACGCAAGCTCTGGCGAGCTGCGCCGCCGCTATGCTGAGCTCGTCAAACGTTTCCACCCGGACAGCAATGAGGGCGACCGCTCCGCTGAGGAGCAGCTGCAAGAGGTGATCAAGGCGCACCAGATTCTGAAAAAGGCCGGGTTCTGTTAGGGGGCTAACCGACCAAGAACAGCGCCGAGAGCCCCAAAAACGCGAAAAAGCCGACGACGTCCGTCACGGTGGTGACGAAAACAGCCGAGCTAACCGCCGGGTCCTGCCCCACGCGCTCGAGCCCAATCGGCACCAAGATCCCGGCTAGCCCCGCACAGATCATGTTGATCACCATGGCGCCCGCAAGAACGAGACCGAGCGCAACAGCGTCCGCCCGCGGCTCCCCGACGAGAACATCGTACCAGGCCGCCGCGGCGAGGCCCATGAGAGCGGCAAAGGCAAAACCGTTCAGCGTCGAGACAGCTGTCTCGCGCCAAACCGCGCGCAGCATGTTGGCAGCTGTCAAACTGCGGGTTGAAAGATTCCGTACTGCAACCGTCATCGTCTGCGTCCCGGCATTCCCCCCCATCGACGCCACGATCGGCATCAACACCGCGAGCGCAACCATTTGTTCGATGGTGGCGTCGAACACACCGATCACGACACTCGCCAAAATGGCTGTACCAAGATTAACCAGCAGCCAAGCAAAACGTGAACGTGCGACCTTGGGTACGGAGACGTTGATCGAGTTGTCGTCCAACGCCACACCGGCGAGAGCCAGCATGTCTTCCTCTGCCTCTTCATGGACGATCTCGACCACGTCATCCACGGTGATCATGCCGACGAGACGGCTCGACTCATCAACCACCGGCGCAGAGATGAGATTATACTTTTCAAAGAGATAGGCGACCTCTTCCTGATCCATCTTGGCATCGATCACGATGGGGTCGGGAATGATCAGATCAGAGACAATCGTACTGCGCTTGGCCTTGATGAACCGGCTGAGGGGCACAAGCCCCAGGACTTTATATCCAGGATCGACAACGTAGACGTCGTAAAATGTGTCAGGCAGCCGTTCGACTGAACGCAGGCGATCAAGGATCTGACCGACATTCCAATAGCCAGGTGCGGCAAAGACCTCGCGCTGCATCAAACGGCCAGCGCTGTCCTCGTCATACTCAAGGGCGGCCTGAAGCGCGAGCCGATCGGCAATCGGCATCTCAGCGAGGAGCTCTTCCCGCTCCGCATCGTCCATATCCTCGACAACGAACGCTGCCTCATCGGAATCAAGCTCGGCAACCGCCTCGGCCAATTGCTCTGTGGGAAGAGCTTCAATCACGAGATCTCGGGCGGCTTCCTCAAGCTCAGCCAGGGTCTCCGCTGGCAGCGCGTCACCGATGATGGTAAGAAGGCTCCGGCTCTCATCGTCGCTCACCTGCTCAATGAGGTCAGCGATGTCGGCGGGGCGCAGCTCCGCCGCCAACCGGCGCACCTCATCGAACGCCTGGTCATCGATCAGATCGCGAATGTTCCGGACAAAGTCAGAGGTCAGCGAGCCCCGTTCATCGAGCGGCTGTTCGGTGTCGAGCGACGGTTTGGAGGATGGCCCCTCTGCCGCATCCGGCTGGGGCGTGATGGACTCAGACACGCTTCGACGGGCCTCCTCTGCCGACGCGCGCACCATAGACAGAAAGGTCGCCTAGGCAACTGAGCCGCTGCGGCTAGCCGCGAGCGGGATCAAAAACGCCGCTAGCGATCACCAGGGCCACGACCGCCCAAGCGGGAATAGAGATTAAGGTGGTGCGCTTCACCTTCCACCAGATCGCGGGGTCGACCGGCGCGCCGCGATCGGCGCCCTTGGCGTGCTGCTCAGGCTCCTCCCAGACGCTTTTGGGCCGCATAGGGAGCACCGTGAACAGGCACAGCCACCAAATGAGAACAAAACTGATCACGCCACCTGCTACCGTCATGGTCAGACCCTCAGTATCATGACAGCGATATCCGATCGCTTGCCCCAACGGGGGCCAAGCTCAGACCGGATCGCCCGGCGAATATGGTTTTCGAGTTCTCTATCGTCCATCCGGCGCGACCGAGGCAAGGCATCAAGCGCCTCATCCACCGCATCCTCAATGAGGCTAGGAAGATCATCGCCCTCTTCATCCGTTCGCGGCACACCTTTGACAACAACAGGGTGGCGATCCCGGATCTTGCCTTTCTCATCGATAGCGACGGCAACGGCGACCATGCCGTCCTCGCTCAGACGGCGACGCTCCCGCAAGGCTTGGTCACCGTCGCTGAGAAGAATACGTCCATCGAGATACAGTCGCCCGGCCGGCACCTCGTCGATGCGCTCCGCACGACCAGGCGCGAGGCGAATGAGGTCGCCATTCTTAGGAACGATCGAACGCTGGGCGCCAATCGTCGTGGCGAACGCGCCATGCTCAGCCAAGTGGCGGGCCTCACCATGGACCGGGATCGCCAGCTGCGGGCGAACCATGCCGTACATGTCTTTCAGCTCATCGCGGCACGGATGACCCGAGACATGAATGAAGGCATCACTTTCGGTGATGACCGTGACACCGGCCTCTGTCAGCTGGTTCATCAGGCCATAGATCGGACGCTCGTTCCCAGGAATGATCTTGGAGCTGAAGATCACCGTATCGCCCTCACTCAAAACGAGTTCGGGGTGATCATCCCGCGCGATACGAGCGAGCGCAGCACGCTCCTCACCCTGGCTGCCGGTGCAGAGATAGAGGATTTTGTCATTGGGCAGATAGCCAGCCTCGCCTGGCTCCACGAAGGAGACCCCCGCTGGCAAGAGGTCCACATGCCGCGCGACATCGATCATCCGCAGCATCGACCGCCCCAGAAGACAGACCGACCGATCCGCTTGCAGCGCCGCGCGGCAGACCGAAACCAGGCGTGAGACGTTGGAGGCAAAGGTGGTGACGGCTACCCGCCCCTTCTGCTTCGTGATGATCTGCGCCAAGGTCTCGGCAACGTCGCTCTCTGATCCAGAAACGCCTTCGGAGAAAACATTGGTGCTATCACACACCATGGCGAGCACGCCGTCACGACCGATCGCCTCCAGAGTGGCTCGATCCGTATGCGGCCCAAGAACAGGCGCAGGGTCAATCTTAAAATCGCCAGTGTGTAGAACCGTTCCTAAGGGCGTTCTGAGTGCCACCGCGTTGGGCTCGGGAATCGAATGGGTGAGGGTGATATACTCAACACCGAAAGGGCCAAGCTCAAACGACGCACCCAGATCGATGACATGGATCGGAACGTCGATCATACCAAGATCAGCAAATTTGCGCCGCACCAACTCCGCAGTGAAAGGCGTGGCATAGATCGGCCCTTCGAAGCCGGGCCAAAGATGAGCCACCGCGCCAATATGGTCCTCGTGTCCATGGGTCAGGATGAGGCCGAGAAACGAGCCGCCCGTGTCAAGATCATCAAGCAGATAGTCAGGATCTGGTGTGATGAGATCGATACCGGGCAGGTCGTCACCGGCGAAGGTGACGCCGCAATCGATCATCACCCATTGGCGCGCACCTGGCGGGCCGAAGCCGTAAAGATTGAGGTTCATCCCAATCTCGCCTGACCCCCCAAGAGGCAAAAAGACGAGTTCGTCGGTCATGCGCGTTCCTATGATCGGTCCATCAGTCGTTTGGCAATCTCGTTCAGCCCTCGGATCGTCAGGTCGGTATCAAAATGATCGATCGAGTCGGTGACGCCCTCGAACAACGACGAAATTCCGCCCGTCGCAATGACTGTCATCGGTGATCCGTACTCGTCTTTGATCCGTGCGATCATCCCCTCAATCAGGCCGATATAGCCGTAGAAAATACCCGACTGAAGGGCAGTGATGGTCGATGTGCCAATGGCTTTTTCTGGTTTGGCAATGGCAATCCGTGGCAGCTGGGCAGCCGCCTCGTGCAACGCCTTTTGGCTCAAATTGATCCCCGGCGAGATCACCCCGCCCTCAAAGCCGCCATCGGCTCCGACGATGTCGAACGTGGTCGCGGTGCCGCTGTCGACAATAATCAGTGGCCCGCCATATTTGATATAACCACCAACAGCGCCAACAAGACGGTCGGCGCCCGCCTCGCTGGGCTTGTCGATGCGCACAGCGACGCCGGGGATGCTGGGGCCCACCACCATCGGCTCGACAGAAAAATAGCGGCGCGCCAGGTTGCGCAAGTGGAAGAGCGATTGCGGCACCACGGTCGATATGATGCAGTGATCGATGAGACCGAGATCGCCCCGGCCATTCAGGTTCAAGAGCTGCAGGAGCCAGACCGCGTATTCGTCGGCGGTCCGCTCTGGAATCGTGGCCGCCCGCCAGCTTTCGAGAGTGGTGTCCCCCTCAAGCAGCGCAAAGACCGTATTGGTGTTGCCGACATCGATCGCCAGTAGCATCCGCTCTCTCTGCCTTAATCCGGAGCCGCCGTCACCTGGGCGCAGCGTCCCCCGCGGCGATCGTCTCCAGCGACCCGTCAGCGCGCCGCAGCATGAGACGGCCTTCTCGGTCGATGTCTTCGAACCGGCCTTGCAGCGCCTCCTCTTCGTCTCGCCGGATTGTGATGTCGTCGCCAAGCCTCCACGCGTGGGATCGCCAGGCCTCCAAGATTGCCCAGGACCCGCTGGTCTCAAGCCGACCTAGCAGCGCCACAAGCCGCTGACCGAGGGCATCGCCGAACCCCTCTGGATCAGGTGACCGGTCCTTCGCGAAGACGGCACGCGCCGGGAACACTGTCTCGCTGGGAGGAGACGCGAGATTGACACCGATGCCGATAATCAGCGCCGTGTCAGTCCCCTGCTGCACAAAAGAGCTCAAGATACCCGCGACCTTCTCGTCCGCCATCAGCACATCATTGGGCCATTTGAGGGCGAGAGCACCCGCGTCGGCACCCTCGGCGATCAGCGTATCGCGAACCGCCAAACCGGCGAGCAGCGACACGGCCCCAGGGGCCTGGCACGCCTCGGGTCCGGCATCGACAAGGAACGAGCCCGCAAAATTGAGCGGATCATGGCTCCAGGACCGGCCATACCGACCCTTCCCCGCCGTTTGCTGCTCCGCGCTGATGAGCAACGGCCGGGCTGCGCCCGAGGCAAAGGCCGTATGCGCATCATCATTCGTTGACCCCGTCTCCTGAAGCCGCCGATGCTCGAGCATCTAAAGCGCCGGGAACAGAGATCGCGCGGCGAGCGCGGCGATCCCAGCAAGCGGGCCAACAAGCACGATGATGCCAGCAACCACGGCGAAGGTTGATCCTGAGGCTGTGAGTTGAACGAACGGGTTTTGCTCGCGAACGAACTCGGAGGTCGGCTCCGCCATCCAAATCGTTCTGATCACCGACAAATAATAGAAGGTCGAAATGACACTCGTCACGACACCGACGATCGCGAGAGCGAGAAGGCCCGCATCGACCGCTGCGAGGAAGACATAGAACTTGGCGAAAAATCCAAGCAGCGGTGGGATCCCTGCGAGGGACAAAAAGAGCGCCGAGAACATCACCGCGAGGCCCGGCCGGGTCTGCGCCAACCCCGAAAGATCAGAGATGTTCTCCGCCATACCCTCGGCGCGCCGCATGGTAAGGATGCAAGCAAAGACCCCAAGCGTCATCACCACATAGATCGTCATGTAGCTGATCATTCCCGAGACGCCCGCCTCGGTGCCGGCGGTCAAGCCAATCAGCGCGTAGCCCATATGTCCGATCGATGAGTAAGCCATGAGGCGTTTAATATTGGTCTGAACGATAGCCGAGAGCGAGCCAATCGCCATCGACGCGGCCGCGATCATCCAAAGAACAGGCTGCCAATCATCAATCAACCCTGGGAAGGCTTGCACCAGCACCCGGCCAAAGAGGAACATGCCTGCTAGCTTAGGCGCGGCGGCCAGAAACGCGGTGACCGGTGTCGGTGATCCCTCATAAACGTCCGGGGTCCACATATGAAAAGGCGCGGCGGAGACTTTAAAGGCGAGCGCGGAGATAAAGAAGACGAGGCCAAAGGTCAGACCAACGGGGCTCGTCTCCGAGGCGCCGACGCTGGCGATATCAGCAAACTGGGTCGATCCGGTGAAACCATAGATCAGCGACGCACCGTAAAGCAGAAAGCCAGAGCTCAAAGCTCCGAGGACAAAGTATTTGAGGCCCGCCTCAGTCGAGCGGCGGGAGTCGCGGTTGAGCGTGGCCATAATATAAACACAGAGCGATTGGAGCTCGACGCCCAAATAGACCGAGATGAGATCGGTCGCCGTCACCATCAGCGCCATGCCGATCGATGAAAGAAGCACCAGCACGATATATTCAGGACGCAGAAGCTTCTCGAGCCGGAAAAACGCCTGGGACACCAGAAGCGCCACCGAAGCCGTCAAAAACACTGCAATCCGTCCGAACTGGGAGAAAGTGTCAGCGCTGAACGCCCCGCCGAAGCCGGACAGCGGCCCCTCGGGTGGGCGGGGCACCAGCGCGCAGGCCAAAACGAGGCATACGGCACCTGCCCAGGTGAGCTCTTTGGTGCGGTCTTCTTTCAGGAAGACCCCTACCAATAGCGCCGCCATCGCTGCAATGGCCAAGAAAAGTTCGGGCGCGAGGATGTGGATGTCCGACAAAGGCTGGGTCAATGGTCGGCCCCCCCTTGCGCGACGTGCGTTTCATCCACGCCATCACGCCGCTCGGTCGCCTCAGCAAACGCCTCACTGATGGGCTCGGTCGGAACTGCAAAGACACCCAGGGTCGGCGACGGATTGACCCCAAGATAGAGCGTCATCGCCGCGAGCGCCGTGATCAAACCAAGCTCTCGGCGGTTGAGATCGGCCATCGGCTCAGGCTTTTCGTCACGGGGCGGATCATACATCACCTCGCGGTAAAGCCGCAGGCCATAAGCAGCCGAGAGGATCATGCCGAGGGCAGCAAGAGCTGCCACCCATGTGTTGACTTGGAACGCACCAATCATCGTGAGGATCTCACCAATGAAACCGGAAAGACCCGGTAGGCCGACATTCGCCATGCTGAAGAACAGGAAAAAGAAGGCGAACATCTTCATCTGTTTCACAAGCCCGCCATAAGCAGCGATATCGCGGGTGTGACGACGCTCGTAAAGGATCCCCACACAGAGGAAAAGCGCCCCGGAGATAAAGCCGTGGCTCAGCATCTGGAACAAAGCGCCGTCGATGCCCTGCTGCGTGCCCGTGAAAAGGCCCATGGTCACAAAACCCATATGGGCCACGGACGAATAGGCGATCAGCTTTTTCATGTCCTCCTGCGCAAAAGCGACCAGTGAGGTGTAGACAATGGCGATCACGGACAGCGCAAACACAAGCGGCGCAAAGGCGACACTGGCATCAGGGAACATCGGCAGGCTAAAACGAATAAGCCCGTACCCGCCCATTTTCAGAAGGATCGCTGCCAGCACGATGGACCCGCCCGTCGGTGCCTGGACGTGGGCGTCAGGAAGCCAGGTGTGCACTGGCCACATCGGCATTTTGACGGCGAAGCTGGCGAAGAAAGCGAGCCAGAGCCAGCGCTGCATCTCCGGCGCAAACTCATGCGTCAGCAGGGTCGGAATGTCGGTGGTGCCGACCTCAAGATACATCGCCAAAATCGCGATCAGCATCAGGAGCGAGCCAAGCAGCGTGTAGAGAAAGAACTTAAACGCCGCGTAGACACGGTTGGAGACCGTACGGCCGAAAATCTCGCGAGTCCCTGGGCTGCCCCAGATCCCGATGATCAGGAACATCGGGATCAACGACGCCTCGAAATAAACATAGAAAAGGACAAGATCGAGGGCCGTGAAGACACCCATAATGGCCGTCTCGAGCACCAAAAAAGCGACCATAAAGTCCGCCACCCTTGAGGTGATCGATGTCCAACTGGCCAAAATACAGATCGGCATAATGAACGCAGTGAGAAACACAAAGAGGACGGAAATTCCGTCAACACCCAATTTGTAGCCGATGCCGAGGCCGAGCCATCCGCTTGTCTCCACCAACTGGAAACCGAGTTGCGTGCTATCGAACAGCGAGAAATAGACGAAGGTCGTGATCACCAGGACGAAGGTCGAGGTGAGGAGCGCAACCTGCCGCGCTGAGATTGCCACAGCCTCGTCGTCCTCGCCGCCAGCGATCGCGCGCCGAAGCACGATCATCAACGCGCCGACAAGCGGCAAGAACGTGATCAGACTGAGCCAGGGAACAGAAGCATGCATCTCGACCATGGCGTCAGACCCTGAGAATGAAAAGGAGAACGACGACACCGAGCAACATGGCGAAGGCGTAGTGGAAGACGAAGCCGGTCTGAATTCCCACCGTACGCTGAGCGCCGATGTTCATAAGGCCCGCAATCCCATTGGGTCCCGCGCCATCAATCGTCCCTTCATCACCCGCCTTCCACAACAGGCGGCCGAGGCGTTGGGCCGGGCGTTGGAACACGATCCGGTAGATATCATCAATGTACCAACGGTTCTTGAGAAACTCGTAGATGATGCCGCCGTCCCTTAAAAGGCCAGGTCGAAGAGGATCAGAACCTGTGTACTGGAAGATCGCAGCAAAAAGGCCGAGTGAGCCGGCGATCAACGGGGCAATCAGCACCCAATTGGGTACGTGGTGCCCGCCGCCATGATCATCCTCCGCATGCCCCTCTTCTGCGTGATGCTCATCATGGCTCGCCGCCCCATGGTCATCATGGCCATGGTCGGACGCTGCCGCGTGATCACCGCCATGGCTCTCAATATGAAGGGCGCCGCCCCAGAAGGCCGGCGCTCCGTCCGTGCTGACAAAGGGCTTATAGAGCACCATGCCCGCCACCACCGCGCCGAGTGCGAGGGGCGCGAGCGGCAGGAGCATCGTGGTGGGCACGGAATGGGGATGGCGACGCACCTCGGCTGGGGCGCGCCACTCGCCTGTGAACGTCAAGAAAATGAGACGCCAAGAGTAAAACCCGGTGAGCACCGCCGCGGCGAGACCACCCCAGAAGGCCGCCGACGCAAAGGCTTTGCCCGCTTCGATCCCGAGGAACGCTTCCTCGAGCATCACGTCCTTCGAGACGAATCCGGCAAAACCCACAGGAACGCCGCCGGGATGAAGAAGCGGGATCCCCACGCCGGTGATCGCCAGTGTACCGAGCAACATTGCGAGGAACGTCACCGGCATCTGGGAGCGGAGCCCGCCCATGCCGCGCATATCTTGCTCATGATGATTGAAATGGATGACTGCGCCCGCGCCCAAGAACAACAGCGCTTTAAAGGCCGCATGGGTGGTGAGGTGGAACATCGCAGCGCCGTAAGCGCCGACGCCGGCCGCAAAGAACATGTAGCCCAGCTGCGACGCTGTCGAATAGGCGATCACCCGCTTGATATCTGTCTGGACGAGGCCAACCGTTGCCGCAAACAAGGCGGTCGCGAGCCCCACAATCGTGATCAGCGCTGAAGCGCCGGGGGTGACGGCGTAAAGATCGGACATCCGGCAAACAAGGACGACCCCTGCTGTCACCATCGTTGCGGCGTGAATGAGGGCAGAGACAGGCGTTGGGCCCTCCATCGCATCAGGCAGCCAGGTGTGGAGGAGGAACTGCGCCGATTTCCCCATGGCGCCAATAAAAAGCAGGATACCGATGATCTCGAGCGCCGCCACATCGCGGCCAAGAAAGTTGATCGAAAGCTCGGAGACATGCATCGCCGCCATCGATCCCATGGGTTGAACAAAACCATCGTTGCGGATGGTCTCAAGAATCACGTCGTACTCAACCGATTTGAAGACGAAGAAACAGGCCATGATGCCAAGGCCAAGGCCGACATCACCGACGCGGTTGACGATGAAGGCCTTGATCGCCGCGTCGTTGGCGGTTTTTTTGTGGTGCCAAAAACCAATCAGCAGATAGCTCGCAACCCCCACGCCCTCCCAGCCGAAGAAGAGCTGCAGGAGGTTGTCCGAGGTGACCAGCGCCAACATCGCGAAGGTGAAGAGCGACAGATAGGCGAAGAAACGGGGCCTCGAAGGATCCTCGTGCATGTATCCGATCGAATAGAGGTGCACGAGCGAGGAGACCGTTGTCACGACGATCATCATCGTCGCTGAGAGCGCGTCCACCCGGACGGCCCATGCGGCCTTGAGGTCGCCGGAATTGATCCAATCAAAAAGCGTGATCGTCTTCTCACCATCGCCAAAGCCGACGGAGAAAAACGTGATCCAGGAGAGGAACGCGGCGATCCCAACAAGCGCAGTGGTGGTGACTTCAGCCGCACGCGGACCACCTGTGCGACCAAGCGGCATCGCCAGCATGGCACCGAACAGCGGGAGGAGAACGATAAGCGCCTGCACCGTCTAGTTCCTCATCGAGTTGGCTGATGTCACCGCGATATCGCCGCGGTTGCGGAAGAAGGTCACCAGGATAGCAAGACCGATCGCTGCTTCAGCGGCAGCAACTGTCAGCACCATGAAGGCAAAGACTTGCCCCACGAGATCGCCAAGGAACATCGAGAACGCGACGAAATTGATGTTCACAGCAAGAAGCATCAGCTCGATCGACATCAGGATGATGATCACGTTCTTGCGATTGAGAAAAATCCCAGCGACGCCGATGGCGAAGAGGATCCCCGCGACTGTGAGATAGCTCGACAAACCCATCAGTTGACCCCCCG
>JBCDLG010000018.1:0-39362 GCA_038745625.1 Pseudomonadota bacterium | reverse complement strand
GCTTGCCGCGCAAGGCGCGCTGCCCTTGCGTGTCGCGAATTTTGTGGTGCCTGAGGCGCTCGACATGCTGGCTGAGAATGGCCCGGGTTGCGATGCCACGGGTCTTGTTTGTCACTTGGGCGTCAAGTTCTACGCGGACGGGGCGCTCGGCTCGCGCGGGGCACTCTTGAAAAAACCCTATACGGATGAACCAACCACAAGGGGCCTCGCGCTGATCACCCGTGAGGAGGCGATGCCCGCTTTTGCTCAAGCCGCGGAGGCGGGCCTCCAGGTCACCACCCACGCGATAGGTGATGAGGCGAACTATCGCGTTCTTGCGTGGTATAAGGATCTTCGTGCTGATCATCCCGATGCTGTTCTGCGCATTGAGCATGCCCAGATCCTCGATCCCGCCGATATCGAGCTCTTCGCCGAAGCAGGCGTGATCGCCTCGATGCAACCGAGCCACGCGATCGGCGATCTGCACTTCGCTCCGGCGCGCCTCGGTATGGAGCGCCTGCGCGGCGCCTATGCTTGGAACAGTCTGGCATCGGAGGGAACGCTCATTGTCTTTGGCTCCGATGCGCCGGTGGAGCAGGGCGATCCGCGTATTGAGCTTTATGCCGCGAATGTACGCCGGGATCTTTCGGGCTTCCAAGGCGAAGGATGGCACCCTGAAGAGGCGCTGAGCCGCAGTGAAAGCTTGGCGCTCTTCACGGTCTCGCCAGCTTTATCGATTGGTCGGGGCGGGGAGTTCGGGACGCTGGCGCCCGGGTTTGCTGCCGATCTCTCGATCTTCCGCGGCGATCCCTTCGATGGGCCATCCCAGTCCGAGGCGGCGGCAACGATTGTCCGTGGACAGCTTGTCGCCGGTAGCCTCGACTAAGGCCACATGCCGCATCCCGCTATCGGGTCAGAGATCGCACATCTGCGCCATGATCCGGATCCTCTATGATGGCGATTGTCCGTTCTGCGTGAGCTATGTGCGGTTCGCGCGGCTCCGGGCCCGCATCGGCGAGGTTGAGCTCATCAATGCGCGTGAAGCCAGCGATCTCGTTGAGCACTATGCCGCGCAAGGCATCGATATCGACGAGAGCTTCATTGTCGATACAGGCGCCGCGGTGCTCGGCCATGGCGCGGCGATGGCCTTTATCCACGCCAATCTCGCGCCGCGTTGGACAGGCTTGCCAATGCTGGCTCAGCCGCGGTTTCTCAATGCGATTTATCCCGGTCTTCGCGCGATGCGGAATG
Organism: Pseudomonadota bacterium; assembly: GCA_038745625.1. Lineage (GTDB taxonomy): Bacteria > Pseudomonadota > Alphaproteobacteria > Caulobacterales > Parvularculaceae > Parvularcula. The sequence goes on along the minus strand of JBCDLG010000018.1, from coordinate 38,132 downwards.
GGTCACTGAGGGTGTTGGGCATTCCGCCGATCCGCGCGCGCGACGAGGCGCTGGATCGTCGGCCGGATACGGAGGAAACCGAGATAGAGCCGATCAAGGAGCCAGCGGCTCGGGGTGAACCGTCCTAGCGCTTTGGCCCAACTCAAATAGGGCACAACACCGTAGGCTTCGCAGAAAGCGCGAGCGCCGCTGACGATCTCGCCATTGGGCAGCCGCGCGTGGAACTTGGCGAGCAGCTCGCGGCGATCGATCGGGCAAGAGATCGGCGCGTCGTCGTCGGCCACATTCTCAAAAGCCAAGCGACCCCGCCGATCAAGCCGCCGCATCAAGGCGATCTCGCGCCGACAAAGCGGACAAGCACCATCGAAGAAGAGCGTGACGACTGCCATGGCCTAGAGATGCGGGCTTATCGGCCCGCCTGCCATGCGACCAAGCGCACCGTTCCTCTCGGCACAAAAAAGTGCGGCCCGGCATAAAGCCGGGCCGCCACATCAACTCAGCCAGAGGGGATTAAGACCTAGTTGATGCGGACTGATGTGCTGCGCGATATGCGCGGCAAATTCTCTGAAATGAGCGTTGAAGGTGCAGGAGAGGGGACATTAGGCGTCACCCGCGCATGAGCGCCCTTGGCGGACGGTGCTGTGGTCGACACCTCACCTTTTGCGCCACTGCCAAACGACATGTCGCCCTTCTTGCTGGTTCCGATCATTGACCCGCTCGCCACCATCAAAGCCGCCCTTGCGTCTGCCAGAGACTGCGCATGCATCAGGAAGCCTGATTCATCCTCTGAGCGCTCTTTACCAAACCTATATGGCGAAACATGTTTTTATTTTCTACGGACATCTGGCGACAAATGAGGGTACGCCGGTACCAATTGAAGACCGTCGCTGGACAGGCCCGCCGGGATCGATAAACGTCGCCGCATGTCAGAACCGCTTGTTATTGCTGTCGATGGTCCTGCGGCCAGCGGCAAGGGAACGCTCTCTCGCCGGATCGCCAGGGTCTATGGCATCCGTTATCTCGACACCGGCAAGCTCTATCGCGGTGTGGGTTGGATGATGATCAGCCAAGGCATCGATCCCACCGATGCGGACAAGGCCGAGCAGGCCGCGCATGCCCTCGATCCGCAAACCGTGGACCGCTCAGAGCTCCTGACCCACGAGGCAGGCCGCGCGGCCAGCTTGGTGGCAGCCCATCCCGGCGTGAGGGACGCGCTTTTGTCCTTCCAACGGAGTTTTGCAGCCCAGGCGCCGGGCGCCGTGCTGGACGGCCGAGATATCGGGACGGTGATCTGCCCGGACGCCCCGGTGAAGCTGTTCGTCACCGCCTCCACCGAAGAGCGCGCGCGACGGCGGCACAAAGAGCTTCAAGATCAAGATCCTAGCCTCTCGCTCGAGGCGGTGATCGACCAGATCAAGCGCCGCGATGAGCGTGATCAAAGCCGCGATGCCGCGCCAATGAAGCCAGCGGTTGATGCCCACTTGCTCGACACCACGTCCCTCGATATAGACGCCGCGTTCGCGGCAGCCTGCCGTGTGATCGACAAGGCTTTAGAGGAGGACGAGCGCTTGAGCATCCGAACCTAACTGGTCTCGTTGATTTCGCTCTAGGCGCCATTGTCCAACCCGCTCTGAAGGCAAGAAAAGCAAAGCCCCACGAGCCCCAACCTGCGAGGATGTCCTCGCAACTGAAGGCTATTTTGTCTGAAACCATGAACCCCTCGGTCGAAGATTTCGCCGAGATGTTCGAAGCCTCGGTCGTTGACCGTGACGCATTCGAACAAACCGTCGTCAAAGGCACGATCACCGGTATCGAAAAAGATATGGCGATCGTCGATGTCGGTCTGAAAACCGAAGGCCGTGTGCCTCTCCGTGAATTTGGTCTGTCTGCTGACGAAGCCGTCAATGTCGGTGACCAAATCGACGTCTTCATCGAGCGTGTCGAGAACGCGCAAGGCGAAGCTGTCATCTCGCGTGAGAAAGCCCGCCGTGAAGAGGCGTGGGAACGCCTTGAAGAGAACTTCGAAAATGGCGACCGCGTCAATGGCGTCATCTTCAACCGCGTCAAAGGCGGCTTCACGGTCGATCTCGGCGGTGCTGTGGCCTTCCTGCCCGGCAGCCAAGTCGACATTCGTCCCGTGCGCGATGCGACCCCGCTGATGAATCTCGAGCAGCCCTTCAAGATCCTCAAAATGGACAAGCGCCGCGGCAACATCGTTGTTTCGCGACGGTCGATCCTGGAAGAGGATCGTGCGGAACATCGCGCTGATGTCGTCCGTGATCTGCATGAAGGCGACGAGCGCGACGGTGTTGTCAAGAACATCACCGACTATGGTGCATTCGTTGAACTTGCTCCGGGTGTGGACGGTCTTCTTCACGTCACCGACATGTCGTGGAGCCGCGTGAACCACCCATCAGAGGTGCTGAACGTCAACGACACGGTCAAAGTGAAGATCATCAAGATCAACCCAGAGACCAGCCGTATCTCCCTCGGCATGAAGCAGCTGATGCCCGATCCATGGGAAGGCGTTCAGGCCAAGTACCCAGTCGGCGCTGTCTTTAAAGGCAAGGTCACGAACATCACCGATTACGGCGCCTTCGTCGAAATCGAAGATGGCATCGAAGGCCTCGTCCACGTCTCCGAAATGTCGTGGGTCAAAAAGAACATGCCGCCTTCGGCCATCGTGGATGCCGGCCAAGAGGTCGATGTCATGGTGCTCGAAGTCGACGAGTACAAACGCCGCGTGAGCCTTGGCCTCAAGCAGACGCTCAACAATCCTTGGGAAGCGTTCGCCGAAGCCAACCCGATCGGCTCGATCCTTGAAGGTGAAGTCAAGAACATCACCGAGTTCGGCCTCTTCGTCGGTATCGATGAGAACATGGACGGCATGGTCCACCTCTCTGATCTCGACTGGGACAAAGCGGGCGATGTCGCCATCCAGGACTATGAAAAAGGCCAGAAGGTCTCGGTCAAAGTTCTCGATGTTGATCCTGACAAAGAGCGTATCTCGCTCGGCATCAAGCAGGTCGCGAACGACCCAATGGATGCCGTCGGTGAGCTGAAAAAAGGCGACGACGTCACGTGCGAAGTCTCGGCTGTCGAAAATGGCGGTATCGAGGTTCGTGTGGGCGGCGATGGCGGTCCGAAGGCCTTCATCCGCAAGTCCGACCTTTCGCGCGACCGCAACGAGCAGCGCCCTGAGCGTTTTGCGGTTGGCGATAAGATCGATGCCCGCATCGTGGCCATCGACCGGCAGTCGCGCCGTCTCTCCCTCTCTATCAAAGCCCGCGAAATGGCCGAGGAGAAGGAAGCCGTCGAACAGTATGGTTCCGCCGATTCAGGGGCATCGCTCGGCGATATCCTGGGCGCAGCCCTCAAAGACACCGACGACGCGTAAGCGCTTGTCGCCACTCTCATAATCGGCGGGCCGCGGGACTTAGGGTTCTGCGGCCCGTTTCGTTATGCTCCTCACACGGGCAAATCTTTCCTCTTCCTTAACTGAGACGGTCGAAAGGAGCGCTATGTTGACGCTCCTCGCATCTACCCTTGCGCTCGCCGCCGCGGCACCGTCCTCGCTTCTTCAAGAAGCGGATCTCGCTGAGTCGCAAGAAAAATGGACCGGGGATGTGCAGTTCAATGTCTCCTCGGCCACCGGTAACACTGAGAACACGGTCCTCGGCGGTAAGCTCGATTTGAGCCGTACCTACGGGCTTTACACGAACAATTTCCGGGCTGGTGGGAACTACGCTCGGACCACGACGGAAAATGACGACGGTACGGAGAACACCGAGACGACCCAGAACAACTGGTTCATCCAGTATCGCGGTGAGTACCAGACCGGTGACAGGTCGTTCGTCTTCGGTCGTCTGCGTTATGAACAGGACGAGTTTTCGGGCTTCGACAGCCGGACCAACATCGCGGCCGGTATTGGTCATACGTTGATCAAGACCGAAAAGACCGAGCTCACCATGCTCGCGGGTCCTGGTTTTCAGTATGCCGAGCTCGCAACGCCGGACCCCATCACGGATGACTTTGAAGAGACACAGAGCAGCGCGTCCTTCTTCTTCGGCGAGACTTTTTCGACCGTGCTGCGCGAGAATGTGACGCTTGAGCAAAGCCTCGATGCGACGGTCGCGGACGACAACTCGACACTGGCGAATATCGTCTCCCTCAAGACGAATCTGACCGAGCGGATCTCATCGCGCATCTCCTATGAGGTCAAGCACGAGACCGATCCACCCGATGGCCGGGAGCAAACCGACACGCTGCTCACCGCGTCGCTCGGTTTCGCCTTCTAAGGCCACTGGCAGCTGGCCTTGTTACAATTCGCAGCTTTACCGCGCCGTCGCCTCCTGCCTAACGTTTGGGCGCGAGGAGGACGCCATGCGGTACGGAAAGATAAAGGGCGCGGCGCTGGCACTGGCGCTCGGTTCGACGGCCTTTGCGCAGCCGCCGGAGGGCGCGGCACCCGATGGTCTGGGCGGTTTTTTCTTCCGTGCGGAGGATCCTGAAGCATTGGGCACATGGTATTTCGAGAATTTTGGGATTCTTGGCGCGCCGACCTCCTATGACGAATTGCCTTGGATGCAGGATGCTGGGCCCACGGTCTTTGACGCTTTTCCGGCGGATACAACCCACTTCGCAGCTGATAAATCCTTCATGCTGAATTTCCGTACACAGGATTTAGACGGATTGGTGGCGCATCTTCAATCCAACGGTGTTAAGGTCACGGTCGATCAGACGGTCTATCCCAATGGCCGGTTTGCCCAGCTCGTCGATCCAGAGGGCAACCCTATCCAGCTTTGGGAGCCAGCAGAATAGGGCTCGCCACACAAGCGACGAGCCCCATCAGCGTTTAAGCGGCGAGATCGAAGAGCAAAATCTCAGCATCCTCGCCATTTTTGAAGCTGATCTCGCTGGGATCAAGAACGGCGAGGCCGTCACCGCGACGCAGCTCTTCTCCGTTCACGGTCAATACGCCGCTCGCCACCTGGATCCAGGCGCGGCGGCCTTCGCGTAGGTCGAAGCTCACCATTTGGTCGCCGTTCAGCGTCGCGGCATAGACGTCCGCCGGTGCCAGGGTTTCGATCGCACCGTCGCGCCCATCTTCCGCGATGAAGAGCTTGAGCTTGCCGTCCTTGTCCTCCGCTGACAGATCGAGTGTCTGATAGCCAGGCGCGGCTCCGGTCACGGCGGGCTCAAGCCAGATCTGCAGAAAGCGGACGGGTTCGTCTTGACTCGGATTAAACTCCGAATGGCGGACGCCTGTGCCGGCGGTCATGTACTGCACGCCGCCAGCTCTCACGACAGAGCCATTGCCGATGGAATCCTTGTGCTCCAGCGCGCCGTCCATGACATAAGAGAAGATCTCAAAGTCTTGGTGCGGATGCATCGGAAACCCGCCGCCGCCTGCGACGCGATCATCATTGATCACACGCAGCGGGCCAAAGCCCATCCAGCGCGGGTCGTGAAAGCCGGCAAAGCTAAAGCTATGGGCCGATTGCAGCCAGCCATGGTTGGCGTGGCCACGTTCTTCTGCGCGGCGTAGGATGATGCGCGAGTCAGCGCTTTTTGTTGTAGTGTCGAGCATAATGACCTCCCGTGTTCGAGAGGAGAGATTGCGATGCGCCGTGCCCCTCTCAACCATGCGGTTGGGCAAAACACCTGGGCGGGTGGCGCAAAGATCTACTGAACGCCGACCGGGAGATAGACGTTGGTGAGGTTGTCGCCACGTCGGTGATCATTGCTCGGCTCGAACCACATCTGGCGGCCTTGGACGTCGAAGGCGAAGCTTTGCTGCGAGAGAAGGTCAACGCCGACGATGATAAAGGGCTCCGTGTCAGCGCCGAGCACGTCGAGCGTTGTGAAGTCCGACATCAGCAATCGAGGCTGTGTCCATTGGAAGGCGCCGACCTCGATCCGCTCAAGCGTCACCGCTGCTCTGGGCCGGAAAACGCCATTGGCGCCTTCGAGCTCCCACTGCCGCCGGAGTTGGTTGCGCAGGACCCGCACCCGGGGGCTGAAAAGCGCTGTCTGCCAATTGGCGACGCTCAGGACCGTGCCGCTGTCGATGAGTGCTGTGATCTCGGTGTTGTTGACCTCGGTGGTGATGAAAGCGAGTCCGAAGCTCTCATTGCCGGAGGGCGGTGGGATGAGTGGCGATGCTCTCCAGAAGCGGAATGTGTCTGGCGGCACGTCCTCCCGAGGGACGAAGATGAGCCCTTGGCTCTCTGCGTTGAAGACCATGACGAAGTCAGTCAGAATATCTGCGCCGATAATTCCTTGAAAACGCGGGGGAATACGGTCGGGCAGCCCGACCAACGGTATGTCTTCGTAGAGGAAAGGCCCAAGCTCGAGATCGATGCCGCGGATCAAAGGACGCTCGGCCATGGAGTTCAGCCCACGCACCATCACCATGGTTTCATTGCCAAAAGTGACGCCCAGCTGCGAGGCGGCCGATGGGAAAATCGCCGATTGTGAGCTGCCAGTATCGACCAGCATTCTGAACGGCCCTTGGCCGTTCAACATCACATTGACGAGGAAGGGGCTGACTTCGGGGTCCAGGGGCGGGGACGGCGTCACATACGCGCTTGGCAGTTCAGCCAGGCTCACCGTTGGGGAGGGTGCGATAACACACGAAGCAGTGAACAGGAGAACGAGCAGAGCCAGAAGCCGTTTCATTCCTTTTCAATAAAACGCTGCCGATCAAAGGACAAAGGGAATCGGTCCCCGTTTGTCGCGTTTCGCCAGCGCGAACGGTCAGATCGGCGCGATGAGCGGTGACTGTGGCACCGGCCGCATGCGTCGCGCTATAGGGGAAAAAGAAAAGCCGCAGCGGCGGGGCCGTGCGGCTTCGTCTCCTGATGTCGCTGACCGCCGAGGGTCGTGGTCGGCTTAGGCCATACCTTCGCGCTGCATTTTTTTGCGCTGCAGCTTGCGCGCCCGACGCACCGCTTCAGCCTTCTGGCGAGCGCGCTTTTCGGACGGCTTTTCGTAGAACTTACGAGCTTTCATTTCGCGGAAGGTGCCTTCGCGCTGCATCTTCTTTTTAAGGGCGCGGAGGGCTTGCTCGACATTGTTGTCGCGCACGACGATGTTAACGATGGGTCTCACTCCTTCGGTGGCTGGTCAGCGAAAGGTTGCACATAAAGAGCTAAAGGCGTCTTGTCGAGCGTCTGAGAAGCTTAAGGGAGCAATCAAACTGATGTCTTTGGCGGAAGAGACGACGGGCCTTTCTGATGAAGAGATACGCCGCGCCATTCTCGATGAGATGCTGGCCGAGGCAGCGTTTGAAGGCTTTACATCTCAAAGCCTTAAGGAGGCGGCGAAGGCCTCGGACATCGATCCATTGGCGCTGGAGGCGGGACTTGCGCGGCGGCTTTTCCCTGCCGGGATCGCAGACGTTCTGGCCTATTGGTCGGAGGAAGAGGACCGCGCGATGGTCCGCGCGTTCGATGATCTGAACCCCAAACCCCATGGTGTGACAAAGAGGATCACCTGGCTTATCAAAGAGCGGATCATGGGGCTGGATTGGAACCGTGAGGCCGCGCGGCGGGCGGCGGCGACCTTGGCCTTGCCGCACAATGCGCCGCTGGGCGCAAAGCTTGTCTGGGACACCGCCGATACGATGTGGCGGGCGATTGACGACGCCTCGACCGACTTCAACTGGTACACCAAAAGGGCGTCCTTGAGCGCGATCTACACCGCAACGCTCAGCCGTTGGTTCGCCGATGACGGCGCGGTGGCTGAGGAGCCCTACAGCAAGACATGGGCTTTCCTCGACGCGCGTATTGAAAATCTCATGCAATTCGAGAAGGCTAAGGGCCAATTGCAGAGGAGAATGCCGGACATATCGTCCCTTGTCGGATTTTTCGGCCGGGCGCGTTATGGGAGCGGAAAGCCCCCGGCAGAATAGGGAGCGTATTGATGGCAACCGCATTGCGTGTGGGGGGTGCGGCGTTGCTTGTCGTCGCCCTGAGTGTGGCGTATTGGTATTTTCGTCCGGGGTCGGAGTTCTCGCCAGCTGAGGTGATCCGGGCGTCCGGTGTGGATGACCGCCGTGAGAGTTATCGGCATATGGATGAGGTCTATCCATCTTCGCCGATCATCCGGCCGCGCCAGGTGACGACCTTTGAGCGTGATCTCGTCGATGATCTTGAACCCACCTGGGTGTGGATGGGCCAAGACCGGAACCTTGAGCAATATCTTGAGCAACGCTCCGTCCAAGGCCTTTATGTCCTGAAGGACGGCAAGGTCCGCTTTGAGCGCTACTATGGCGATGCGGGACCGGAGGATCATTTCACCTCATGGTCGGTCGCGAAGTCCTGGGTCTCGACCTTGATCGCCATCGGCATGAGGGACGGCAAGATCGCGGGTCTCGATGACCTCGTCAGTGACTATGCGCCGGAATATGTCGGCACCGATTATGGTGACACATCGATCCGCGACCTTCTCAACATGTCGTCAGGCATTCAGTTCAATGAGAATTATGAGGAGCCCGGCGCTGATATCCGCAAGCTCTTCTTTAATACCTTCCTGATGAACCGCGACGTCGACAACACGGTGCGCCAGTTCGCGCGTTTCAGACCGGCGGGGGAGCATTTCAACTACATCTCCACCAACACGCAGGTCCTCTCGGCCGTGTTGCGGGGCGCTTACGGCATGCCTCTTATCGATATTGTCAACGAAGAGCTGAGCACGCCGCTTGGCCTGTCGGGCGGCTATTGGCTCACCGACCGGAAGGGCAAGGACAAGAAAGAGCTCGGCTACTGCTGCCTGCAGCTGACCCTCGAAGACTACGCCAAGCTTGGCCAGCTCTATGTCCAGGAAGGGATGCTCGGTGATCAAAGGATCTTGCCTGAGGGCTGGATCGAGGCCGTACGCACCGTCCCGCAGGAGAGCCACTCCATGGATAACGCGCGGCGGCTTGGCTACAGCCTTCATTTCTGGCTGCTCGCCGATATGCCCGGTGCCTTCGCCATGCAGGGCTATGACGGCCAATACATTGCGATGGATCCGGACAATGATCTTGTCATCGTGATGGTCTCCGCCGACCGTACGATGGACTACTCACAGCCTGCGGAGCACCCGCTCCTCTTCAACGCCATCCGCGAAGAGCTCCGGCGCATTGATAACTAGCGCGTCCCAAACGGGACAGCGGTGCGTGATTTCTCCGTAGAATGAGAGACTGGCGACACGCCTCGACGGTCTCGCACGAGCCGCTATGGCCGCAATTTCTCGTGCCGCCATCGGATGACAGGGCAACTCAGCCAATACGTAAGGTAAGCAGAAAACGCTAGGAATATCAAGCTGTAATTTCCGTTTAAGTTGTATAGAATCACACTTTTCCCGCATGAGATGTTATGCTTAAGGAGCCTCGTTGCTATATAGGAGAAGGTATCTGTGCGGAATAAATTGCTATCAAGGTCGATGCTCTCTGGTCTTCTTGCCCTCGGACTGACGTCCGTCGCTGCGGCTCAAACCGTCGAAGTGAGCGAAGATGAGAAAGCTGTCGCGTACACACCGTCTTTCACATCGGCGCGGTCTATGACCGCCTCGCAAGTGAGCAGTGCGAAGTCGCGCCTGCCCATGCTGACCAGTATCAGTCAGCTCCCCAATATCGGGCTTCTACAACAATCAGACTCGGGATTTTCGACACAAGCTTTCGGCAGCTTTGGCGGCTTTCCGTTTACGACAAGGATCGTGGCTCAACGACCCAACTCAAATGGCGACCCGGCGCCAGTTGACGATGCGCCTTACCGTCAAACGGGCAAGCTGTTCATGGACTTTCAGGGAAGCCTGTTCGTTTGTTCGGCATCGGTCATCAGGCCCGGCCTCGTCCTAACGGCGGCGCACTGCGTGCATGATTTCGGCTTGGGCGAAGCTGGTTTTGCCGATGAAGTCTTTTTCGAACCAGCACGGCACAATGATAATTTGCCTTATGGCACATGGACCGTGCAATCCATCATCATTCCAGGTGTTTATTTTAATGGCACGGACCGGTGTCTACCGGAGGCTCCGGGGATCGTTTGTGAGAACGACGTCGCCATTCTGGTGATGGACTCACAAATGAATGAAGAAGGCGTCGAAGAAGAGATTGGTGACGTCGTCGGCAGATACCGTCTGTACCAAAACGACACCGGATACACCGCCTTAGGCGGTGATGGTGATCTGTCGGCGCATCTGACGGAGCTCGCCTATCCTTCGGCCGGGTATACGGGCGTCAGGATGATCCAAAACGAGTCGATAGCGGTTCAAGACTCGGCCTTTGCTCTTGGTCCGGATACAGACTTCAATCAGGTCGTGATCGGCACCAACATGACCGGCGGAAGCAGCGGCGGGCCATGGATTCATAACTTCGGCAAGTCCGATGGCTATGAAGGAACGCCTCCTTTGGACGCAAACCGTAACAGGGTGGCCGCTGTCACGAGCTGGGGCTTTGTCGACGATTCCATCAAAATTCAGGGTGCCTCGCGTTTCGGGCACAACACAGCCTTTCCGGAAAATGGCCCGACGAATGTGAGAACACTGATCAACTTTGGTTGTAGTTTTGGCCCGTCCAAATGCTAGCCAGCGCAGTGCGCTCTTGCTGGTGTCATGCCACGTGATCAATTGAGGAAAGGGCCGCTTGCGGCCCTTTTTTCTTATGCCGAAGCCTTCCGCCACATCACCGCTCGGCAACACCAAGGGGTTGCCACTTTTATTGGTCACTCCGGCTGAACGGCATCGTCCTTCAGCGTATGGAGGAAGGCAATGATGTCGCGCCGGTCGGCTTCGCTGGTGGAGCCGAAATAGCCCATCCGGGTCCCAGGCACCGTGCCCTGCGGATCAGCGATATAGGCGTCGAGGGTCGCGTCATCCCAGACAAGGCCCGAATTCTTGAGCGCCCGGCTGTAGGTGAAATCGGCGTGCTGGCCAGCCTCGGCGCCGACAATGTTCCAAAGGTTGGGCCCTTGCCGGTGCCCTGTACCTTGGGCCGCCTCGTGACAGACGGCGCATTGGCGGAACACCCGCCGCCCGAAGACAGGGTCAGCTGGAAGGGCCAGGCGGTCCTCTTCACTTAAAGTCAAATCCTCCTCACCACCCCCGCAGGCGGCGAGGACACTGGCCAAAAAACCAAGGCTTGCAAGCAGCGTTCGCATGCGCACAATCTAGCGGCTTCGCGCAGGAACGGATATGCGCCAATGCGCCCGAGGAGGGGCTCAGTCAGTTGGATTTGAAAGCAGCGATCAGGGCTATTCCCGACCATCCCAAGCCGGGCATCGTCTTTCGAGATCTCACCACGCTGATGGCGGACCCGGAGATCTTTTCTGGCACCTGTGCGCTTCTGGCCGATACGTTCCGCAACCGCGGCTCGACGGCCATCGCTGGTATCGAGGCGCGGGGCTTTATTTTCGGTGCGGCGGTCGCTGACCGGCTAGGCGTCGGCTTCGTGCCCGTGCGCAAAGAGGGCAAGCTGCCTGCCGAAACGATCACCCGCAGCTATGCGCTCGAATATGGTGAGGACACGCTGGAGGTGCACAAGGATGCCTTCACGCCAGGCGACAAGGTCCTTTTGATCGACGATCTCCTCGCCACAGGCGGGACGGCAACCGCGACGGTGGAGCTTATCCGCGAGACCGGCGCTGAGGTCGTGGCTGCCGCCTTTGTTGTCGAGCTCGTGGGCCTGCCGGGCCGATCGCAGCTTGAGGCGCTTGACGTCGAGGTTCTCTCCTTGACCTCGTTTGAAGAAGACTGACCCATGATCAAAAATCTGTCTGAATGGTTGTTTCCCGGCGATGGCGACGGGACAACCGCTGAGCCGTCTGTGAGCCCCCAGTGCGGCGCTGCGGGGCTTTTGGTGGTTGCGGCGCATCGCGACGGGACCTATTCCGAGATCGAACAGGATCTCACCGCGGCTGCGCTGATGAAGCTCTTTATGCTGAGTAATCCTGAGGCAAAAGAGCTGCGCAAAGAGGCCGAAGATGCCCTAACCGGTCAGCGCACCATGATGACCTTCGCATCAGCTGCGAAACAGCTTGACCGCGAAGAGCAAGAGGCGCTGATCGGGCATCTCTGGCGGCTTGTTGCCACGGACGGCGAAACCGTCGGCGAAAGTGTTCTTGTCTCATCAATCCGCGATGTTCTCGGATTCACTCGCGCGCAGGCCGATGCCTTGCGCCCAGCAAAGGTCTAACCATGTCCGCTCAAAGCCGCGTCAAACGCAAAACCGCTGCGTCGATCAGGACACAGAAGAACGCGGAGCCGATTGTCTCGCTCACCGCCTACGACGCGCCGATGGCGGAGATTATTGATCCCTATTGCGACTTTATTCTGGTCGGCGACAGTGTCGGGATGGTCGTCCACGGCCTGCCGTCAACGGTGGGTGTGACCCTTGAGATGATGATCATGCACGGCCAAGCGGTGATGCGCGGCGCGTCCCAGGCGCTGGTCGTGATCGATCTGCCGTTTGGCAGTTACGAAGCCTCGCCCGAGCAGGCTTTCGCCAGCGCGTCCCGTGTGCTGAAGGAAACAGGCGCGGGCGCGGTGAAGATCGAGGCGGGCACCTATGCTGCTGAAACCGTCGCCTACCTGACCGAGCGGGGCATCCCGGTTCTCTCGCATGTCGGTCTTCGTCCGCAGGCTGTCCTCAGCACCGGCGGGTTCAAGGCGAAGGGCCGCTCGGCCGCTGAACGTGAGGCCGTCCTCGCAGAGGCAACGGCGTCGGACGACGCAGGCGCCTTCGCCATGGTGGTTGAGGGCGTGGATGAAACCTTGGCGAACGAGCTGACGGAGATGGTGTCATGCCCGACAATCGGTATCGGGGCGTCGGCGAACTGTGATGGGCAGATCTTGGTGACGCCGGATATGCTCGGCCTTTTTGATTGGACGCCTAAATTCGTCCGGCGCTATGCTGGTCTGCGCGAGGAGATCGCTCGCGCCGCCGAGCGTTTTGCCGACGAGGTGCGGGACCGGAGCTTTCCCGGCGAAGCGGAGACCTACCGTTTGAAAAAGGACTGACACTGATGGGAAAGATCTACGACGCCATTGATGATCGGCTCGCTGCATTCATCGGTCAGCAGAAGATGTACTTCGTGGCGACGGCCCCCAGCGGTGATGACGGGCACGTCAATCTTTCACCCAAAGGCTATGACAGCTTCGCGATCTTGGGGCCCAACAAAGTGGCCTATGCGGATCTTGGTGGCTCAGGTATCGAGACGGTGGCGCATCTGCGGCAGAACGGCCGTATCACCATCATGTTCTGCGCATTTGAGGGTCCGGCGAACATTCTGCGGCTCTATGGTGAAGGGCATGTGATCCAGCATGACGCGCCGGGCTTTGAAGAGGCCATGGCATCCTTCCCATCAATTGATCGTGTACGAAACATCATCGTGGTCAACGTCACCCGCATCGCCGATAGCTGCGGCTGGGGTGTGCCGTTCTATTCTTATGAAGGCGAGCGCGATCAGCTGAGCCGCTGGGTCGTCACCAAGCCTGAAGACGAATGGTGGGAGACGCGTTTGGCGAAGAATGGCGAGAGCATTGACGGCCTTCCGGGGCTGATCCCGCACGAGTAAAACCCCGACGTTCGTTCGCGTTTGGTGGAGCCATTGCGCGCGGATCACGCCCGGGTGGGCGTTAACCATCTGGTCAAGATAATGGCCACTCCGGACAATTTTTCCTTAATGGGCCTATCGTAGCGTTTCCCTTGGGTTGGGAGAGCACGTCATGAAGTTCGCCGGATTTGTCGCAAGCCTTATCAGTGCAGGTCTGATGTTCAGTGCTGCTCCGGTTACCGCCGCTGAAGAGGTATCGGACGCCAAGACACGCATCAATCTGGCGGGGCGGCAGCGTATGCTGTCACAAAAAATGGCGAAGGCGACCTGTTTTGGGTTGGTCGAGCGGGGCAATTACGAGCACCTGACCGAGCTCAGCGATGCGCGCGAGACCTTTGACCTGACGCTGGCCGCTTTGGTCGAAGGCAATTCAGGGCTGTCACTCTATGCTGAAAAGCACGACACGATCGTTGAGGCCTTGGCCGATGTGAGAGACCTTTGGTCACCGTTCCGCGAAGCCGTGGTGGACATTCTTGATTCGGGCCGGGTTCGCGGGTCCCACCTTGATGTGGTGGATGGCGCCAATATGCCGGTCTTGGTGCGGATGAATGAAACAGTGGGTCTGATTGCAACGACCTACTCCAGCGACGGTGATGTTGATCCCATTCGCGGACAGACGATCAATGTTGCTGGTCGGCAACGCATGCTGTCACAGAAGATGGCAAAGGAGTTCTGCCTGATCGCCGCTGGTATCGACGAGGATGCCAACCGCACGGCCTTGCAGGCGACGATGACGCAGTTTGAGACGGCTCTTGCGAGCCTCATCGCGGGGACGGACGGCCTCGAGACCCCGAACCCAGCGATTGGCTCGCGCCTTGAACGCGTTGGCAAGATCTACGATCGGGCGAAAGAGGCGTACACGAACACTCTTTTGGGAGAAGCGCCGACAGTTGATGAGCTCGGCACCGTCGCCAATCAAAGCAATCGTATCCTGCGCGAGATGAACCAGATCGTCTTTGCCTACAACGTCGTCGACTAAGCGCCCCCGTCAGCGGCTGAGAAGGTCGACGAAGAGCGCGTCCATCCGCGCCCCGTCAACGGTGTAGACCACCTCGACATCCTGCTCACCTAGGCCCGGGCCACCGCCCGCGGGCCAGGTGAGGAGCGCGCCGTAGTGCGGGCCTTCTTGCAGGTCGATGCCGATGGCGACGGACCCTTTCGACGTCACGATCGTGGGGTCGAGCCAGGCGGCGGCTTGGATTTCATCCCAGAGCGGAAAGCCTGGCTGCGCCACCATCGTTACATAACGCGCGACCGGTGTGTCGCTTTTGGCAATCGCTTCGAGCAGCTCTTTGTCGCCGAGCACCGTCTCGCTGGCATCATTGGTCACTAGGCTGAGCTTTGGCCATTCGGTCGTGTAGACAATATGCGCCGCCTCGGGATCAAAATAGTGGTTGAAGGACATCCGCGGCGCATAGGCTATCTGCATACCGAACTCGTCCTCAGCGCCGCCGAGGGCGCCGGTGATGAAGTTGCCGCCTTCCGTCACGAGCTCCTTCACCCGCGACGCGAATGACGGGTCCAGCCGCTGGGCCAGCGCGAGATTGGTGAGCGGTCCCATGGCGATGATGGTGATCTCACCGGGATGCTTGCGGGTTTGCTCGATCATGAACTCCGCCGCGCTCATCGCGAGGGCTTCCGTGGTCGGAGTGCCTTCTTCGAGTTCAGGGATCTCAAACGGCCCGTGCGGCTCCCGGCGGTCCATCGTGTTGTAGTCCGGCCATTCATCCATCCACGCGCCTTTGTACGGTACGGCGCCATAGACCGCTTCGCGCCGGGCGTTCCGGGCCTTGCTGTTGATGAGGGGAAAGGTCGCGCCCGCAATCACTGGCACATCGGTTCGCGCGACGAGCTCCAGCATACGGAGGGTGATCGCCGTTTCCTCCGGCTGCCAACCATCGCCTGTTACGGTGGTGATGCCCAGAACCTCGACCGATGGCTCGTTCAGCAGCATCAGGATTGGCTGAAGGCCTGGCCCTTCGATCGCGTCCTGATCAATGATCACCTTCCGCCGGTCCTCCGCCAAGGCCGGACCGAGCGCGATCATCAGGGCCGCCAAGAACCCCACTCCTCGTGATTGGAAGCCCATAGCCCCACTCCTTCGCACTTGCAGCAAAGACAGTGGCGCAAATGAACGCTTGGGTCGAGACATACGGTGGTAGGCGAAATCGGCGCCCCACACTGCAACCGTCTTGTGGGCGGGCATCGCCGCTGCTAATTCATCGCATGAGATAGCTGGGTGATTTCTCTATATGTTTCTTACTCCTACTCGGCAGAGCTATGCCGTGCTTGCAACCCTCGTTCTGGCGTCCTGCGGTGGAGGTGGAGGTGGCGGGGACAGCACCACTCTTGCTGTCGAAGCACCGGTGGAGACCGAGGTCGTCACCTTTGTGGTCGATGACATCACTGCCAATGAGAACACGAAAATCGACTACGACATCCGTGCGACGACGAACTTCACCCAAGAGTTCCTGTTCACGATGACCGGCCCCGATGCGACGTTCTTCGACCTTATCAACCTAGCAAACATTGGGGCCACGTTCCGTCCGAAAGTTGGCCTTGATTTCGAGGATCCGCAGGATGCGAATGGAGACAATGTCTACGAGATCAACATCACGGTGGAGACAACCACCGTCACTGCATCCACATCCTTTACCTATACGGTCACCGATGTCGAAGGCGATGGGATTGTCCGTATTCTGTCAGTAGACGAACGGGATCGGTGGGGGCGTACAACTCTGTACCCGTTCTTGGGGCCAGGGGGTGTATCTTCCAACGACCAGTGGCTGGCTTTGTCGATACAAAAGTTCGACTCCGCACAAACTGATCACATTGCGGCCGTCGTCGACTACAAATCAGTGTCTGACGATGAGGCGACGATAGCGATGGATGCAATTCCGGCGGGTCGGGGCGTTATCTTGACGGGGAGCGATTTTTCGATTGATCCGAACGCCGCACGTGGCGCCCTCGGGGGGTCCCTGGATCGCATCGCGGTGCCTGTTCCTCTTCCTAGCGCACAAATCTCTGCGCTAACAACGGCCTATCGGTCGGGTGATGCCTTGCCTTTTGATACGACGGCTGTGTTTGCCGAGACTTTAGACTATAGCGCGGCGAACATTGATCTTTCAGGTATCCGTACTGCGGGTGTTTTGCAGTCTACCGATGTTCAATCGAGTGCCCTGCGTGTGGTCAACAATGACGTGTTTGGAAGCGGCGTGTTCAACGACAGGGGAGAAACAGACATCGTCACGCGGCCAGTTATTGTTGGAAGCGGCGACTTGACGATGAACCTGATTTCGAACACCACCGTGTCAGCGATGTCGACTGACTTTATCGACCCGACGGCCGAGAACAGGAATTTGACGAGCTTTCTAACGATGCCGCAGGAAATCAGCGTACCTGCAGGTTCAACCAATGTATCCTTCGATCTCGTGGCGATCGCGGACAATATCATAGGCGGCGATGGCGACGACTTGGTGTTTGAGTTCAGGCCCGGCTTTGCTCCTGGTCCTGATCGACGGACTGGTATCGTACTTATCGACGGGGCGGCGGTCAGCCCGGATGTTGATCCTTCGACAATGGCCCGGGGGATCACCGATCTCTCGAACTTGCCAGACCCCTCAAACAGGTTTGAACTGATCATTGATGCGGGCGATGTCGGTTCCATCAGGTACGGTGGCGTGGGACATTTTGATGGGGATGACCTGGCCGACCTTGTGTTCACATTTGATCCGCAGAGCAATTATGGCGTGGAAGACATCAACAGCGAGTCCCTGTTTATCCTCCCCGGATCTGTGATCGCCAACAACGCAGCAGTCGGATACATCGAGACGACGCTGGACTCATCGTTGTTCTACCGGCTTCGTGTAGCAGATGACGATGGTGAGTCCGACGTCGTTTTTCGTGCGCACGTTTTCACAAGCGTTGATGCTGACGCGCGGGCGGATATCCTTGTATCGTTCAGGGGCGAAGCACTTTTGATCAGTGGTTTGCTCTTCGGCGGCTTCATTGCGCCGGCACCTGGTGCCACAGACGTGCTTTCTGATATTGCCTCGATCGACGTTGGGTTGTTGAGGATCAAGAGCGATCGTCGCGACCTTGGGACCTTTGCGGGTGCTGTTGGGGATATCGCAGCCATCATCCCTCAGCCGGATGGCAACACGGGATTGGCCCTGTCCGTTGAGTATGGCGGCTTCTTGAGTGAGGTCACGCCGTTGGCCCAGGAATCGCTATCGGCCGTGATGGTGGTCCCTCGCGCCCGTATCGATGGTATGCTAGCTGGCGACCAGGTGCTCGATCTCGACGAACTCTTTCCCAATTGATCACGGGTTCAACCCGGCATTAACCACACGCTTGTCACGTGGCTGGCGCATCCCTACGTCCGCTCATCCGAGAGGCGTTCTGCCTTCTAGCCGGAGATCCCATGCAAGACCGCGATCCGCTTGACCTGACCATGAACACGCTCATCCCGATGGTGATTGAGCAAACGAGCCGCGGAGAGCGTTCGTTCGATATTTATTCGCGCCTTCTGAAAGAGCGCATCGTCTTCCTCTCAGGGCCGGTCCATGACCAGGTCTCGACCCTGATCGTGGCGCAGCTTCTGTTCTTAGAAGCGGACAACCCGAAAAAGGACATCGCGTTCTATATCAACAGCCCCGGCGGCTCGGTCACGGCCGGCCTCGCGATGTATGACACGATGAAGTACATCCGCCCGAACGTGTCGACGATTTGCATCGGTATGGCTGCGTCGATGGGCTCGCTCCTCCTCACAGCGGGTGAGAAAGGCCAGCGTTTCTCGCTTCCGAACAGCCGCATCATGGTGCACCAGCCCTCGGCGGGTTTCCAAGGTCAGGCCTCTGACATCGAGCGCCACGCCAAGGATATTGTGGAGACGAAGAAGCGGCTCAACGAAATTTATGTCGAGCACACCGGACAGCCCTATGAGACCATCGAGGCGACCCTTGATCGGGACACCTTCATGACGCCCCAGGAAGCCCAAGAATTCGGGCTGATTGACCAGGTGTTTGAGAAGAGGTTGCCGGTCGAGAGCGTATCTGATGCTTAAAGGTAGGGTTTTGTTTTCCGTGGCCCGTGTCCTGCAACGTCAAATCAACGAATGACCGACTAGGTTGCCGTTTCGTGTGATTGCACCGGTCCTCGCCTTCGGGCAGGTTCGGCAGAACGGCAGAATCGTCGTGGTCACGTCAGTGACAGCAGTCCTCGAGTGGATGGGGTCTGTGGAGGAGCTTTGAGAATGAGCAAAGTTAGCAACAAGGGCGGGAGCGGCACCGGGCCGACAGGAGCCGGCGGCTCGGGCGACGGTAAAAACACGCTCTACTGCTCCTTTTGTGGAAAGTCCCAGCACGAAGTCCGCAAGCTGATTGCTGGGCCGACCGTCTTTATTTGCGACGAGTGCGTTGAACTCTGCATGGACATTATCCGCGAGGAGTCGAAATCGAGCCTCGTTAAGTCCGGTGATGGCGTACCAAGTCCGCAGCACATCCACCAAGTGCTCGACGATTACGTGATCGGCCAAGGCTACGCGAAGCGCGTCCTGTCGGTGGCCGTGCACAACCACTTCAAACGCCTCAACCACGCGCAAAAGAATTCTGACGTGGAGTTGGCGAAGTCGAACATCCTGCTCGTGGGCCCCACCGGCTCGGGTAAGACGCTTCTCGCCCAGACCCTGGCGCGCATCCTTGATGTGCCGTTCACGATGGCTGACGCCACCACGCTCACCGAGGCTGGCTATGTCGGTGAGGATGTCGAGAACATCGTCCTGAAGCTGCTCCAGGCCGCGGACTACAATGTCGAGCGGGCCCAGCGCGGCATCGTCTATATAGACGAGATCGATAAGATCAGCCGTAAGTCAGATAATCCCTCGATCACCCGTGATGTGTCGGGCGAAGGCGTGCAGCAAGCGCTCCTCAAGATTATGGAAGGCACGGTCGCTTCGGTGCCGCCGCAAGGTGGCCGCAAGCACCCCCAGCAAGAGTTCCTGCAGGTCGACACGACAAACATCCTGTTCATCGTCGGCGGCGCGTTTGCTGGCCTTGATAAGGTGATCCAGAACCGCGGCGAGGGTGCGTCGATTGGTTTCGGCGCTGAGGTCAAAGAGATCGAAGACCGTCGCATCGGCGATGTCCTGCGCGGGGTTGAGCCTGAGGACCTTCTGAAGTTCGGCCTCATCCCCGAGTTTATTGGCCGTCTGCCGGTGATCGCGACCCTTGAAGATCTCGATGAGGACGCGCTCATCCAAATCCTGACCTCGCCGAAAAACGCGCTGGTCAAGCAGTACCAGCGCCTGTTCGAGATGGAGAATGTTGACCTCACCTTCACCGAGGAAGCGCTCCTGGCGATCGCGAAGAAGGCAATCACCCGGAAGACCGGTGCCCGTGGTCTCCGTTCGATTATGGAATCGATCCTGCTCGACACGATGTTTGACCTTCCGACGCTCGAGGGCGTTGAAGAGGTTGTCGTCAATGACGATGTCGTCGAGGGACGCGGCAAGCCGCTTCAGGTTTTTGCCAAACAAGAGCAGCAACCCCGCGACGCCAGCGCGTAAGCGGGTTTGACCATGGGGCGGCGGTGCGCCGCCGCTTTTTCTGATCTTGACCCCATCCGCCCCGCCCCTTCATTGAAGAGGGCGGGTATGGGATGTTGGGGGCGATGAGCACCGAAGATCAGAAATCGAAGCGAAATCAAGACGCAACCCGCGTTCTTCGCGCCTATTTCGACTACCTCGCCGCGATTACGGTGGCGACGTTTGATCCCGACGAGAACGACCGACTCTGCCAGGAATATATCGACATCGTGCGGCGACAGACCCGCGATGGCCGAAAGGGCGGCTATCTCAATCGGGTGCGCCGCGAGTTCCGCTTCTACATGAGCACGATGCCGCGGTTTGCGGGGCTCCTCACCGCACTCATGTTCGTGCTCGGCGGATTGGGCGCGTGGCAGGCCAGCGCCGGTCTGACCGCGCTGGTACCGACCGGTCTTTCAGCACTCATCCTCGGGTTTGGCGCGGCCTTTGCGCTGGCTTTTTCGCGTTGGTCCCTACGCGCATTCGGCGGGGGCCAGCGGGAGAAGATGAAAGACATCCGTCTTCTGAATTTTGGCCAGCTCGGCAAAGAGATTGCGATGGCTAAGCAGTCAGCACTCGACAACGCAACGACACACAAGCCTTCAGAGGGCCCTGTGAACCTTCTGCGCCTTGTGATGCTGACGCGGCTTCATTTTGAGCTTGTCCGTGCCCTGCAAATCGATTTCGATATCTTTGCTGACGGCGTCAACCGCACAGACTTCAGAAAAGAGAACGAGATCGTCCGTATGGGCCTTGTCGCGAGCGGGGTCTTGGTGCTGGCCTCGTTGACGCTCGCGCCGCCAGCGGGATCGCTTTGGCCCGTCGCCTCGGGCGCGATCGCGTTCGGCGTTTTGGCGCATCTGGGGCTCTATCTCCTCTTCAGCCCCCTGATCCGGAGCGCCATGGCCGAGCAGAAGGCGCTCTTCAAACCCAAGATGACAGAGCGGGAGCTCAAGCGTATCGGGGTCCCGGCCCTTCGCGCGCGGGAGTTCAACTGGCAAAAGCGGACGGAGACGAAGGAGTTCTTGGAATATGTGGCCTGGCTTGAGGCGGAATTCGAGGAGCTCAACGAGCGGCTGAAGGGGCAGGTGGTCGTGCGGCGGCATGACGAGACGGCTGCGCGGATGACACTTCTGCCGTTAACGGACGATCAGACCTAGTCCTCGAGGACCTGCCAGCCCTCGCGCGTTAGAACCTCAATCGGTTTGAACCGGCGCTTGTAGTCCATCTTGGCCGAGCCATCGACCCAATAGCCAAGATAGACGTAAGGCAGGCCCCATTCCTTGGCGAGCCGCACATGGTCAGCGATCATAAAGCTGCCTAAGGAGCGTTTGCTCGCGTCGGGCTCGAAGAAGCTGTAGACCATCGAGACGCCATCTTCGAGGCGGTCGGTCAGGGCGCAGGCAATCAGCTGTCCCTCCGTGTCCCGATATTCAAGGATCACCGTATCGACCGGCGTCTGCTCCACCATCTGGGCGTAGTCGAGCACGGTCATGTCGTTCATGCCGCCGCCTTCATGGCGCCCATCAAGATAGCCGCGCAGCATGGAGAATTGCTCGGATGTGATTTTCGGCGCTTGGATCGTCCGCTTGAGATCACTGTTGCGGTTTAAGGTCCGGCGCCAGCGTTTGTCGTCAAAGTCTTTGGCCACCACCCGGACAGGGCGGCAGGCGTTGCAGCCCTCGCAGGCGGGCAAATAGGCGATGTTCTGGGAACGGCGGAACCCGCGGCGGGACAGGGCTGAATTGAGCTCGGCCGCGCGGTCGCCGCCGAGGAAGGTGAAGATCTTCTTTTCCCGGCGCCCCTCGAGATAGGGGCATGGCGACGTCGCTGTGACGTAGAACTCGGACCTGGCGCCAAGAAAGAAGGTATTCATGAAGCTGCCGCGTCCTCCCACCGATGCGAATCACAAGGTACCACGGGACACCTACAAAAGCCCTACCGCGCGAAAATAGATTGGGGCGACAAGGGTATAGGTGCCCCAAAGCAGGATCGTGAGGGGCACGCCGACCCGAATAAAGTCTGAAAAGCGGTAATGTCCGGGGCCCATCACCAAAAGATTGGTCTGATACGCCACCGGCGTCGCAAAAGAGCAGTTGGCGGCATAGATGATCGTGAGCACCACCACGATGGGATCGATCTCCGCTGCCGCTGCGATGCTGACGCCGATTGGAGTCAAAAGCACGGCGGTGGCGTTGTTGCTGAGAACATTGGTCAGCAGGGCCGTGACAATGAAGATCACGGCGAGAAGCGTGGTCACGCCCCCATTCTCAGCAATCGGCGTGATGCCGGAGGCGATGAAATCGGCGCCTCCCGTGCGTTGAAGCGCAAGGCCCATCGCCAGGGCGACGCCGACCAGAAGATAGACGCGCCTGTCCACGGCGCGGGCGGCTTGGCGTACATTGAGGCAGCCCGCCGCCACCATGGCGAAGGCGCCCAAAACGGCAGCGACCGAGATCGGCAGGGTGCCGGTTGCGGCAACAGCGACGATCCCGACGAAGATCCCGGCAGCCCAGCGCGCTTGGTCAGGGTCCGGCAGCTCCTGCATCGAGCGTTCGAGCATCAAGATGTCACGGTCGCTCCTGAGCGCCCGAACATCGGAGCGGTCGCCGAGGATCAGAAGAACGTCGCCCGCCTCGAGCCTGATCGAGGCAAGCTCGGCCCGGATCATGCGCGAGCGGCGCTGCATGCCAACGATCACGCAATTGGTTTGAAAGCGAAAGCGGATCTGGTTGATCGACCGGCCGATGATCCGCGAGCCGGGCGCGACGACCGCCTCGACCATGGTCAGCTCGCCCGAAGCGCCGTCCAGGGTCTCCACCTCGCTCATAAAGCTATCGAGGATTTCAGGGCGTTTGCGCAGGAGGCTCGTCAGAGCATCACGGGTCGCCGCCACGATCAGTTTATCGTGCAGCCGGAGCTTCACGTCATCGAAGGGCGGCAGGATCACCTCATCGCGGCGCTGGATCATCCGCACGGTGATATCGGGGAGGTCCTTGAACTGCCCCGCGGTGGCGGCCTGGCCGATCAGCGGGTTGCCGCGATCGATGCTGATTTGCGCGACAAACTGGCGGCCGTCGCGCTCTTCGAGATCCTGGGGACCCGAGCGGCTCGGCAGAATGTAGCGCACGGCGGCGACCATGTAGACGCTGCCGACCGACAGGAGCACCAAGCCCAGCGGCATCAGGGAGAAGAACTCAAGCCGCACGCCGCCAGCGTTCTCAAACGCTTCGACGGCCAAGAGGTTGGTCGACGAGCCAATCGTCGTGCACATCCCGCCAAGGATCGACATGAAGCTGAGCGGCATCATCAGGCGCGAGGTCGGCATGCCGCCCTGGCTGGCAATGGCGGCCATGATCGGCACGAACATCACCACCACGGGCGTGTTGTTGAGAAAGGCGCTGACGACCATGATGAAGGCGAAGATCGCCGCCACGGCGAACACGTTGTACTTGTCATAGGCCCGGACAAGCACGCGGGTGGGGTATTCGAGGGCGCCGGACTGATACATGCCCTGACCGACGATCAAGAGCCCCAAAATCGCAAAAAGCGCCGGGTTGGCAAAGCCGGTGAGCAAGATCTCCGCGTTAAGAAGCATCTCGCCCGTATCCGCATCGACATAGGGGATCAGTGAAAAGGGCAGCAGGATGGCGACCAGAACCGCGCCGGACACCAGCTCAAGCGTAAACCGATCCGAAGCATAGGCGGCGATCGCGCCGGTGATCACCACAAGGGTGTACCACATCGCCCATTGGTCGAGGATCGTTTCTAAGCTCATGGAAAGGGGCCTGAAGTCCTGGTCGTTCGCGGAAATCGACCGTCTATCGCACATGAAGCGCTTTGTGTGACGCTTCGCTCATAGACGTGCAAGCGCGCATTGCTTATGCGCCCGCTGGTGAATGATCCTTATCGCCCGCTCAAAAACGCTTTTGCCTGCTTTTCTACCGGTGTGACAGTGGTGTCCTGCCGACCCGCTGAAGGGCCGGCACAAGGTATTACGGTGAACAGCTTCTCCTCCGTCTCGCTCGAACCGGCCCTTGTTTCGTGGTGTTTGGCGGATGAGACCAGCATTGCGGACGCTTTTTTGTCCGTCGATCACTACGCCGTCAGCATTCTCGCCAGCGAGCAGCAGCACCTGTCGGACCGTTTCGCGACCCCTGGCCAGCACGCTTTCCAAGACGGGGAGGGCGAGGCCTTCCGCACCGGCGCGCCGCTGCTTGCTGGCCGGCTTGCAGGTTTTGATTGCCGCGTGGCTGAGCGGTTCAAGGTCGGCGACCACACGATCTTGATCGGCGAAATCGTTCATTTTGATAGCAGACCCGGCGAGCCGCTCATTTACGCCGGTCGGCAATACGTCACGGGCCCCGCGATCACCGATTAACAGAGGTCCGGTTCGCAATTGACTTGGACCGGCCCCCGTCATTTAACTTCGGGTAAAGGATAATCCCGGGGGGACGAGGTTATGCGGCGCTATCGTGATCAGAGCGATTTGAGAAAGCTGACGAAGGCGTCTTACGCCCAGCCCAAGGATCGTAAGCCGGGCCAGCCCTCCGAACAGGAGATGACCGAGGCTGAGATCAAGCACTACGCGATCATCGAAGCTGCCGCTGCGATTGCGTCGGCCAAAGCGGGCGATCGGATGAACCGGTTTCTCGGCGTCATTGTTGCTGCCCTTGGTCTTCTCGGTGGCGGATTGGTTGTCTTGGCCAATCTCGCGATTGATTTGCGTATTGAAGAGGAGTTCGCGGAACGGTCCAACGCGGTCTTTGGGTTTGTCACCGTGCAGAGGAATATTGTCGAGCTTGATCGGTTTTTTGAGTCCGAGGTCGAACGCGCTGATGACATTGAGGAGCTGGAAGCGCGGGAAAGCGCACTGCGCCGGGTGATTGATCAAGTATCGGAAGACACTGTGGGGTATATGTCGCGATTTCGGATGGTGTCAGCCGGCGAGCAAGTCGCGATCAGCGGACTGGCTGGCTACGTGCCGTCGGAAACTGATCTCTATGTGCTTGAATATGACATCATCGAGCTAATCGACAAGATTTCGGTGCGTGCACGGGGTATTTCTCATTACCAGCCGATTACCGAGCTTGGTCTCGCCAACCCCGAGATAGCCCGCGAAGCGCGGCGGTTCCGCGTCGACTTTGCCTATGCTTCCGGGATTTCGCTCCTCAGCGAAACGTCGCTCACACGGGACCTCACACCATTTCAAGAGCTCTATGATGAGCATCAGCGGATGCTGCGTGAGCTGACGAACTGGCCAGAATATTCGTTCTTGTTTGGCCTGTTGATCGAGGATCAGTTGGGGTCGACAGATGAGGAATTGGCCCGGATCGCGTCGGGTATGGCGGATCTGTCCGCTCCAGACTTCAACAACCTCATTGAAACGATTGCTGAGATCGCGATCGATGGCTCAAATAATGATCAATACCGGCTCGCCGCCGATCGTACCTATGCAACCTTTGTCGAGGGTTGTGACGTTGGCGGTTTTGTCCCCCGTGTGGTCTGCGAAGAGCTCAATAGCATGGGCGTTTGGAATTTCTTCCCCGCAGCCAGTGGTGGTGGGTCGTTGACCAGCGTGGGACTGAGTTCACCGCTCGATTTGTCGCCCCGGATGGATGTCTGGTCAGCTGGTCTCGGCGGCCACATCGCCGCGACAGCCCATGTCGAGAAACCCGTCTCTGCGAAGACCGCCGAGCGCGCCGCCGCTGGCCGGTACTAAGCGCTAAGCAGCTCGGCTGCTTTTTCTGCGGCGTAGGTGATCACCGCATCGGCGCCGGCGCGGCGGAAGCACATCAGGCTTTCCATCAGTGCACGGTCAAAATCCATGGCGCCTGCGTCGGCGGCGCTTCTGAGCATGGCGTACTCGCCCGACACTTGGAACGCGACAGTGGGAAGACCGAAGGCCTCCTTCACCCGGGTGACCATGTCGAGATAGGGAAGGCCGGGTTTGACCATCAGCATGTCAGCGCCCTCTTGGACGTCGAGGGCAGCTTCGCGCAGCCCTTCGAGCGCGTTGGCGGGGTCCATCTGATAGGTCGCCTTGTCGCCTTTGAGGACACCGCCCGAGCCGACGGCGGTGCGATACGGCCCATAGAACGCTGAGGCATATTTCACAGCGTAGGAAAGGATGACAGTGTCCGTCAGGCCTTCGCGGTCAAGCGCTGTACGGATTTTTCCGATCCGGCCATCCATCATGTCGGACGGGGCAACGACGTCAAAGCCGCTGCGCGCGAGAACCAGGGCTTGTTCCTCGAGGCGCTCGACGGTCTCGTCATTGACGATGGTGCCCTCATCATCCATCAGCCCGTCATGGCCATGATCGGTATAAGGATCAAGTGCTACATCCCCGATCAAGAGTGCATCGGGCACGGCACGTTTAATCTCTCGGGCCGCACGGCACATCAGATTGCCGCTATCAAACGCTGCGCTTCCCGCCGCGTCGCGATCAGACAGCCGCGTGTAAGGAAAAAGCGCAAGGCCGCCGATGCCTTTCTCGGTCACACGCTCAGCCAGCGCGCAGGCCTCATCGACCGTATGCCGCTCGACACCGGACATACCAGCGATGGATGCTGGGTCACCCTCATCGCGAACAATCACAGCCTGAATGAAGAAGCCAGGATCAAGCGCCGTCTCACGGTTGAGGTTGCGCAGGGCCGATGTTCGACGCAGTCGCCGAAGGCGGGTGGCAGGATAGGCGGTGTTGTGGTTAAGCATAAGGGTACACTTTTAGAGAATAAACTCCTAAGAAAAACGAACATATGTCAGACGCTGTTGGGAATTTTTTCACCGTGACACGTCTAGTGTGCGTCAGCAGCAGGCTCATGCACAAGACGGGCAGACGGAAGACATGCAGAACCAAGCAACGACCCATCAGTTGGATCGCGTGACAGAAGAAACAGATATTCAGCCTGTCTATCATCGGCTGCTGACCCTTATTGAGCGTCTGCATCGTCAACTGCTCGACGTGATTAAGGACGAGCTCGAGCGCGTTGACCAGACGGACATCAACGCCGTGCAAGCGCTGCTTCTTTATAATATCGGCGACAGCGAGCTGACGGCTGGCGAGCTGCGGAGCCGCGGCCACTATCTTGGCTCGAACGTGTCGTACAACCTCAAAAAGCTCGTTGAGGCTGGCTACATTTCCCACGCCCGCTCAGATCGCGACCGCCGCTCGGTGCGGGTGTCGCTGACGCAGTCGGGTTTTGAAATCCGCGATAAGATCGACGCGCTCTTCGCCCGTCATCTTGCTTCGCTTGAAAAGGTCGGTGATGTATCGACCGACATGATGAGCGGCACCAATCTCACGCTCGATCGTCTTGAGCGGTTCTGGGCCGATCAAATCCGCTACCAGCTCTAATATCGCCAGCGACGCCGTGTCACCCAGCGGGTTATCGGCCCAGTCGCTAGAGCTCAGCGATAATACTTATGTCGTTGGTAATCGGCTCTGTGCTACTGGGGTGTTATGGCGTTCAACTACCAATCCGCGTTCGAAGATTCTCTTGATGCGATCCGCGACGAAGGTCGCTATCGCGTGTTTGCGGATCTGGAGCGCATGCGGGGCGCTTTCCCTCAGGCGATGATTCATAGAGACGACGGAAGCGCCGAGGAAATCACGGTTTGGTGCTCTAACGATTATCTTGGCATGGGCCAGCATGAAGATGTCCTGACCGCAATGAAGGACGCCGTCGACCATGTCGGCGCGGGCGCTGGCGGCACGCGCAACATCGCTGGGACCACGCATTACCATGTGATGCTGGAGCAAGAGCTTGCTGACCTGCACGGCAAGGAAGCGGCGCTGCTTTTCACCTCAGGCTATATCTCGAACGAAGCGACGCTGTCGACGCTGGCGCGATTGCTGCCCGGCGCGGTGATCCTGTCGGATGAGCTCAACCACGCATCGATGATCCAAGGCATTCGCGGCGGTCGCGGGCCCAAGCTTATCTGGCGCCATAATGATGTCGAGCATCTCGAAGAGCTGCTCGCTGGTCTGCCTGCGGATCAGCCGAAGATTGTCGCGTTCGAAAGCGTCTACTCGATGGATGGCGATATCGCGCCGATCGGACGGATTGCTGCGGTGGCGAAGAAATACGGCGCTTTCACCTATCTTGATGAGGTCCACGGCGTGGGCCTTTACGGCAAGCGTGGCGGCGGCGTTGCGGAACGCGACGGTGTTGCTGATCAAATCGACTGCATCGAAGGCACGCTCGGCAAGGCCGTCGGCGTGATGGGCGGCTATATCTCGGGTTCGGCGGCGCTAATCGACGCTGTCCGTTCCTACGCTTCGAGCTTCATTTTCACGACGGCGCTTTCGCCGGTTCTGGTGGCGGGTGCCCTGGCGTCGGTCCGTATCCTGAAACAAGCGCAAGAGCTGCGCGAGGTTCATCAGGCCCGTGCGGCGCATCTCAAGATGGCGCTGGAAGAGCGCGGCCTGCCGGTGATGCCGAGTGAGAGCCATATTGTGCCGCTCTTTGTTGGTGACCCGGTGCACTGCAAAGGTGTATCCGATCGCCTGCTGAACGATTTCGGCGTCTATGTGCAGCCGATCAACTACCCCACGGTGCCGAAGGGGACAGAGCGCCTGCGCTTTTCACCGACACCGCTTCACACCGAAGAGCATGTTGAGCACCTCGTCGGTGCTTTGGATGCGCTGTGGAATGAGTGTCGCCTCGCGCGCGGTGAGCAGCCGATCGACCGGATCGCTGCGGAGTAAGCGTCCTTAGACGCCGTCAGGGCGCGGATAGACCACAATCTCAGCATTTTTGTCGGTCGCCGGATCAAGAAGGTCCGCGACCCATGCGGCGATTGCGCTTGGCTTTGTGATGGTTGAGGGGTCCTCGCCGGGCATGGCGTTGGCCCGCATGTCGGTGGCGGTGGGACCTGGGTCGAGGAGGTTCGCTCGCACCTTGGTCTCCTCATGCTCCGACGCATAGGTCCGAACGAGCACGTCAAGAGCCGCTTTGCTCGCGGCATAGGCGCCCCAATAGGGCTTATGGGTCCGCGCCGCCCGCGAGGTGATGCCCACAACGCGCCCGGCGTCTGACTTGAGCAGCAGGGGGTCGAGCAGCTTGAGAAGCGCTAAGTTCGCATGCAGATTAACCGTTAGTGTTTCGTGCCACTCCCGCCCAGCGATATCCGCGACCGGCGTCAGGGGCCCAAGAAGCCCCGCGTTGAGGACCAAACCGTCAAGACGGCCAAACCGCTGCTCCAGCGCCCCTGGAAGGCGGGCTAGGGAGTCCTCGTCGCTGAGGTCCGCCGGGATGAGGACAGTCTTGCCGCCAGCGCGCTTCACCTCATCGTCGAGCTCTTCAAGGCCGCCGGTGGTGCGCGCTAAAGCGATCACCGTGGCGCCGCGCGCGGCGGCTTCCAGGGCGACGGCCTTGCCGATACCGCGGCTTGCGCCGGTGACGAGAACATAGCGGTCGGAGAGTTGGTCAGAGGGCATTTTTGATCTTTGCAGCTATGGCTTCGAGTTCATCCGCAGGCGCCATGCCTTCGCCATGGCGGCCGAGCGTACGGTCATTCCACATCGGGATGATATGCATGTGGGTGTGGTAGACGGTTTGGCCCGCGGCCTCGCCGTTGAACTGGACGATGCGGAAACCATCCGGCTTCAGCGCTTCCACAACGGCGCGCGCAACCTTTTGGGTTGTCGCGATCACTTTGGCCAGCGCTTCTGGCGGAAGATCGAGAAAGTTCACGGCCTCCGCGCGTTTATGAATGACCAGCGTATGGCCCTCCGACTGCGGAAAGACATCCATAAAGGCGAGGGTGCTCTCGTCCTCATAGACGGCGACCTTCGGCATCTCGCCGCGGATGATCTTGGCAAAGATGTTCTGGGGGTCGTAGGTCGTCTCAAGACTCATCGTCCGTATCCTTCCATACCTTAGCGCACCGGCCACATCGCACATATCCTGGAGCGGGCACGTACCCCAGAAACCGAGCGACGGGTTCCCACAACGACAAGGGGAACGGCCAATGAGGCGGTAAGATCTTTCTTGCGCTTCCGCAACGGGGGCAGTGATCTGAACGCGGCTCTCGCCGCTGTTGCACCAACGACTCTTTGGCGAGCCACGCCTCGTCATCCCGTGCCATTAGCCGGTAAGACAGATCCCCGTTGGGCGGGCCGCCATACTTTTGGTGATGATCGGCGATCGCCACGTTGAAGCCGCGTGACTTGAGAAAACTCAGCGCGACCTCGGCTTCGACGCCATCATAGAACCGTGCGATCTCTTTCACCGGCTCTTTTTATACGGCGTGTAGCCTTTGAGAAGGTCGATATCAGCCTCGATCTGGCGTTTTTCCCGGTCGAGATAGTCCTCAATCGCGGTTTGAAAGCCGGGATCCGTCATCTTGTGGGCTGAGCGGATCACCACCGGTTCATAGCCGCGCGCGATCTTGTGCTCGCCTTGCGCGCCGGCCTCCACGCGCTTGAGCCCGTTTGCGAGGGCGAAGTCGATCGCTTGGTAGTAGCAAAGCTCAAAATGCAAGAAGGGGATATGCTCTTTACAGCCCCAATATCGGCCAAAGAGCGTGTCGCCGCCAATCATGTTGAGCGCGCCCGCCACATAATCATCACCGCGCCGCGCGAGGATGAAGAGCAAACGCTCCGGCATCCGTTCAGCGATCAGGGTAAAGAAGGTACGGGTGAGGTAGGGGCTACCCCATTTGCGTGCGCCGGTGTCCTGGTAGAACCACCAAAAAGCATCGAGATGGCGCTTCTCGATATCGCTTCCCGTGACCCATTCGATGGTGAGATCGCTGGCAGCGATGGCGCTCCGTTCCTTTTTGAGGGCCTTGCGTTTGCGCGAGGCGAGAGCGCTGAGGAAGCCGTTCCAATCGCCATATCCTCTGTCTTCGAAGTGATATTGCTCGCCAAAGCGGATCGCGAAACCTTGGTCCTCCGCCTGCTGTGCATCCTCTTCGGTCAGGAAGTTAAGATTGGCGCCAGAGAGCCCCATTTGCTCGGTCGCGCGGGCGGCCCCCGCGGCGAGCAGCGCTCGGTCCTCGGCGGAAGGCGCGAGGAGCCTGCGGCCAGTCGCGGGGGTAAACGGAACAGCGGATAAGAGCTTGGGATAGTATCGTCCGCCTGCCCGCATATAGGCGTCGGCAAAGGCGTGGTCGAAAATATACTCACCCTGGCTGTGGCCTTTCAGATAGGCCGGGGTGACCCCGCAGATCTCGCCGCCTCGTTTGAGCGCCAAATGTGCTGGCTGCCATCCCGTCTCGGCGCGGACCGAACCAGAGGCTTCGAGCGCCTCGAGAAACGCCCAGGAAAGAAAGGGATCGAACGGCTGATCGGCGGGATTGGCGAGGTGGTCCCAGCGCTCCTTGGGCACCTCCTTCAACGCGGAGATCGTCTCAATCGTGGCGGATGGTGCGGCCATGAGAGGAGCTTAGCGTGCCGCAGGCGCGACGCCATCTTTCGCGGTGCGGCTTGTTAGACAGCCTGTTGCGCCTTGCCTTTGAGCACCTGCGCGACCGCAGCTTCGGCGTGAAGGACGGCAGAGGCGAAGACAGCCATCTCCGGCAAGTCGCCTTGCGTCAGGAGCAGAAAGATCTCTGTGCAGCCCAGGATCAGACCTTCAGCGCCGTCTTCATTTTTCATCCTGAGGGCGATCTCGCGATAGCGCTTGCGTGAGGCGTCCAGGAATGTCTCCTCGCAAAGCTCCTCGAAGATGATGCGGTGAATCTCGTCTTGCTCCTCTGGGCGCGGCGCAATGATCTCAGCGCCGGAGATTTCGGCGATCTCGTTCATCACCTTGCCGCCTTGCATGGTCGTCTGGGTGCCGAAGATTGCGACTTTCTTGAGGCCCGCTTGGGCGATGGCCTCGCCTACGGGCTGGGTGATCGGTAAGAACGGGGTGGAGCGGTCCTTCATAACGTCGTCCATCACGAGGTGGGTCGTGTTGGAGGAGCCGATGACGAGATCCACGCCCGCCGCTTCCAGCGCATCGACCTTGGTTCCGACATACTGGGCAAGTCCGTCCCAATCGCCGGCAAAGATGAAGCTCCGTATGTTGCCATAATTCATCCCGGCAATGAGGGTCTCGGCGATGTGGTCACCACCGTGGTGCTCGCGCGCAGCTTGGTTGATCAGCTGGTAGTAGGCGGGAGTGACGATGTGACTGGTGCCGCCCAGCACACCGATTGTCGGTTGCCGGACGAGATTTTCTGACGATGCCATGAGCTAGTCTTCCAGGAACGGCCGCGGGTCGAAATACAGACGTATCGACGTAACCTCGCCGTCTTGGATATCAAGGCAGATCGCCTCTTCTGTTTGGATACCGCTCGCTGAACGGGCTGTGACCTCCGAGCAGGTGCCGGTTTCGCTAAGGTAGGTTTGCTCGACCGTGATAGAGAGCTGCGCTGCCACTCCGTCCAGAAAAGATGAGACGGCTGGCTTGCCGGAAAGCGGTTCATTGAGCAGCGGGCCGGAGAACGTGACCGCGTCAGCGAGCTTGATCTGTTCGACGTCGCCGGATGCCATGCCGTCGAAAAACGTCTGGGCCACGGCCTCGTTGCCTGGCGAGATCGCCAAAGCAACGAAGAGCGTGGCCGCTAATGCCATGGCGTTAGCGCTGATCCATAGGGATGAAGTTGCGCTGCGCCGAGCCTGTGTAGATCTGCCGTGGACGGCCGATTTTCTGGCTTGGGTCTTCGAGCATCTCGCGCCACTGCGCGATCCAACCCACGGTACGGGCCAGCGCGAAGAGCGGCGTGAACATCGCTGGCGGGAAGCCTAGGGCACGGAGCGTGATGCCGGAGTAGAAGTCGATGTTTGGGTAGAGTTTCTTCTCGACGAAGTACTCGTCTTCGAGCGCGATCTTCTCAAGCTCCATCGCCACGTCGAGCAGTGGGTCTTTGATACCCAGTGTGCCGAGGACCTCGTGGCAGGCCTTCTGCATCACCTTGGCGCGGGGGTCGTAGTTTTTGTAGACCCGGTGGCCAAAGCCCATCAGGCGGAACGGATCGGACTTGTCCTTCGCCTTGCCGACATATTCTTGGATGCGGTCCACCGATCCGATTTCCATCAGCATGTTGAGGGCTGCTTCATTGGCGCCGCCATGGGCCGGGCCCCAGAGGCAGGCGATGCCCGCCGCGATGCACGCGAAGGGGTTGGCGCCCGATGAGCCCGCAAGACGCACCGTCGAGGTCGACGCGTTTTGCTCGTGATCCATGTGCAGGATAAAGATCTTGTCGAGGGCCTGCGAGAGGACAGGATCAATCACATACTTCTCTGCCGGAACCTCGAAACACATATTGAGAAAGTTTTCCGTATAGTGAAGATCGTTCCGCGGATAAACGAAAGGCTGGCCGACGGTGTATTTGTAGGCCATCGCCGCAATTGTCGGCATTTTGGCGATCATGCGGTGGATCGCCACTTTGCGCTCATGCGGATCGTTCACGTCCGTGCTGTCGTGGTAGAAGGCCGAGAGGGCGCCGACAGCACCGCACATAATCGCCATCGGATGCGCGTCGCGGCGGAAGCCGTCAAAGAACTTCATGAAATGCTCGTGGAGCATTGTGTGATAGGTGATGTCGTGGCGGAACTGCTTGCACTCGTCCTTGGTCGGAAGTTCGCCTTCGAGCAGCAGATAAGCCGTCTCGATGAAGTCGGTCTGCTCAGCGAGCTGCTCGATCGGGTAGCCGCGATAGAGCAGAATGCCTTCATTGCCGTCGATATAGGTGATCTGGCTTTCGCAGGATGCCGTCGACGTGAAACCGGGGTCGAAGGTGAATTTGCCGGTCGATGCCGTCAGTTTCCGGATATCAACCACGTCATTGCCGTGGGTGCCGCGATACACCGGAAGCTCTTGGCCGTCATAGCTGACAGTTCCGGCCTCTTGAAGTTTGCTTTCCATCATCGTTCTCCTCGCACGGCTTTTGTGCCCGATTGCACTTGCCTGGATGGGCTTT
Organism: Pseudomonadota bacterium; assembly: GCA_038745625.1. GTDB lineage: Bacteria > Pseudomonadota > Alphaproteobacteria > Caulobacterales > Parvularculaceae > Parvularcula. The sequence continues at coordinate 4,034 of JBCDLG010000018.1, read as the reverse complement.
GCGGCCGATTGGACGCGCCCCTTTTTGCAGCGCGACAATAGTGGCTCCGCCTCGCTCTGCAAGAGCGGGTCGATCCTGACCGACTATAGTCGTACAACCTTAAGAAGAGTGCCCGCTTAACGCCTGATGAATGCGCGCCAGGGCTTCGTCGCGGCCCAGGGTGTGGAGAGTCTCACCAATGCTAGGCGACGGCTGGCCTGCGGTGAGGGCCGCGCGCAAGGGCGGGCCGACTTGTCCGAAACTGGCGCCGGTTTCTTCAGCGTAGGCTTGCAACCGCTCGTCGATCGCTGCGGGCGACCAATCGTCCTGGTCCTCCAAAAGCGCGGCAATGGCCGTGAGATGGGCCATCGCACCTTCTTTTTTGAGCGGCTTGGCCGGTTTGCCAGTGATCTCAAAGGGCCGCTCCAGCAGCGCGAAACCGGCCGCAGCGCCCGCGTCGGTGAGGAGTTTCATGCGCGGTTTGAGGAACGGTGCGCCGCGGGTCAGCATCGCCCTTTGGGCCTCCGAGGGCGCGGTTTCTAAGAATGGCGTCACGGCGTCGGCGAACTCTTCGTCGGGTAGGGCCCCGACGTAATGGGCGTTGATCGAAGCGAGTTTTTCGGGGTCGAGGCGCGCGGGCGCTTTGCCGAGGCCCTCAAGACCGAACCACTCAAGCGCTTGGGCCTTGGGGATAACTTCATCGTCGCCATGGCTCCAACCCATGCGGAGGAGGCCGTTCATCAGACCTTCCGGCAGGTAGCCCTCATCACGATAGGCCTCGACGCCCAAGGCTCCGTGGCGTTTGGAGAGTTTTTTGCCGTCATGGCCGTGGATCAGCGGCACGTGGGCCCACACAGGAAAGTCCCAGCCAATGGCCTCATAAAGCTGCTGCTGACGCCCTGCATTGATCAGGTGATCGTCACCGCGAATGACGTGGGTGATCTCCATATCGTGATCATCGACAACCACCGCGAGCATATAGGTCGGCGTCCCATCGGAGCGCAGCAGGACCATGTCGTCGAGGCTCTGATTGGGGAACTTGACCTCGCCCTGGACGGCATCCTGGATCACGGTATCGCCATCAAGGGGCGCTTTGAGCCGGATCGAGGCTGGGCCTTCGCCTTCGCCGCCGTCGCGATAGGGGCTGGTGAAGCGGATGTTCTTCTCGCGCGCCTCAGCACGGGCGGTATCGAGCTCGTCTCCCGCCAGCCAACAGCGATAGGCTTTGCCCTCCTCAAGCAGCTGATAGGCGATCTCTGAGTGTCGCTCGGCGCGCGCGAACTGGCTGATCGGCGCACCGTCCCAGTCGATCCCGAGCCAGGTGAGGCCATCAAGGATCGCTGTGACGGCCTCTTCGTCATGGCGCGCGCGGTCGGTGTCCTCGATCCGGAGGAGGAATTTCGAACCCTCGGGCGCTTTGGCGCCGCGCGCATAAAGCCAGCTGAAAAGCGCCGTCCGCGCCCCGCCAATGTGCAAATAGCCCGTCGGCGACGGTGCGAAGCGGGTCACGATGGGCTTAGCTTGAGCAGTCATGTCATCCTCAAAACGGCAAGAATTCGCGGACCTAGGCGCGATAGGGAGCGCGGCCAAGCGGCTTTGGCGTCCCGAAGCGTTTCGGGCGCTCCTGTGCCGCTGGGCCGATGAGGAGGAGGGGCGCTTTATCCTCCTCGCGCCATGCCTGATGGTGGCGGGGTCGGCATTGTGGCTTCATCTCCCGGAGCGGCCGACCGGAGCTGCCGTGACGCTGCTCGCGTTCGTCTTCGCTGGGCTTTGGGCCTTGGGGGTCCGCCAGCATCGGCTCGGGATTGTCTATGGAGCACGGCTGCTCGCGTGTTTTTTCGCGGGCATGGCGCTGATCGCTCTGCGGACGGAGATTGTCGATGCTCCAGTGATCCCCGATGGTCTACGGCCGGTCACCGTGACCGGGGTGCTCGAAGAGGTGGAGTTGCGTGAGCGGGATCGGCGCTACACCATCCGTGTGGAGCGGATCAGCCGCTTGGGTCCAGAGGCGACGCCTCACCGCGTACGCGTCGTTTGGCGCGGCGAGCCGGGCGCCGCGACGCCTGGCGATGTCATTCGTGTACGGGCATCGCTGTCACCGCCGCCGGGGCCGGCCATGCCTGGCGGCTATGACTTCTCCCGGAGCATGTTCTACGAGAGGATTGGCGGCTCGGGCTTCACCTATGCCCCGCCAGCGGTGGTCGCGCGCGGCGACACCGGTTTCAGAGCCTCGGTGGAAAGGCTCCGTGACCGGATTGCTGATCGCGTCGAGAGTACAATCGGCGGCGCCCCTGGCGCGGTCACGGCAGCGCTGATCACTGGCAAGCGGGAACGCATTCCTGAAGATGTCGTTGAGGACCTGCGGGATGCAGGACTCGCCCATCTTCTCGCGATCTCGGGCCTCCATATGGGGCTTGTCTGCGGCTTTCTCTTTTTTGCCATCCGTTGGGTGCTGTCGCGCTTTGAGGTGCTCGCGCTTCGGTTTCCGATCAAGAAATGGGCAGCGATCGGTGCCCTTTGCGGCGGGGCGTTCTACCTCCTTCTTTCGGGCGGCGCGTGGTCAGCGCAGCGCGCTTTCATCATGGCAGGGATCGTTTTCCTCGCGATCCTGTTTGACCGGCGCGGCATCAGTCTGCGCAACGCAGCGCTGGCAGCGATTGTGATTATCGTGCTCCGACCCGAAGCGGTGATCGCAGCCGGTTTCCAGATGTCCTTCGCAGCCGTGGTTGCGCTGATCGCGACCTTCTCCTTCATCGAAGAAAAACTGCCGCGTTCGGATGATTACGGTGTGGTGATGAAGACGCTTCGCTTCGCTGGCGGGCTCGCCCTCACGAGCCTCGTGGCGGGGCTGGCGACGGCGCCTTTTGCACTTTTTCATTTTGGTCGCCTGGCAAGTTTTGGCCTGTTGGCCAACATGCTTGCGATGCCGATCATTACCCTCGGCGTGATGCCAGCTGCTGTCCTCGCGCTGTTTGTGATGCCGCTTGGGCTCGATGGTTTGGTGCTCGCGCTGGTGGGCCGCGCTGTTGCGATGGTCATCGATATCGCATCGTGGACGGCGAGCCTTCCTGGTGCGGTGCAATTGGTACCGTCGATCCCGGTGGCGAGTTTTCTTTGCGCGGTGTGCGGCCTCTTCACCCTCGCGATCTTGCAGGCGCCCTGGCGCTTGGCTGGGCTCGGGCTCATCGTGCTCGCTCTTCCACTCAGAGTCGGCCATCCGCCGCCGGATATCTTTATCAGCCGCGACTTGCGCAATGTCGGTGTGCGGTTGGACGGCGACGGGCCTGCGCTGGCGCTTCTTTCCAAGAGGCGGGACCGGTTCACGGCCGAGGTCTGGCTACGTTCGATCGCCGAGGACCCTGACGTGGCAGCGCAGGCCCTTTTGTCTGTATGCGACGGGGAGAGCTGTTACCAGCAGCTGCCCGGCGGCGGCGAGATCGCTGTCCTTGAGACCGCCTCTGCATTGGAGGCGGCGTGCGCCAGGGCAGCGATAATCATTCTCCGCACGCACCCAAACGACCGACGGCCTTGTGATGCGTTTCTCATCGCACTTGACGAGAGCGGACAAAGCCCCGCGGCGACCCTTACCCGTAGTACGGACCGATGGGTGCTGCGGCAAGCCGAGCGCTAGGATGCGACCGGTTTCTCCGCAAACAGCATATAGTTGACACTGAGGTCGTTGCCGATGCGCCAGCCATCGAGCAGCGGCAGATAGGCGAGACCTCGCTCGGCGATCATCTGAAGGCCAGCGCCTTCCAAAGCGCGTTTGGCCTCTTTGGGGCGTACGAATTTTCGTGGGTCGTGCGTGCCGCGGGGCAGCCAGCGCAGGATGTACTCCGCCGCAAACACCGCTGTTGCGGCAGCCTTCAGTGTACGGTTGAGGGTCGCCATCGCCATCATGCCGCCCGGCTTCACGAGATTGGCCGATGTTGTCAGGAAGAGGTCCACATCGGCGACGTGTTCCACCACCTCGAGGTTCAGAACCACATCGAAGGGCTCGGCGCCGCTGGCCAAGAGATCCTCGACGGTTGTGTGGCGATAGTCGATCGTGAGGC